>DGUD01000143.1 GCA_002393865.1 Treponema sp. UBA4319
GTGGTATCTGATTCCGGTCAAATCCTGCTGATAAACCCTCTGTAGCGCGGAATAGGTATTGAACTCGCTGGCGCTCGTACCGCGCCAATGAGGGGTTTCTGCCGTCTTTTCCTTCGCGCTCCACACAAAGCTGATTTCCGCTTTGGCTGTCCGTGCCCAGTTGTTTCTTTTTGCGGGACATGCTACACTAAAGCTTGTATGTTCCGCATTGTGCAGCGTATCCTGCTTGGATTGACATATATCCTCATCCTCCCTTTGTCCGCGGCGGCCTCCGGGCGCGGTGACCAGGAGCTGGTAAAGGCCGGCAGCTGGGTCTATGACGCCATCACGTCGCTTGCGCTGGAGGAGGGAAAGACGGATTTTTCCGATCAGGCGCCGCTTACCGTAAAGGAGCTGCTTTCCTTCCTCGATGAGATTGACTACGATGCGCTCAGCAGCGCGGGGCAGATGCAGTATGACCGCGTGATGTATTATTTTGCCGAGCAGGATATCGCCTTCCGCTCGGATATTTTTTCCTTCGGGGTTGCGCCGGAGCTGAACCTTGAGGGCTATTACAAGTCCGGCGATGAGCTCGGCTGGGTCTATGACCGCTATGAGCGGCAGCCGCTTATCCTGCTGCCGGTGAAATTCCAGGCGCAGGACTGGTTCACCATGGAGATGGATCTGCAGCTGGCGCAGAAAAAGACCCAGATGAGCAAACGCTCCGGCTACAACTATACGAACATACCCTTTGCCGGCGACCAGATAGACGTCAATTTCCCGTATACCGCGTATTTCAGCACGGGGCTGAGCCTGACCGAGAAGGCCGCGATGAATTTCCAGCTGGGCATGGGGGAGCAGTCCGTCGGGCGGAGCGTCCTCGGCAGCGTGATCCAGAGCGAGTATTTTACGGGGGCGAGCTACGCCAACCTTGAGCTCTTTACGCCGGACTTCCGCTACAACATGAACGTGACGCAGTTCAACGTGGACAAGTACCTGTACACGCACCGTTTTGACGTGCGGCTCTTCCGCAAGGTGCAGCTCTCCGTGCAGGAGTCCGTGCTGGTGAACGCGCCGCTGGAGCTGCGGTTCCTGAACCCGCTGACGATTTTCCACGGCATGGCGCCGTGGCGCGACTATGAGCCGGAAAAGGACGATTCCGAGGGGCACACCTGCGCCTACCTTGCGGTAAAGGCGTCCTATGTGCCGGTCAGGTACCTGCGCATCTACGGGCTTTTTGCGCAGGATCAGCTGCAGACCGCCTACGAGATGGAGAACTGGCCGGACAATGTGACGCCGAACGGGCTGGGCGCGCAGCTGGGCGTGGAGGGCTACGTGCCGCTTGGCGGCGGCTATCTCCATGCGGCGGCGGAGGCATCGTACACCGACCCGTATTTCTACATCAAGGAAAGCCCCAACTGGAGCCTTGTGCGCACGTACTCGGACAACGGTACGACCGGCGGCGTCACCCCGCTCTATGAATGGATAGGCAGCCCCTTCGGGCCGGATACGATGGCGGCGGCGCTGGATGTCGGCTACGAGGTGCCGGGGCACTGGTCGCTGCGAAGCCTCTTCCTTGTGATGGCGCAGGGCGAATATGCGGACTACAACGTGTTCGACTCCGTTCACTGGGGCGGGCAGAAGACCGCCATGACGGACGACGAGCTGAAATCATGGGTCTACCCGGATACCGGCAAGCCCGGCGGCAAAGACTATGCCAAAAAGCAGCAGTCCTGGACGAGCCCGTTTGGGCGTGATACCCCTCCCCAGTACACAATACGCGCGTCGCTTCGTGCTGGCTACACGCCCTTCGCGTTCCCGGCGCTCTCGCTCATGGCTCAGCCGAGCTACGTGCTTGTGCTGAACTATGGCAACGAAGAGGGACGGGTTGAGCAGGGCTTTGAGTTCGCTCTTTCCGCGAATTTCAGGTTCGGTAAGCTGTTCCAGTAGCTTGTTTTGTGAAGAATAAGGAAGGAAGGCTCTGGAAGCGCTGCCTGGCACACAAAGCTGATGTCTGTGCTTCCGTAAGAGCCGCCCGGCTTTTGCCCCGGAGGTAAAGGTGATTGCAATAAAAAAACTGAGTCAGCTGAAAGTCTCCCGGCTGATAAAAAAAATGTTCCCCATGGTCTTGCTGTCCGCCGCTGTCTGCGCCCATGCGCAGGTGGGGGTTGACCCGGACGACTATTTTTACACGCTGGTGGAGAGCTGGGAGAACCGCGGTCTGCTGCGCGAGGTTCCGCCGCTGCGTCCGTATCCCATGGCAAGCATCCAGAACATCCTGCAGAACGTCATCAAGCGCGGCAACGAGCGCGACGTGGAGCTGGCCGTGGAATACTGGCAGAAGCTGACGGGGCGGGGGTGGCATGTGGCTGCCCGGACGGAGGGGGACGTGGTATTCCCCGTGTCGGATGCCGGCGGGGATCCGAGCTTTGACTTTGACCCGGAAGATAACGTGATGCTGTCGCTGAATCCGTCCGTGGAGGGCGACGCGCTGCTGTACAAGGACTGGATATCGATGAGCTACCGTCTGGGGCTTGCCGTCCGCAGCCAGGAAAGCGACGCGTATTTCCTGCCCCTGTACGTGAATTCCCCCCACGACGCCCGGCAGGATGCCGCCACGCTGGGGCCGCTGTACGGCTACATAGACATGAACGACGTGCTTTCCATCGGCCGCAGCGATCTTTTTTTGCAGGCTGGCATCTACCGCTCCGGCTACGGCCCCTTCCGCGACGCCGGGCTCGCGCTCAACGACAGCACCTACCACTCTGCGAACCTCTCCGTCTCCGTCGTCAAGGAGAAATGGTCGTACGTGCAGCAGTATTCCGCCATCGGCGCCACGCACAGCAACGACGGCTCCGGTCTCTCGCCGGGCAAATTCCTTGCCTTCCACGCCTTTGAGTACAAATTCCTGCCGAACCTGTCGCTGTCCTACTACGAGACCATCGTCTACGGCAACCGCTTTGACCTGTCCTACCTGCTGCCGGTGCCCTACATGGCCGCGCAGGGAATCGGCGGCAACGCGGACAACCTCCAGATGGGGCTGCTGCTCAAGTTCCGGCCGTATAACGGCCTGCTCCTTGCCGCGGACATCTTTGTGGACGACATCGACGTGAACAAGCTGGTGAAGGATTTCAGCCTGAAGTCCAAGAACCGCATCGCGATGCAGCTGGGCGCCTCCTTTACGCCGGAGAACCTTGTCCTGAGCAAGATGGAGGTGCGCTTTGCGGCGGTGCTGCCATACACCTACTCGCACTGGGAATATGCCTCCACGGGGGGATATGCCGGCACCGCCGGCATGAGCGCGCAGATGTACAACTACCAGGACTACACGAACAACGGGGTGCCGATGGGCTCCCCTCTGCCACCCAACAGCCTCGGCTTCTTTACCTCCGTGGAGCTCACGCCGCTGAAAAACTTCCGCCTGAAGCTCGGCGCCTCCATCGTAAGCCACGGCAATGTGGCGGAGAGCCTCTCTGACGACGAGGCCATGCGCTATCTGCTTTCGGATGATGGGGTATATGCCACAGACGGAAGCATTTTCATGCATTCCATGTTCGCGGATCCGGCGCGGGATGTCCATGATGGCGGCACGCATGTTGCGTCTGCATGGGATGATATGAATTTCCTGAACCAGAGCCACAAGCTCCTGCTGCTGCAGGCTACGGTCGATGCGGATTATACCTTCCCGTCCTTCCGTTTCGGCACGCTCTCGCTCAATGCTGGCTATACATTTGAATATATCGGGAATAAACCCAAGGACGTTAGATTTGCCAACCTCTATCCGGGGGGCAGAGTCGCGGGAACTGGAGATGGCCCGTATACGATTGACGGCGTTGGCAGCTACACGAAGGAAGAGGTTCTTGTGTTTTTCCGGGATAAATGGGAGAAGAACCTGATGAATGTCATAACGAACTATCTGCGCATCGGCATGAGCTTTACGTTCTAGGGACATATTTATGGATACAAAAGAAAAACTTGATGACGCCCTGTATACGGAGACCTATCTGGGCAAAGTGGGCGAGCTTACGCTGAAGGGCAGCAATATGCATCTCTTTGAGAAGCAGCTCGTGTGCAACGCGCGCGTGGCGCTGGAGGCGGTGGACGCAAAGGTGCATACGCAGGCGGGGCGGCTCTACGTGCGCTGCACCAAAGCCTCGTGCCCCGGCGTGGAGTACGCGCTGGATCACCTGCTGGGTATTACCGGATGGGCAAAAGTCCGCACGGTAGACAAGGATATCTCCGCCATCCGCCGCGCGGTCACGGAGATCGCGCTGGAGGCAAAGGGGCCGGGCGCGCGCAGCTTCAAGATAGAGGCGCGCCGCGAGGACAAATCCTTTCCGCTCAATTCCTATGCGATATGCGCGCAGGCGGCGGGCGAGGTCTTTGACGGCGGCATCCTTGCCGTTGACCTGCACCGGCCGGATGTCGTGGTGCACGTGGAGGTGCGCAAGCAGTGCTATGTCTATTCCGACCAGAAGAAGACGTGCCGCGGTCTGCCGGTCGGGGTGAGCGGCAAGGGGCTGCTGCTGCTCAGCGGCGGGCTGGACAGTCCGGTGGCAGGCTGGCGCATGATGCGCCGCGGCATGAAGGTGGAATGCGCGTACTTCCATTCCTACCCGTATACCTCCGAGGAGGCGCAGAAGAAGGTGGAGACCCTGGCCGCAATCATCGCGGATTACGGCATGGACACGCACCTGAACATCATACCCTTTACCGACGTGCAGATGCGCATCAAGCAGAAGGCGCCTGAGGCCTACAGCACGCTCATGCTCCGGCTCTGCATGATGAAGGCCGCGAACCTGCTGGCAAGGCGCATCCAGGCGGACTGCATCATCACGGGCGAGAGCCTGGGGCAGGTCGCAAGCCAGACGGTGGAGAACCTTGCGGTTACGGAGAGCTTTGCCGAATTCCCGCTGTTCCGCCCGCTGCTCGGTATGGATAAGGAGGAGATTGTGGACGGCGCCCGCGAGATTGGTACCTACGACATATCGATTCTGCCCTACGAGGACTGCTGCGTGCTGTTCAGCCCGCGCCATCCGGTGCTCAAGGCCTCCGTGGACGAGGCGCGGCGGATTTACGAGGATATGGATATCGACGCCCTTGTGCAGCAGGCCTTTGATTCCCGCCGGATAATCCGCTATGCGGTCCGCGACAGTATCGGGAAACAGTTTGCCACCAAGCCCTTTGTGTCCCAGTCCGGGATGCTCTGCGAGGGAAAAGACCATGCCCCGGCTCAGGGGCACCAGGGGAGCGCAGATTAGCGGGAAGGGCTCTTTTTGCAAAAGAGGGTGCGTTTGTCGCCCGCTGCGGCCGATAATGGAAGCGTGGAAATGTATGCTCATCGAAAAATAAAAGGGCTTTCTCTTGCGGCCGGAATTTCGCTCGCGCTTTTTGCGTCTGGCGGGCCGCTCTTCGCGCAGGAGGCGGAGCTTTCCCAGCCTGCGTCCGCGGTGCTTGCGGAAGGCGAGGTGCCGCTGCTGCTTGAAGGCATCTGGCAGAACGACTGCCGCTATGTACTCTTTGACACGCACTATGTGTCCCAGCGTTCGGGACAGGTGGTGCCGGAAATCGTGCTCAGGATGTTCTACCAGTGGTACAACGACCGTGCCGCCGAAAGCGGCGCGTATACCTCGGAGCATGTCCCTGACCGCAACAATACCGTTCCTGCCGTCCCGGAGCAGATGGAGCTGCGCTTTACGCCGCTGACCGACCAGCTGTTTACCAAGGCCTACAATATGCCGGTGGCGCAGGCGGACGGCGACGAGCTCTACGCGGAGAACGAGCCGAGCGGCGCCTGGGACATAGAGATTAGCTATGCGGGCAAGAAAATCGGGGGAGAGCGCTCCTACCATGTGCCGGTGGCGGTCATCGGGAACAATCTCTACCTTAATTTTGCCATAAAAACAGAGGACAGCGATTCGGTTCCCCGGAGCTCGCTGCTCAACGGCGTCACCATCCAGTCTGAGAACCTGCTCTCCGGCTACTGGCAGGACGCGGGAAACGCGAACGGCATACTGATAAGTCCCCCTGTCACCAGCAACGAGCTGCTTTCCTACTGCGTGGCGGACGATGCCGTGTACCATATACGCTACTGGCGCACGGATATGGAATACGATGCTGCCGCCCAGGCGGAGTTTACGGACGGGGACAAGACCTATACGGTTCCCAAGATGATTCAGTCCGGAGGAAAAGTATATACCTGCACGGTGGGGCGGCGCACAAAAATCCGCAATATCGACAAAAGCAAGGATTTCCCGCGGAAGTATACGATAAATTCGGTGCTGGTGGAGAAAAAGGTGCAGGCAAGCGACGGAAGCACGTCGTCGTATACCGTGCGCACGGCGACAATCTGCGCCTTTGGGGAGCCCTACCTGTCGCTCACCGACGGTACCCGCACGATGGATGAGATTGTGGCGGAGCAGAACGCCCGGCGCAAGGCGCCCCCGCCGTCCCCGTTCCCCCCGCACGGAGTGCTCGATTTTGACTGGAGCATCGTTGAGGATCCGCCAGAGTCATGGGACAGGCGTATGCTTGATGTTGGCAAATAGGCGGGCTACTGGCGGACAAACTGGATGTAGTCGATT
>DGUD01000163.1 GCA_002393865.1 Treponema sp. UBA4319
CTGTGTCCCGTTGTGGCGCTTGACGAGGGCTCGCCGGCGACAGACTATGCCGATTATCTGCTTGACATCATCCCTGCCGCCGTGCAGAACCGCCGGGTAAACCTGACGGAGCCGGGCTTTATGGAGCTGGGCAGCCAGGTGCGGGATGCGGGCAGGGGCACAGCACTCGAGACGGCGCTCGTGGTGCTCGGCGGAGAGGATCCTGCTGGGCTCACCGCGCCTGCCGCAGAGGCGCTCGCGTCCTGCGGGCTCACGGTGACCGCCGTTGCCAGCAGCCCGGAGGGGGTATCCTCGCTGGAGGAACGGATAGCTCCGGCCGTGCGTGGCGCCGTCTCTACCAGCGCCCCCATACCGGCGCTCCGGGACAAGCTGCATGCCTACGACCTCATCGTCACCCACTACGGCTTTACGGCCTTTGAGGCCGCCGCCGCCGGATGCGCGGTCATACTCTTGGGAACGACAGCCCTGCACGAGCAGCTCGCGCGCATGTACGGCTTTGCCTGCGTCGGTGGCGGGGACATATCCACCAAGGCATTCAAAAGGCTTCTGGCTGCCCCGGACAAGCTCTTCAGGAACGGGGACTCTGGCAGTCCGGTGCGGCGCTCGCTCGCGGAATTCACCGTGGCGCTCTCCAGAGGAAAGAAAATCCTCTGCCCCGTGTGCCGCAAGGAGACTGCGGAGAAAGACCCTGTCGTCGCCCGTACCGCGGAGCATACGTTCCGCCGCTGCCGCTCGTGCGGCATGCTGTATATGTCGTGGACGCTTGAGCCCGGGCAGACCAAGTACAACCACGACTATTTCTACGACGACTACAAGAAGCAGTACGGCAAGACCTACGAGGATGATTTTGATTCCATTAAGGCGGAGTGCGTCCGCCGCACCAGCATCATCGATTACCTGTACCGCCGTGCCCATTCCGCGGTGACTCCCACCGTCCTTGACATCGGCTGCGCGCTGGGACCCTTCCTTGATGCCGCGAACGATTCCGGCTGGCAGGTGTTCGGCACCGATATATCCCCCGACGCCGTGCGCTACGTACAGGACATGCTCCATTTCCCCGCGGTGTGCGCGGCATTCCCACAGGCGGATGTGACCACGGAATTCGGCATAGACAAATTCGACGCGGTTACCATGTGGTACGTCATAGAGCACTTCCAGGACTTGGACTCGGTGCTCTCCGCGGTCGCAGGCCTGCTCAAGAAAGGCGGCATATTCGCGTTCAGCACACCCTCCGCATCCGGCGTGAGCGCCCGCTACAACACGGACACCTTCTTCAGGCAGAGCCCCGCCGACCATTATACGCTGTGGGAGCCGTCCCGTGCGGCATCCATTCTCAGACGCTACGGCTTTGAGGTGCAGCGCATCGTCTCCACGGGCATCCACCCGGAGCGCTTTCCCTGCGCCCGGCAGAAGCAGTGGTCGGATAAATCCGTCCAGTACAGGGCGCTCCGCACGGCAAGCCGGGCGCTGAAGCTTGGCGACACCTTTGAGGTGTACTGTAAAAAACTGTAAGGCGGCAATACTATGAATGACAAATACGTTCTGATTCTGGGCGCAGGCTTGATGCAGCGCCCCGCCATCGAGGCTGCGAAGGAGCTGGGCTACAAGGCGCTCGTCGTCGACGCCAACCCGGACGCAGTGTGCGCCCCGTTCGCCGACCGCTTTGAGCCGGTCGACCTCAAGGACAAGGACAGGCTCGCGGAGCTTGCGCTTTCCTTCGGAAGCCGCCTTGCGGCGGTCTTTACCGCGGGCACCGATTTTTCCGCTTCAGTGAGCTATGTCGCGGAGAAATGCCGGCTCCCCGCGCATTCCTACGAGGCCGCGCTCAACGCGAGCGACAAAATCCGTATGCGCGGCTGCTTCAAGGAGAACGGAGTCAGCTCCCCTGAATTCTCCCGCATCTCGCGCAGGCAGATTGCGTCCTACCTTGATCCGGGGGTGCTCGGCTCAATCTCCTTCCCCAAGGTCGTGAAGCCTGCCGACAACATGGGGGCGCGGGGCTGCCGCCTTATCCGCAACGGCAAGGAATTCCTCTCTGCCGTGGAGGACGCCGTCCGCTATTCCCGCAGCGGCACCGCCATCCTTGAGGATTACATGGACGGGCAGGAATACTCCATAGACGCGCTCGTGTACGGCGGCACGCTCACCATAACCGGCTTTGCTGACCGGCACATCTTCTACCCGCCGTATTTCATCGAGACCGGGCACACTATGCCGACTTCCGCCGATGAGAGCCGGAAATTCGAGCTGATACGGACGTTCGCGCAGGGGGTCAAGGCGCTCGGCCTGACCTGCGGCGCGGCAAAGGCAGACATCAAGTACACCGCGAACGGCCCCATGATAGGGGAGATTGCGGCCCGGCTTTCCGGCGGCTACATGTCCGGCTGGACGTTCCCGTATGCGTCCGGGCTGAACCTCACCAAGCAGGCGCTGCTCATCGCCCTCGGCAAAATTCCTGAGGAGCTGCTGCAGTACCGCAACCCGCTGCCAATCAGCGACGCGCCCTTCTCTGTGTTTGAGGTTCCCTGTCCCTCCGCAAGCGCCGAGCGCGCCTGGATTTCCATACCCGGCACGGTCTCTGAGGTCTGCAACGTGGACGAGGCTTCCGGCTGCCCCTTCATCAGGAACCTCTTTTCACGCGCGGGGAGGGGGAGCCGCGTCGATTTCCCGCGCAATAACGTGGAGAAGTGCGGGAACGCCATCACTGCTTCCCGTGACTACGCGCTTGCGGTGGACGCGGCGGAGGACGCTGTGTCCCGCATCGTGCTCCGCCTGGAGCCTGACAACCGACAGACGGACGTCTTCCTGGCCCGCCGTGAGAAGCGCGCCGAGGCACATTTCCCGCCGGATGCCTATCTGCTCAGCCCCGCCCAGAAGGACGCCTTTGACGCCCTCGCGCGCTCGCAGGTCAATATTCCCCGGAATGAGAAAACCTGCGCCCTCCTGTCTGAAAAAGTCAAGGATTTTGCCGATACTATAAAGGACTACAACCACCGGAGCCTGCTGGACACGCTTCGCCTGTTCGACAGCCTGTGCCCTGAGCACCCGCAGCTGGAGGGGCGCAAGTTCTGGCACGCGCTTGTCCGTGGTGGCCTGCAGGGCATCCTGTATGTGAATGATTGCGCGCTGACCGAGAGGAATCAGCTGCTGCGATTCTCAAAGAAAAAGAGAGGGCGCTAAAAAATGTATAGAAAACGCTGGCTTTTATGTGCCTTGCTGATATTCTCTGTCTCTCTCTCCGCCGCCGCGCTTTCCGCGCAGGAGGTAAACCTTCCGGAGAAGGCGCAGTCCGCCGGCATGATGCTCTACTGGGATCCCCTCTCGCTCTCCGGCGTCCTTGAGAAGAACGGGCACCAGATATCGTTCCAGTCTGGCAGCTCCTTCATCATGAAGGACTACCAGACCATCGTGAGCGAGAAGGCTCCCTATGTAAAAGACGGCAGCCTCATCGCATCCGTCTCCTTCTTCAATGAGGCGCAGAAATTCTTTCAGGAAGGAATGCAGGCGGATGATGCCCCGGCGCCTTCCGACGCGTCCCCTGCCGCGCCTTCCTCCTATGGTATCGGTGCCATTGTCATCGACCCCGGCCATGGCGGCAAGGATCCCGGCGCCATATCGCCCGTGCCCCTCACCGTCAACGGCAAGAAGGTGTCCGTGAAGGAGAAGGACATCACGCTCAAGATCGGGCTCATGCTCTATGACGCGCTCCGGGTGGCCTATCCCGGCAAGAAAATCATCATGACCCGCAAGGACGATACGTTTGTATCGCTGCAGCAGCGTACAGAGATTGCCAACGGGGTAAAGCTGAAGGATGACGAGGCGATTCTCTACCTCTCCATCCATGTGAATTCAAGCTTTGACAAGAGCGCCTCCGGCTACGAGGTATGGTACCTTTCCCCCGATTACCGGCGCCAGGTGACGAATACCGACGACCTTGAGGACAAGACGCTCGGCAACATCATCAACAGCCTTGTGGAGGAGGAGTACACCACGGAATCAATCCTGCTGGCGAACTTTATCCAGAACGGCATAAACACGCAGGTCGGCAAGCTGAGCAAGGCGCGCGGGCTGAAGGCGGAGAATTTCGCCGTCGTGCGCAATGCGATGATGCCGTCCATCCTCATCGAGACCGGCTTTATCTCCAATGAGAAGGAGGCCGGGCTGCTGACGGACGACAGCTACTTGAAAAAAATGTCGCTTGGGATATATAATGGGCTTCAGGCGTTCATAAGCCATTTTGAGCGCACGAGAGGATTTACGAGTACAAGATGAGTGATGCATCAGTAAAAAAGGCTCCTGCCTTTGTGTGCCTGGCTGTCTTTGCCGTCTCGCTTGCCCTGTCCGTGTTTTTTTTCCTGAAGGCCGGGGCCGGCAGGCGCACAGTCTTTTATTTTCCGTCATACGATAGTGCCGCGCTCTGCACGGAAGTCCGCTATCTCCCCCAGGAGCCGGTGCAGGGGAGCCTCGCCCTTTTTGTGGACGAGCTGCTGCTCGGCCCCATGACGAACCGCTACAAAAAGGTGCTCTCGTCCGGCACAAGGTGCGAATTCTGCTTTGTGAAGGGCGATACCGCATATATAGGGCTCAGCCGCGATGCGCTCGTGGTGAATTCCGAGGTAAAAAGCATCCTTGCCGGGCTCGATGTGCTAAAGGTGAATATTGTGAAGAATTTCACAAATATACATACGGTTGATGTTTTCATTGATGGGAAAAGTGTCTGCGAAGAGGTTTTCTTGCAGCTTTCTGGCTCTGGGGCTTAATGAAAAAATCATTAAATTTCAGTAAAAGAAGTTGACAAAAAAGGTTTCTTAATAGATACTATAAGGTATCAAGGCTACATCAAAAGTATAGAAAGGAGTTTCGAATGAAGAGGACTTTTGTTTTAATGGCTGCTGCTGTTCTGGCTGGTAGTCTGTCATTTGCCAAGGAATCAACACTCATTGATTTCACTCAGCTCTCAGCTGATATCCTGCCGGGTGAAGATGGTAAGCCCACAAAGAATAGCAGAACAGTCCAGGACTATTCTGTAGCTGCGGGTGCGACTTACACCGGAGAGCAGAAATCTCTGATGAAGACTTCTCTCTCTCTTGCGGAATGGGAAGTCGAGCTCAATTCCTCTGCACGCTCAGTGCAGGCTCTTGCGCTTTCTCACACTAAGGCTGCGCCGGTAAAGCAGAGCGCACAGGTTCCGTTCGCAGGAAAGGATGTCCTTGGTGTCCGCATCGTGTTCCCGACTTGGGCAAACAATGCCAGCGCCAAGATCGTTCCGCCGTATGAAATCCAGGGCTATGAGCTGTATTCAGAGGCTGATGCCAACGGTGTCCGCCAGGCTCCGTCTGAACCGGGCAAATACCTCTATGAGGATGGCTATGGTCTCGTCCGCAATGTCGGCACAATCAAGTCTATCGCCGTTACGACGATGGGTGAGAACTACCCGCACAAGCTCTATGTCCTCCTCCGCGACAACGACGAGGTGGAGCGCCGCTACTGCATGGGCAACCTGATGTTCGACGGTTGGAAGACCCTCGTGTGGAACAACCCCAACTACATCGCTGAGGTTCGTGCCCGTGAGATTCGCGTGTATCCGATTTATCCGCGTGGACTTCCCTACATGAAGTTCGGTGGTTTCCAGATTACCCGCGATGCAAACGACATCGGTTCTGACTATGTCGGTTACTTCAAGGATGTGAAGATTATCTATGATATGGCTATCCTGACTTCTGACCGCGACATCGACGAGGAAGACCTCTGGGGTATCGTGACCAAGAAGGAAGCTGACCGCAAGGCAGTTGAGATGTCTCGCTTCGGCAACAAGCAGGTTAACCGCTATCTGGAAGAAGCAAAGAGAGCAACTGAAGAGACTTTCACCACCTCTCTGGACGAGAATTCAGATTCTAACGCTGCACAGTCAATCCAGTAATTGAATCTGTTCTTCTAGTGGACAAAAAGCCGTCCTGTATGGGGCGGCTTTTTTTATGATGTAAAGCTTGCATGATAAAACCGATGGGTGTCTTATGAATCAAACCGAACTGCCGCACAAAGTTCAGATACAGCAGATCTATGACTCGTATGTTCCGGTCTTTGAGGAGATTCTTGGCAAGATTGAGAATCGCCTGAAATCTGTGATACGATTGCCGTCTATGCCTACCTACAAGGCTCGCATCAAATCTTTCGGCAGTTATTACAAGAAGATTCTGCGCCAGAAATCGGAGGAAAGCTCCACGAGCCATACATTGGTAACGCTGACCGATATGATGGGTATCAGGATAATCTGTGCCTTTTTGGAGGACATCGACAATGTTGTGCGGCAGCTTTCTGCTCATTTTGAGGTGCGCGAGATAGAGCGGAAGGGCTCAGGTCAGTCTGTCCGTGAATTCGGCTACGAGTCTGTCCATGTGCTTATCAATATTCCTGACGGCTGTTATCCTACCGAGCATCTTGAGCCGGTGCTGCCAGGTTCCGTTGTCTGCGAAATTCAAGTCCGTACAATCCTGCAGGATGCTTGGGCAGAGGTGGAGCATGAGCTCATCTATAAATCTGAATTCAATCCTTTTGATAAGCCGCTCAGGCGCAAACTTGCTGCCATAAATGCAAATCTGACTCTTGCCGATACAATTTTTCAGGAAATCCGTGATTATCAGAATAAATTGCAGTCGGAGCTGGATGTCCGCAGGAATACCTTCTATGAGAAGGCAGACGAAATTACCGAGCACCGGCACTTTTCTTCCGAGGGTGAAGTGTCTGCCGGAACGATGGCCTTGGCCGATGAGTCGCCCTATGCAAAGGGAAGCATCGACGACATGGTTCTGCAGGCGCTCCATGAGCACAATCTTGGTCATTTTACGAATGCCGTCGCCATCTATACGCGGATTATCGAATCCCCGGATCCGCTGCCGGACATGGTTCTTGCGGTTATTTTTAAGCATCGCGGTATGGCGCATTTTGCGCAGAATAACTACGATAAGGCGCTTTCTGATTTTCAGGAAAGCGAAAAGCGGGATGACAACGCTTTCCGCGCCTGCTACTATGAGGGCATCGTATACAGCATAAAAGAGCGCCATGCGGAGGCGGTGGAATGCTTTGACCGTTCTTTGCGTATAAATAAGTATCAGAGCCATGTCTACTACCGGAGGGCGCTGGCATTTTACAAGCTGCATCAATATGAAGCTGCAATGCAGGATGTAAACAGCGCAATCGGGCTTGGACTTGAAGATGATGATGTCCAGCAGCTGAAATCCAGACTGCTGTCCAAGTTTGATATGAAGGTCTAGACGCCACAGTTTTTTGTGTTTTGGGAAAAGAAGCGCTTGACTAAAAAAAGCTTTTCTGATAATATATAGGTATTGAAGTTATGTCTCCTTCGTCTAGGGGTTAGGACAACGGGTTTTCATCCCGTCAACATGGGTTCGATTCCCGTAGGAGATGTGCTACAGCCTCGCTTTCTAGCGGGGCTTTTTTACTGCCTTCTATGCAGTTGCAGCCTTTGGTTTCCCTTGGGGGAAGAGAAAAAGCCGGTTCGTCAGAACCGGCTTTTTCTTTATGCAGGGAACTTACTTGGTGCTTCCGGGAATCGCTTTCTCAAATTCCGGGTTGCCCCATGTGTAGGTCGGCAGCAGCTTCGGGGAAACCGCATCGTCCGCTATGCCGGCAGCGCTGCGCTCTTTCTCAAAATCAAGCACATGCTGGAGGCTGAGCTTTGATGGGGCTGCGACATCCTTGAAGGCCTTTCCTGCGGTCTGCCCGGCGACGCGCCCGAAGACAACGACATCCAGAAGGGAGTTGCCCATAAGGCGGTTTGTTCCGTGGACACCGCCGGATGCTTCTCCTGCGACAAGCAGATTCTTGATGTTCGTGTGGCAGTCCTTGTCAATCTCGACGCCGCCGTTCTGATAGTGCAGTGTCGGATAGACAAGAATCGGCTCCTTGCGGATATCGATACCGTACTTGATGAACATGTTGTACATGGCAGGAATCCTCTTGAGGATGGTTCCCTCTCCGTGGATTGCCTCAATCATCGGGGTGTCAAGCCAGACTGCCTTTCCGTCGCCAAGACCTGTCTCGATGCCGCGCCCATTCTTGCATTCCTTGATGATGCCTGATGCATTCACATCGCGCGTCTCAAGCGGATGGATGTAGACCTCACCCTTGTTGTTGATGAGCTTTGCGCCCAGAGAACGTACTTTCTCGGTGACGAGTTTTCCGAGTATCTGGGAAGGGTAGGCCGCGCCTGTCGGATGGTACTGGAGAGAATCCTGATACAGGAGCTTTGCCCCCGCACGATATGCCAGAACTAGACCGTCTGCCGTCGCGCCGTAATGGTTCGACGTGGGGAAGCCCTGATAGTGCATGCGACCGGCGCCGCCTGTGGCGATTATGACAATCTTTGCCTTTGCGATGCGAATCTCGCCGGTCTCCATGTTCATCAGGACTGCACCTGCCGCCTCGCCCTTGTCATTTTTGATGAGCTCTATTGCGGAGGTAAAATCGATGACGGTTATCTTGTCGGGGCGGTTGAAAACCTCGTCGCGCAGGGTGCGCATAATCTCCGCACCGGAATAATCTTTGCAGGCATGCATTCTCTTGCGGCTTGTTCCGCCACCGTGCGTAGTAACCATGGTGCCGTCTTCTTCCTTGTCGAATTCAACGCCAAGGTCGTTCAGCCATTTGATGGTCTCTGGTGCCTTTGTGACGAGCGTATAGACAAGCTCTTTTTTGCCGTCAAAGTGTCCGCCGCCAAATGCGTCCAGAAAGTGCTGGGCAGGAGAATCATTCGGCTTGTCAGCTGCCTGAATGCCACCTTCGGCCATCATCGTGTTCGCATCACCGACGCGCAGCTTGGTGACGAGCGTGACCTTGGCTCCTGCGTTGCTTGCTTCGATTGCGGCAGAGCAGCCTGCTCCGCCGCCGCCGATGATAAGCACGTCGGACTCGTAATCCGTGCGTGCAAGATCCACGTGGTCAGGTTCCAGCCGGGGCTTTGCCTGCAACATCTTTGCCAGCTCAATCGGTGCCTTCTGTCCCTTGTTGGGACCGATTTTAAGCTCCGTGAACTGCGATGCGATACGATCCGGGTGGTACTCCTTCAGAAGGACATCTTTTTCGTCTGCGGTCAGACGTGCATGCTCAAATTTCAGGTTCTCTTCGCGTTTTTCGGCAACAAGCTTTGCCAGATCGTCTAATTTATTACCGTACATGTGGGTCTCCTTCTTTTATTTCTCTATCTCGCGGGTGTTGTAGAGTTCCTTAATCTGATCGAGCGGCTTGTTCATCAGTGCCTGGATGAGCTGCTCGCATTTGCCTTCGTCAATCTCTTTTACGCGGTCAAGCAGATGCTGTGACTGCGGCTGAAGATACTTTCCGTTCAGGCGGCGGGCAAGCTCCGCGACCTGCGGGTGGCTGATTCCGGCCGGGCAGCGTGAGGAGCAGATACCGCACATCACGCAGTCGAAAGACGCGTCTGCGCATGCCCGGAAGTCGCCGCGCTGGGCGTATGCGATGTACTGCATGGTGTTCAGGCTCTGCGGGCAGGCGCGGGAACACGCATTGCAGCCGACGCATGCGTAGATTTCCGGATAGAGCTGCATCATGACCTGCTGCTCAGGCTTGATGGTCTCGACGTCGTATACCTGCTTTACCAGCGGGAAGAAGGGCAGCGTCGCGATATACATATCGTTCTCCACCTTTTTCTGGCAGGCAAGGCAGGTCTGGAGCTGGTTCTGCCCCTTGATGCGGTAGATTGTGGCGCAGGCGCCGCAGAAGCCGTTGCGACAGCCGCAGCCGCGCTTGAGCTGGTAACCGGCGTATTCCATGGCCGTCATGATTGTAAGCTCTGCCGGAACGTCATATTTCTTTCCGAACAGATATATAGTAGCCATCTCTTTGTCACTCATAGTATTCTCCTATGACTAAAATCATAAAATTTCTGCATGCCGCATATATGCGGCCGCTTGCTGCGGTAGCCGGACAAGCTCCCGCAGCAGGCAACGCCGGACACAGCTGCACGGCGTTGCGCTTGTCCTTTCCCTAGTATTCGGGCGTCAGTTCGGCAAGCTTGTCAAAGCTGAACACCGGCCCGTCCTTGCAGACGAATTTGTTGCCGATGTTGCATCTTCCGCATTTGCCGATACCGCATTTCATGCGCATCTCCATCGTTGTGAAAACCTGCGTATCCTTAAAGCCGAGTTTCTTGAGGTTGTCAAGAGACAGGTGGATAAGAATCGGCGGGCCGCACATGATGACCGTCATGCTGGGGTCAGGGTTCATCTCGGTGACGTATGGCGGGACAAAGCCGACGTGCCCCGACCATTCCGGCTGGGCACGGTCAATCGTCAGGTCAATCTCAACGTTCGGCTGCTTCATCCAGACGTTCTGCATCTCATCAAGGCGTACCAGATCCTGCATGGAGCGGGAGCCGTAGATAACCTGAATTTTCCCGTAGTCCTGCCGGTGGTCAAGCATGTAGTTCACCACAGAATGCACCGGTGCGATACCGATACCTCCTGCAATGACGAGAATGTCCTTGTGCAGAAATTCCGGGGAAGTGACAGGAAATCCGTTTCCGATAGGCCCGCGGACGCATATCTGCTGGCCTACCTCCGCATTATGGAGCCATTCCGTGACGTGCCCGCACTTCTTGATGCTGAATTCCATGGCATCTTCCATTGTGGGGGAAGAGGTAATGGAAATCATCGACTCTCCTACACCCGGAACGATGAGCATCGCGCACTGTCCCGGAATGTGCTCGAAGAGCTTCTTCCCGTCAAGCCCGACAACGCGGAATGTCTTTACATCGGGGGTTTCCTGACGGATGGCAATGATTTTCCCGACATAGGGAATGAATGATTCTGTATCCATTATTTGGCTCCTCCGTCGGTGCTGTCGGGCATATCGTTGTATGCCTTGATGACTTTTGCGATGTTCATGTGAATCGGGCAGCTCTCAAGGCAGCGCCCGCAGCCCACGCACTGGAAGTGATCCTCGTGCGCCATGGGATAGTAGACGAGCTTGTGCATAAAGCGCTGGCGGAACCGTTCCTTCTGCGTCAGGCGCGGATTTGCCGCGGCCATCTGCGTGAAGTCCGAGTACATGCAGCTATCCCAGCAGCGGAACTGTTTGATACCGTTGCCGGTGTCAAAATCGCGCACGTCAAAGCACATGCAGGTGGGGCACACGTAGGTGCAGGTACCGCAGCCCAAGCATGTCTGGTACAGCTTGTCCCATACAGGCGAGTTGAAAATCTTCTGCATATCGCTGCTGTTCTTGATTTTCCACTTGGAAAGATCAAGGTGCGCGAGCGGAAGCTTGTCGATTTTTGCCTTTGTGTCCTTCTTCTGGGCATCAACGGCAGCCTCGTCGCTCTCTGAGAGCAGGGACTGTACGCTTTCGATGAACTTTGTGCCCTTGTCGGTGTTCGCTTTGAAGAAATACTTTCCTCCGGCAAGCCATGCGCTGACATCCCCGGCAGGGTTTGCGGCGTCGATGCCGTAGGTGCTGCAGAAGCATGTCTGCGCGGGCTCCGTGCAGGCAAGCGTGATGACCGTACCGTGATCACGGCGGTTCTTGTAATAGGTGTCCACCGGGGTCATGTTCAGGTACACGTCGTCCACAATTTTGAAGCTTGCGGCATCGCATGCCCGTACGCCAAAGACGACAAAGTCCTCAAGCTCCTTGCGCGGATCCTCCACCGTGACGTTCTGGCCGTCCATCTTGAGGCTGACCATGTGCTCCGTCTTGGGGAAGAAGAAGTCCTTTGCGGATCGGACGGTCTTGAGGGCTTTGCTGAGCTTTGCGCCCTTTGTCCAGCGCTTGAAGTCGGCATTCCCGGAGGTGTTCATCTGGGGAATGTAGAGCGGCTTCTTTGTGCCGACGAGTTCAAACAAATCGTTGATTTTCTCTTCAGGAAGTGAAAGCATTACTGTTTACCTCCGTTGCTAGCTGAGCCGCGCTCATAGACAATGCTCGCCTCTGCGTCATTGGTCGTGTAGGTGAGCATCGGCGGCTTTGTCTCCATGTCGCTGCCTGCGATGTACGGTCCGTAAAGCTCGTTGATGTCTTTTGCGAACTTGCGGTTGATAAGATGAAGCGGGATGTTCTGCGGGCATACCCGTGAGCATTCGCCGCAATCCGTACAGCGCCCGGCGACGTGCCATGCGCGGATAATGTGATACAGATTCTCCTCGAAGTCGCTTGCCGCGACTTTCTGGGACGTATACAGATTGTTGTTGTCGAACACGCATTTCTCGCAGGTACATGCAGGGCAGACATCGCGGCATGCGTTGCATCTGATACAGCGGGAAAGTTCCCCTCGCCAGAAATTGAAACGCTGCTCCGGCGTCATGGCCTCAAGCTTTGCGACCATGTCAAAGCGGTGGCTTTCAAGCAGGTCGCCTTCCTCGCCGATGAGCTCGTCATAGGTGACATGCTTCTTGCTCTTGCAGTTGTTGCAGCGCTCTGCGATAGTCTTACGCTCAGGATCTGCCATGCCGTCGCAGGGAATGCCCACGACATAGACATCCTCGCGGGTAATGCGGTGCTCCTTGAGCAGCTCCGTAAAGCTGTAGGTATCGCACGGCTTAAGGAACACGAGCACCATGCCCTGGGGGATAGGTGCCTCAGGGGCGTTCGGATCCTTCTGTCTTGCCATCGCGTTTGCGGTACGGGTCGTGCTCTTCTGAATCTCGATTTCACGGGTAAGGCGGACGAGATACTTTGAGAGGTTTGCACCGCACCACTGGTTGTAGACGAAGTTATTGTCCAGATCCTCCGCCGTGGCAAAGGTGCTGGGGGTCACATCGTAGTCAAAAAGTCCTTTCCTCCATCCGACAACGCGCTGTACTTTTCCCTCTGCAAGCAGAGCCTTTGCGCGGTCGATGAGCTGAGCGCTTATTTTGTCGTCTTGCATCTCAAGTCCTCCAGGCGTCTGTTCTCGCCAAGCTCCGTTATCTTGGCGACAAAATCGTTCATGATTCCTGCAAAGCGTACACCTTCTGCAGCTGAACACCATTCAACCCGTGTCCGGGCCTTCTCAATGCCGAGGTAATCAAGCATGGAGAAGAGCAGCGTCATGCGGCGGCGTGCAAAATAGTTTCCGCTTGTGTAGTGGCAGTCTCCGGGATGGCATCCGCAGAGAATCACCCCGTCCGCCCCGCGCTGGAATGCCCGCAGGATGAACAGCGGGTTCAGGCGGCAGGAGCAGGGGATACGGATGATTTTTACGTCTGCAGGATACTCAAGGCGGTTGTTGCCCGCCAGATCGGCACCTGCGTAGGAGCACCAGTTGCAGCAGAACGCCACAATCTTCGGCTTCCAGTTTTTATTTGTAGTCGTAGTGTTTTCTTCCATAGAATTCCTCGTTGCAAGCACAAGCCTGCGGCTTTCCCGCAGGTATGCGCGCCCTGGGCTCCGTCAGAAGCTCAGGATGCTGTCAACCTCCGCCAAAATCTGTTTGTTGCTGAATCCATGAAGATCCATTGCTCCAGACGGACAGGCAACGGTACAGGCACCGCAGCCGTGGCACATAGCCGTGTTGACCTGTGACACGCGCCGGGTGATTGTCGTCCTGTTCGGGCCACGGAAGTCCTTCTCGACATAGGAGATGGCTCCGTACGGACAGACGTTCTCGCACTGGCCGCAGCCGTTGCACATATTCTCGTCGGGATGAGCCGTGCAAGGATCGTTCTTGAGCTTGTCCTTTACCAGCAGGCAGATGGCCTTTGCGGCGGCACCTGATGACTGGGCGACCGTCTCCGGGATATCCTTTGGTCCCTGGCAGCAGCCTGCAAGGAAGATTCCTGCGGTGGGGCTTTCCACCGGGCGGAGCTTTGCATGCGCTTCAAGGAAGAAATCGTTGTTGTCCATGGACGTGGTGAGCATCGTCGCCAGCGGGCGGGCGCTCTTGTCCGCTTCGATGGAGGCCGCAAGAACCACCATGTCAGCCTTGATGTGCAGCTGACGGTTCAGGATCAGATCTGAGCCCTGCACGTCCAGCGTGCCGTCTGCCTGCGGGGTCACTTTGCCCACCATACCCTTGATGTAGTGCACGCCATACTGCTCGACCGCGCGCCGGTAGAACTCGTCGAAGTTCTTTCCGGGCGTACGGACATCGATGTAGAAGACGTAGCAGTCCGTGTCCGGGTAGTGGTCGCGGGTAAGGATGGCGTGCTTTGCGGTATACATGCAGCATACCTTTGAGCAGTATTCGTGCCCCTTTCCTGCGTCTGCAGAGCAGCGGGAGCCGACGCACTGCACAAAGACGATGGTCTTCGGCTCTTTGCCGTCGGACGGCCGCAGCAGGTGGCCGTTCGTGGGACCGGATGCGTTGCACAGGCGTTCGAATTCCAGTGAGGAGACGACATCCGGGCTCTGCGCGTAGGCGAATTCATCAAATTTGTTCAGGTCAATCGGGTTGTAGCCGGTCGCGACTATAATTGCGCCGTACTTCTCCGTAAGGAGCTCTTCCTTCTGGTGGAAGTTGATAGCCCCTGCGCCACAGACCTTCTCGCAGAAACCGCACACATTGTCCTTGCCGTTTGCAAGTCCCTTCATGTG
>DGUD01000183.1 GCA_002393865.1 Treponema sp. UBA4319
CATCTCATGCTGAAGCCCTGGTTTTGAGACAGCCTTGCTTGCATAAGAGCGGGAAATACGCTAGTATAAAAAGGCAAAGCCTATTTCAAAAGTCGCTTACTTTTGAAACCGGCCTGACGGCCAGGCTCCGGATGCCAGAGCATCCCGGTCTAGCCACAAAACACCAAAGCTTTCCGGAAACTACAGTTCTCCGGAAAGCAAGCTTGGACAAGCGCATTTTTGCAAGGCTTTAGCCTGAAAATGCAGGGCCAGCGAGGAAACCATCGGGTTCCCGGACCGGTCTGCTATCACAATACGGTTTCAGGGGAAAGCGGGGAAAGCTGACTGCCGCCACGTGCGCGGGAAGCGTAGCCCCTTGAATTGCCCGGCTTCCGGGGCTCCCCATTCGTACCCGTGCAAGAGAATGTACACATGAACATCGCTTTGTTTTCAGACAGTTATCTTCCCACCAAGAGCGGCATTGTCACTGTCGTCATCCAGCTGCGCCGCATCCTCATGCAGATGGGGCACCACGTCGTCGTGGTCACCGTAAGCCCCGACACGCAGGAGGACGCCCCCCCGGAAGGAACGGAGGACGAAGGCATACTCCGCCTTCCCTCGCTGCCATCTCCCGTCGGCGACAACCAGTACATCGGGCTGCCGCTGGAAGGGAAAGCCGTCGCTTTCTGCGAGGAGCACCACATCCAGCTCATCCATGCGCACACGGAATTCACGATGGGGCACCTTGCCCGCGTCACCGGCAGGAAGCTGGGCATCCCCGTCATCGCGACGACCCATACTATGTGGGAGGATTATTACCGCTACTACATCAAGATGGGAAAAATCGTCCCCAAGAGCGTCATCCGCCGCCTTGTCCATACCGCGTACAAGCATTTCTACGCCCTCATCAACGTCTCGCAGAAAGCGCACGACTATTTCAAGAATCCCTTCATACTGCCCTCCTCCCCGTCGGCGGTCATCCCGAACGCCATCGACACGGAGCGCTTTATGGGGCGCACCGCAAACGATGAGGATATCCGCGGCCTGCGCAGGCTCTTCGGGATATCGGACTCCGAGCCCGTCATCCTGTACGTGGGGCGCATAGTCGAGGAGAAGCGCGTCAAGGAGCTGTTTGAGGTCTGCCTGAAGGTCGTCACGGAGCGGCCGGACGTAAAGGTGCTCTTCGTGGGAGACGGAGCCGCGCTGCCGGAGCTGGTGGAGCGGGCAAAAGAGACCGGCACGGACAAGCGCATCCTCTTCGCGGGTTTTGTGGACTGGTTCCATCTGGCAGCATACTATGCCATCGGCACCATATTCGTAACCGCCTCCCTGTCGGAGATGCACTCCATGACCGTGCTTGAGGCGATGGCGATGTCGCTTCCCATCGCCTGCCGCCGGGACACGAGCTTTACAGACACCGTGTTCCCCGGAGAGAACGGCTACCTCGCGGACACCGACGAGGAGCTGGCGCAGCGCCTCTGCGAGCTTGCCGCCGACCCCGCCAGGTGCCGGGAGATGGGAAAGCGCAGCACCGAGCTTTGCCGCAATTTTACGCTCGGCATCCACGGCGCGCGGACGATTGCCTTCTACGAGGCCGTGCTCGCGCAGTTCCCCCGGCCCATCACCGACGCCATGCTGGAGAGCGCCGTCGAGAAGGCAGGAGCGGACTTCCGCGACATACAAGGGAGGGGTATCTAACATCTAACGTTCTCTCTCTCCTCCTGCATCCCGCCGCCGGGAGGTATGCGGCATGAGCACCGTCGGAGGCATAAAGTTCAGCGGACGGCGCATAGCGCTCGTCTACCTCAACTCAGGCAACGGGCATCTGGCGCAAGCCCTCGCGCTCCAGCAGCTGCTGCATGACACAGACCCGGAGCTGCACGTCACGCTGCTGCACGGCTTCGGGAAACGGAACCGCCTGCTGAATTTCGTTTTCGAGAAAGGCTACGGAATATCCTGCAACTACGAGAGCGGGGCATTCTCCCTCATATACGATATCGGCGAGCACGAATGCGTCCTGCGCGTCCTCACCCACCTGTTCGCGCCCCTCGTGACGGGCTATCTGAAAAGGCAGCTGCAGGAACAGGAGATATCGGACGTCATCAGCTTCCATTTTGCCACCACGCCGTTCCTCGCAAAAGCCATCCGTGCGACGGGAAGAGACATCCGCCTGGCGACCGTCTGCACAGATCCGTTCACTGCGCCGCGCGCATGGTTCCGCACCCCGCGGGCAGACCTCTTCGTCTATTCCCAAGAGCTCCGCCAGCAGGCCATTGCGCAGGGCATGGCTCCCGACAGAGTACGGATTATACCGTTCCTGCTCGCAAAGAAATACCGCGAGCTGAACACGGGCATTCCTCGCGGCATCCGCAAAGCAAGGCTGGGTTTTGCGCCGGGCGTCCCCCTGCTGCTCATCGCGGGCGGCGGGAACGGGCTCCCTGGCGCGCGTAAAATCGTGGCCGAATGCGTCCGCCTCAGGATTCCCTGCGACATAGCGGTCATCTGCGGCAGGAACACGGTGCTTGCGCAGCAGGTGCAGCTCCTGGCACGCCAGACGGTACTGCCCCGCATACGGACATTCTCCTTTATCGATAATATGGAAGAATTCCTCTGCGCCGCAGACCTCGCGGTCACCAAGGCCGGCGCGAGCGCGGTATTCGAAGCGATTGCCTGCAGATGCCCCGTCATACTCTCCCACTATATCTACAACCAGGAGCTGGGGAACATGCGTTACGTCGTGCGGCACGGCTACGGCTACTTTATCCAGGAGCCGGAGGCCATCTGCCGGAGAATCCAGAACTTTTTCCGGGACATGCAGGGAGGAAAGCCTGTGTGAGATCCGCCATCACACAAGCCAGCACATCAGAGACTGCCGTGCAAGCGCCTCCGGCAAAATCCCCGGAATTCAGCATACGAAGCAAACAGACGCTTTTGAAACTGCTCCATATGTATGGAAATTTCATAGTCCCTGTGCTATACTTCCGCTATGGCAAAATCAAAATCCCCTAAATCTACTGCCATCGATATTCTTGATAATTCATACTTATCTGCGAGTTTGCAAGGCAAACTCGTTAAGCACGCGATAGCGTGCGACGGATGCGGCCTGTGAGCTTTGGGGACACATTCCCGCCGCAGATTACCGCAAAATCTTTACGGGCCTCATCTTCTTAAAATACATCTCAACCGCATTCGAAAAAAAATACGCGGAACTCGTGCTAGAGGCCGACGGCTTTGAGGACGACCCGGACGCCTACGAAGCAGAAAACATCTTCTTTGTCCCGGGCGAAGCCCGCTGGTCTGAAATTGCAAAGGCAGCCCATACACCGGAAATCGGCGCAATCCTAGACAAAGCCATGATTGCCATAGAAGCCGACAACAAAAGCCTCAAAGGAGTCCTTCCAAAAAATTACGCCACCCCCGAACTGGACAAACGCGTCCTTGGTAACGTAGTAGACGTATTCACCAACATGGACATGAGCGACACAGAGGCAAGCAAAGACCTCTTGGCCGCACCTACGAATACTGCATCGCCCAGTTTGCATCCTACGAAGGAGTAAAAGGCGGCG
>DGUD01000166.1:0-4549 GCA_002393865.1 Treponema sp. UBA4319
GAATCTATAATGCGTTTGCCCTGGGGATGAAAGCCCTTACGCAGCCTGCCGGGGACAGATACGGCGCCCCTCCGCAGGTGCTTTCGGGCGCAGCATCCCCGCTGTCAGGCTCAGACCCTGAACTGGTCTATCTGGCTCCCTATCTTCTCTATGGAGTCCTTTACCTGCTCCGCGATGTCCCCCAGCGCCGCTCCCGTGTCGTTTATCTTCCGCGCTCCGGTACCCATCTCGTCCATGCTCTCCTTCATCGCCTCCGTCGCGTCCTGCAGCCGCTTCACCTCGTCCAGTATCGCCTGGTTCCCCGCCGACATCTCCGCGGACGCGTTGCGCACCTCTATCGTGCTGTCGTTCATCGCGTGCAGCGCCTCGCTTATCTGCCGCGACCCCGTGTTCTGCTCCTCCATCGCAGCCTTTATCTGCATCACCAGCTGGTCGGTGTCCTGTATCCGGTGCGACACTGACTCGAATGCCTTGCTGGAGTGCGCGGACGCGCTCACCACTTCCTGTATCGAGTCCTTGATATTGTTCAGCTGCTCTCCTATCGTCTTTGACTGCGCCGTCGATGTCTCCGACAGCTTGCGTATCTCGTCCGCCACCACAGAGAAGCCCTTTCCCGCCTCCCCCGCGTGCGCGGCCTCGATCGCCGCGTTCATCGCCAGCAGGTTCGTCTGCTCCGCTATCGCGCTTATCGCCGCGTTCGCGTCCTGCAGCATCGCTGACTGCTGCTCTATCTGCTGTATACGCCCGTTCACGTCCTGCTGCTGCGTGAACCCCGTCTGCGCGTCCGAGCGCAGCGCGTCGAACGAAGATGCCATCTTGTCCACAGACTGGTTCACTGACGCGATGTTCCCTATCATCTGCTCCACCGCCGCGCTCGCCTGCGACACCCCCGCGCTCTGGCTCTCTATCATCCGCTCCAGCGAGTCGATGTTCGACGCTATCTGGTTCACCGCTCCCGCAGTCTCTTCCACGCTCGCGCTCTGGCTCACTATCTGCTGGTGTACGCTCTCTATGTTCGCGATTATCTGCGTTATCGCCGCCGCCGTGTCCTGCGCCGTCGCACCCATGTCCTCCCCTGCGATATGCAGGGAGCTTTTTGAATCCTGCAGGTTCCTGATAATCTGCTGAAGCTTTTCCACAAATTTATTAAAGCCATCCACGACATCGCCAATCTCGTCATTTGAGGCGGCCGGAATGCGCTGGGTAAGATCCGCGTTTCCGCTCGCGATAGTGCCTATCGATTTTTTGACCGTCTTGAGCGGTCCGAACAAAAGGTTCACCAGCACCATCGTCAGAAGCGTCGCAAGTACCGTTGTGACGATGATTGCGGCAAGGATGCTGTGCCGCATGGCGGAGTGCTCCGCAAAATGGAAGTCGTATGGGGCAACCGCAAACACCGTCCAGTCGGATTTGGGAATCTTCTTGTACGAGGCGATAAGATGCACATGGATATTGGGGTCAACAAAGTCCTCTATTCCTTCCCTGCCCTCAAAAATATGGTTGAGGACAAGACCGAGCCCTGACGTATCGTCAATCGTCGCGCTGTTGTCAGTCTCGTCCGTATTGCCGTTCGCGTTCGCCACGGTCACGCGGGTATTCCGGTTTATGACAGAAGGATGCATTCCCCCGCCAAGGTCAATTCCCTGAACAACATCCAGAACAGCGTTGTCCCGCAAGAGCATGACGATAACGCCGATAACCTGACCATTCCTGCCGTAGACCGGAACGCTGTAGCTCTGGAGCACGGCATCCACGACGGGGCTGTAGAGCGGGTCAGAGACATACTCGTGCCCGGCCAGCGCCTCCGTAAAGTAGGGGCGCTCCTTCATGTTTATCAGCTGCCCGGCAGCTGTTATGGCATTGCCGTCCTTATCATAAAAGGCGACATTCTCATACTTGCCGCCCAAAGACGCCACAAGGCCGGAAAAGTAGCGGCTCTTCTCTTCCAGAGAAAGGCTCTCATCCTTTACAAAGTCCATCTGAGAAAGAAAACGAATGGCGGTAAGCTGACGTTCGTTTATAGCCTCAACCTGATGCACCACATCGTCCGATACAGCGCTGATATGGCTGAATATGCTTTTTCTGAGGTTTTTTGAAGAAACGCCGTAGCTTATAAGGCCGATAACAATATCCGCGAGCAAAACGACTGTTGAAACCAGTATCAACATTTTTTTTGTAAGAGACAACCGTGCAGATGCCAAACCGCTCATAAAAACTCCTTGCAAGATGATATGGTGCCTGCCGTAGCACAACGGATTTATGCTCCCCCTCATGAATCAGAGCATACGGCCTGACATAGATTTCATTCCATCATAACGGAAAAGACGGAGAAGTGCAACTTTGAAAAAATGAAAAAAAACAGGGACTTTAGTATAAAAAACAGAAAAGCGCTCCCGCCGGGAGCCCCGCAGCGCTGTCAGGAGACAGCTCAGCGCAGCCTGAGTATCCGCTGGTTGCGGGAGCCGCGGAACTGGAGCGAGATATCCTTCTCAGCCTCGATGAAAGGGCCGTCCACAAGCACGTCGATGCAGGAAAGCAGGCTGTCCGTCACGTCGATATGCTTGCGCCCCGTCTGCGGCAGCAGGTCTTTCTCGTAGACATAGCCGGTATAGCACCATATCGTTTTTTGGGGATATGCCCGCCTGACCCTGCGGAGGAAAGGCTCCAGCGCTATCTGGTTCTCCTCCTCAAAGGGCTCGCCGCCAAGCACCGTAAGCCCGCTGATAAAATCCTTGCCAAGCGCGCACAGAATCTCCTCCTCAGTTGCGGCAGTAAAGGGCGAACCGTAGCAGAAATTCCATGTCTCCGGCTGGAAGCAGCCGGGGCAGCGGTTTCTGCAGCCGGAGACAAAGAGTGAGACCCTGACGCCGTCACCGTCCGCTATATCGAGCTTTTTTATGGCGCCGTAGAACATCGCATCCCCGCTGCGCTTACAGGTGCAGCACGCGTTCCTGGATTTCCTGCGTTCGCCCCTGGTTCCAGTACTGCGTGCCGATGTAGCCGCATGTCCGGCGGGCAACATTCATCGTGGACTGGTCGCGGTTGTGGCAGTTAGGGCATTCCCACACGAGCTTGCCGTCCGTGTCCGTCACAATCTGGATTTCCCCGGTATAGCCGCATTTCTGGCAGAAATCGCTCTTTGTGTTCAGCTCGGCATACATGATATTGTCATAGATATGCTTGAGCAGCGAGAGCACGGCAGGAATATTATTCTGCATGTTCGGCACCTCGACATAACTTACCGCCCCGCCGGGGGAAAGCTTCTGGAATTCGGACTCGAAGCTCAGCTTGGTAAAGGCGTCTATCGGCTCGGTCACATGCACGTGATAGCTGTTCGTTATATAATTCTTGTCGGTAACGCCGGGAATGACGCCGAAGCGCTTTTTGAGGCACTTTGCAAATTTGTACGTCGTGCTCTCAAGCGGCGTCCCGTACACAGAATAATCGATATGCTCCAGGGACTTCCACTTCCGGCAGGCATCGTTGAGCGCCTGCATCACCTTGAGGGCAAAGGGTTTGCCTTCCGGATCCGTGTGCGATTTCCCCGTCATATATTTGGTGCATTCGTACAGGCCGGCGTAGCCCAGCGATATGGTGGAATAGCCGTTGTAGAGCAGCCGGTCTATGGTCTCGCCCTTGCGCAGGCGGGCGAGCGCGCCATTCTGCCACAGGATAGGCGCCACGTCAGACTTGGTTCCGACCAGACGGTTGTGCCGGATTTGCAGCGCGCGGTGGCACAAATCAAGGCGCATATCCATCAGCGTCCAGAACTTTGTCAGATCGCCGCCGGAAGAACAGGCTATATCCACAAGATTCAGCGTCACCACGCCCTGATTGAAGCGCCCGTAGAATTTGGGGCGGCCGTTGGCAGGGTCATGGTACACCGTCAGGAAGGAGCGGCAGCCCATGCAGGGGTAGCAGTTGCCGTCCTTGAGCTCCAGCATCTTCTTTTCGGAAATATAGTCGGGAACCATGCGGCGGGCCGTGCACTGGGCGGCAAGTTCCGTCAGATGGTAATACGGCGAATTCTCTTCTATATTATCTTCTTCCAGCACATAAATCAGCTTGGGGAAGGCGGGGGTTATCCACGCGCCCTTCTCGTTCTTTACGCCCTGGCTGCGCTGGCGGAGCACTTCCTCTATGACCATGGCGAGGTCGGCTTTCTCCTGCTCGTTCTTCGCCTCGTTCAGGTACATGAAGACCGTGACGAAAGGCGCCTGCCCGTTCGTCGTCATGAGCGTAATCACCTGATACTGGATAGTCTGGACGCCTTTTTTTATCTCGTCGCGGAGCCGCTGGTTAAGCATATAGTTGAACTGCGCGTCGTTCACCTCCAGATGCGTCGCGGCGGCCATCTCCTCTATCTCCTTCCTGATTTTCCGGCGGCTCACCTCCACAAAGGGAGCGAGGTGCGCCAATGAGATGCTCTGCCCGCCGTACTGGCAGCTTGCGACCTGCGCGATAATCTGTGTGGCGATATTGCATGCCGTGGAAAAGGAGTGGGGGCGGTCAATCCGCGTGCCGCTGATGACGGTGCCGTTCTGCAGCA
>DGUD01000166.1:4634-4769 GCA_002393865.1 Treponema sp. UBA4319
TGTGCATGTGCTGCGCAAAGTAGTCCGCGTCGTGAAAGTGGATGATGCCTTCCTCGTGCGCCTTCTCGATATCGGGATCAAGCAGGAAGCGCCTGGTGATGTCCTTGCTCACCTCGCCCGCCATATAATCGCGCT
>DGUD01000064.1 GCA_002393865.1 Treponema sp. UBA4319
TGTTTTCATGCTGAATCCCTGCGCGCGTGGCGGATTTCGTTGCTTTTTCGGCCGGAATGCTTTATAATGGAACCATGTCGTGTAGGGCTGGGCTGCCGGAATCCGATGCCATTCCCGCCGGAATCGGATACCGTTCCCGCGGGAATCAGTCTGCTTTCCGGGCTGCTCTACTATCGCCCTGCGCAGGCAAACGAGGTTTCCCTTGAGTACAGAAAACGATAATGCTTTGACGTCAACCACTACAGTAAAGGCTCTGTTTGGCCAGAACAATGATCTGGCGATGCCTGCGGTCTATGCCGAAGAAGAGGAAACAGGCTGCCAGCCAGAGATAATCCCGAACGCGGAGTATTTTGAGCGCTATCTGGCGGAATGCTATAACGAAGTCCTCGTTTCCGGTTCCTATGAGCTGAACCAGCGAAGCCATCCGCTTGGGGACGAGCAGCTCCGGAAGGAGCTGGCGGATTTCTTGTTCCGCTTCCACAGTATTTCGGCAGACCCGGAGCAGATTATCGTGAGCTCCGGCATAGAAAGCCTCATGTTCAATATCCTGAACCTTCCTTCTGTCATAAATCCTTCCGGGCAGAGGACGAAGGGGCTGCTTTCCCGCGCCGAGCGCTTTCATGACTTTATCCGCCCCCGTGCCGCAGTCTCGGAGGGCACGTCGGATGCGACAAAAAAGCTCTTCACCGACGCGGATATTCAGGTCAAGGAGGTTGCGACCGACGATCAGGGCATCAGCTTCAATTCTCTGCTGACGTCTGGAACGACGCTGCTGTACGTTACGCCCTTCGACGTGCCGGAATACTCGCTGGAAGACCCCGCGGAGCGCCAGCAGGAGCTTCTGGACTGGGCGGATTCCGCCAGTTACCGCTATATCATCGAATACGATGCGAGCTCTGAGGTAAGCGCGCTGCCCACATTCAAGAGCAAGGACAAGAATGACAAGGTTATTTACCTCAATTCCTTCTCGTCCCTCCTGTGCAAGGGCATCTCCGCGTCATGGACTGTGCTGCCCAAAAAGGTCTGCGAGGAATACAAGGCTCATTTTGAGAAATTCAACTGCCAGCTCTCGTACCTTGAGCAGCTGGTGCTGACGCTCTTTCTGCGCAAACGCTATCTGGATAACTATCTGGAAAGCATCCAGCAGATTCAGGCTGATTGAGGCGGTGCCGCCTCAAAAATGCAATGTGCTGGGGTTCTTGAAACCTTGCGCGATTCATTGCATTGCTGCGAAATAGCCGGGCTGGTGCGCTTTCCGGCGCGGTGGCCGCTCAGCTGACCTGAACCCGCTCTATATGGGCGCCCAGTCCCTGCAGCCGCTCCACGAGCTTTTCGTAACCGCGCTCTATCTGGTAGACATTGCTTATGCGGCTTTCGCCATGCGCGGCCATGGCGGCGATGACCATTGCCATGCCCGCGCGCACGTCCGGCGACACAAGGTGCTCGCCATGCAGCGCGCTCGGCCCTGCCACCACCGCGCGGTGCGGGTCGCAGGAAATGATTCTGGCGCCCATGCTTATCAGTTTGTCCACGAAGACCATGCGGCTCTCGAACATTTTCTCGAAAATCAGCACCATGCCGTCTACCTGCGTGGCGGTAACGACCATGATTGACATCAGGTCTGGCGGAAAACCCGGCCACGGCGAATCGTCAATTTTGGGAATCATGCCTCCGAGGTCGGCGGTTACCTTGAGCTCCTGGTCGGAGGAAATCGAAAGCGTGTCGCCTTCCATCGTCCAGCGGATGCCCAGTTTGCCGAATGATATGCGGAGCGGGCGCATGTCTTTTTCCCGCACGCCGGTAATCTTGAGGGAGCCGCGGGTTGCTGCGGCAAGCCCGATGAACGAGCCTATCTCCATAAAATCGGGCCCGATGGTAAAGTCTATGCCTGTCAGCTTTTTTACGCCGTCAATGTGAAGGATATTGCTGCCGGTGCCGGTGATTCTGGCGCCCATAGCGTTGAGCATCTCGCACAAATCCTGGATATGCGGCTCGCTTGCCGCGTTGGTGATGTCCGTGTGCCCTTCCGCGAGCACCGCCGCCATGATGGCGTTCTCCGTCGCGGTGACGGATGCCTCGTCAAGGAATATGTCCGCCCCCACCAGCTTGTTCGTGATGAATTCGAATTTGCTCCCTGTGGAAATTCTTGCGCCAAGTTCTTGCAATGCAAGAAAATGCGTGTCAAGACGCCGTCTGCCGATGACGTCTCCGCCCGGCGGAGGCATGATGGCCTTTCCCGTCCGCGCCACGAGCGGCCCCGCAAAAAGGATGGAGCCGCGGATTTTCTGCGATAATTGCGCCGGAATCTCGCTGGATGAGATGTGCGCGGCGTCGATTTTCCAGGCGTGCTCGTCGATTTTCTGCACGCCGATTCCGAGCGCCTGCAGGATGGAGAGCATGACCGCCGTGTCCTCGATGTCCGGGATGTTCCGCAGGATAACGGGGTCTTTGGTGAGCAGCGTCGCCGCTATGCAGGGGAGCGCTGCATTTTTGTTGCCGCTGGCCTGAACGCTTCCCTTTATGGGAAAACCGCCTTCTATATGATATTCGTACATAGTGCTTCCGTCCTGTCTCCTGAAACTGCCGTTCTATTTGTCCGTGCGGGGAAGGGGAACGCCCCATTGCCTGGCAAGCTGGATGAGCACTTCCGTGGCGCAGACCATCTGCCGCAGGCTGGCCCATTCGTACCGGGAATGATAGCTGTGCCCGCCGGTGAATATGTTCGGCGTGGGGATGCCCATCTCCGTCAGGCGGGAGCCGTCCGTTCCGCCCCGGATAGGGGTGAATACCGGCTCTACGCCCGCCGCACGGTATGCCGCCACAAGCTTTTCTGTGACGGAAGGATTTCTGTCCATGGTCTCCTTCATGTTCAGGTATTGCTGCGTATGCGTTACCTGCGCCGTACCGCCGAAGGTCTCCGCGCTCATCTGCGCCACCAGCTCCACGATGTGCTTGCGCCGCTCCATGCCGTCCTTTGTGAAGTCCCGCAGCAGCAGCGAGACTTTTGCGCTCTCCATGGAGGCGGAGAGCTCCATCGGCGCGTAAAAGCCCATATAGCCGTCCGTGGTCTCCGGCATTTCCTGCCGGGGCAGGTTCGCCACAAAGGACGCCGCCATGCTTACCGCGTTCACCATGTCCGGGCGGGCATCGCCGGTATGCTTTGCCTTTCCCGTAAAGTGCACGTCGCTCCGGAACGCGTTGAAGCATTCCGTCTCAAGCCCCCCGATGTGCCCGCCATCCACCGTGTAGCACTGCTTCGCGCGGAGCAGCTTGAGCGGCACATTGTCCATGCCGTGACCCGTCTCCTCGTCCGGGGAGAATATGAGCTCGATTGTGCCGTGGGGGCATTCCGGGTGCCGCACAAGGAATTCGACGGCGGTCATGATTTCTGCAACGCCCGCCTTGTCGTCCGCGCCCA
>DGUD01000112.1 GCA_002393865.1 Treponema sp. UBA4319
TTTGTTTTCATGCTGAAGCCCTGAGCCGGAAAGAGCCCGGAAGGGCGCTGCCAGCAGCCCTAGCGCCCCGCCTTGGAGACGATGGTGTTCATGGCCACGCGGCGAGTCCGCACATTCTCCAGATAGGCTTCTATGTCAGCCGGGCGGGATTCCTCGATATAGCCGCGCAGCGATTCCAGCGAATGCATGAACTTGTCTATGTGCAGGAGCAGCTCCTCGCGGTTCGCGATAAAAAGCTCCGTCCACAGCGGCGCGTTTATCATGGCTATGCGCGTCAAATCCTCAAAGCTGCCGCCGCCAAAGGCCGTCACCTCCGTGTCCTCGGCGCTGTCCACCAGCGCGGAGGCTATCACGTGGCACAGCTGGGACGTAAAGGCAATCTTGTGGTCGTGCACGCGGGCATCGGTCTCCACAATGCGCGAGAATCCCATCGCGCTGATAAGGCTGCGGAAGAGCGCGAGATTCTCAGGCTTTGTCTGCGCAAGGGGCATCAGGATGTAATTGTGGTTCCGGAAGATATCCCCCGACGAATGCGCAAAGCCCTCGCGCTCGCTGCCCGCCATGGGGTGGCCGGGAATAAAATCGACGTCGTCGCGCACGATGTCCGCAAGGCTGGCAAAAATCAGCGCCTTTACCCCGCTGATATCGGAGACAATGGCTCCCGGCTTGAATGCGTCCCGGTGATCCTTGAGGAACTGCACGGTGGCGTGGGGATACAGGCACACGTAGACAAAATCGCACTGGGCAAGCATTTTGTCCACCGAGCGGGCATCGTACACGGCGTCCACCGTGTGCTGGGAAGCCGCAAGCTCCAGGGAAGCGGCATTTATGTCGTAGCCCAGGATGTGGCCGCGCGCGGACGGCACGCCGAGCACGTTGCCCCGGATTGCCTTTGCGATTGAGCCGCCCATAAGCCCCATTCCCACGATGCCGTAGCACAGGTCGCAGAGCTTTTTCATATCGTCCTTCCCTCCACGGCCGCGTACTTGCCAAGTTTTTCCGCGAGCGCGCTGAACTGCTCCGGCGTCAGCTGCTGGGAGGCGTCGCTCAGAGCCTTCTCAGGGTGGCAGTGCACCTCAATCTCCAGACCGTCCGCGCCGGCGGCAACCGCGGCCTGCGCGAGCACCGGCACCATCCAGCGGATGCCGCAGGCATGGCTGGGGTCAATGACCACCGGCAGGTGCGAGACTTTGTGCAGGTAGGGAACGGCGCTCAGGTCAAGGCAGTTGCGGGTGTAGCCGTCATAGGTGCGGATGCCCCGCTCGCAGAGTATGACGTTCTCGTTGCCGCTCGCCATGATGTATTCTGCGGACATCAGGAGCTCGCTGATGGTGCCGGAAAGCCCGCGCTTGAGCAGAACCGGTTTGCCGGAATGCCCCAGCTCTTTGAGCAGGTCGAAATTCTGGAAGTTGCGGGCGCCGACCTGAATCAGATCGACATTCTCAAAGTATTTCATCTCCGAAATCGCCATCAGCTCGGTGCAGACGGGGAGCCCGGTCGCCTTTTTTGCCAGCTCCAGCAGGCGCAGCCCTTCCAGCCCCAGCCCCTGGAAGCTGTACGGGGAAGTACGCGGCTTGTAAGCGCCGCCACGCAGGATGCGTGCCCCCGCAGCCTTTACCGCCTGTGCCGCATCAAGAATCTGCTGCTCGCTCTCCACGGAGCAGGGACCCGCGATGAGCGGCACGGTGCTGCCGTCGCCGATGATACAGGGGGTCACGCCGGCCTGCCCGCCGCCGATGGTAATGACGGTATTCTCCGGGTGGAAGGAACGGCTCGCCATCTTATACGGCGCAGAGACACGCTCCGCGCTCTCCACCACATCGTTGGCGAGCAAATCCTCAGGGTCAATCTTGGACGTATCACCGAGCAGACCGACGATGGTCTTATCGACGCCCTCCGAGATATGCACCCCGAAGCCTTTCTTCTTTACGTCCTCCAGAAAACGCTCGACATCCTGCCTGCCAGCCTCTTTTTTCAAAATGACTATCATATCCTGAACCTCCAGAAATAAAAAAAGGAACCTTCCGCGGAAGGTTCCTTGTACTTACCAATCAGACAGTAAACACACAAGCAGCGCTTATCTGGCGCAGGCCTTCCGCAAGGGCAACGAGAAGCAATAAAAGCTAAAGTAAAAGTATGCCAGCATAGAGAAATTGATAATCTGCGCCCAACGGGTTGTGTGTGCCATAGCTGCACTATAGCACCCATTCTTGTTTCTGTCAACAGAGCTACGGAAATCAGTTTTGCTTAGCATAGAACAAAATATGAAAAAAATTGTTTCCGCGACATTTTTTCCGTACCTGTCACAATAATGCATGAAAATTGATTTCCGTGCAACAGCGCCATGAGGCACTTTCAAAAGTCGTCCGGCACCAGGAAACGGAACATTGCTTTCTCCACCGTAAGGAAAACACCCGGAATACAAAAAAATACGGCAGAAGGAAGGTTTTCGGTATTCCCCCGCATTTTTTGTTTGTGCGGGCGGCAGTTTTGCGCTATACTTTTTCCATGAACATCAGCTATGACACATCAACGCGCGTGTTCGCCGTGGAAAGCGAGCACAGCGCCTACTACATCGGAATCGTCGATGAGGAGAATTTCATCGGTCACATCCACTACGGGAAGAAGCTCGATACGGCGGACGATATCGCCGCCCTGCTGCGGACGCAGGAAAACCCGCGGGTTCCGTCCAAGAACCTGCGTGACCGGCTCAGCTTTTACGACTGCTTTCCCAGCGAGTATCCGTGCGGAGGCATCGGCGACTTCCGCGAAAGCTGCCTGAACGTCTGCAACGGCAAGATGCAGAGCGCCGTGCAGCTCAGCTACCGCAGCCATGAGATCCTGAAAGGAAAGCCCGCGCTCAAGGGCTTGCCCGCCACATGGGGCAGCCCGGAGGACGCCATGACATTGCTGCTCCACTGCACGGACAGCGTGCTCGGCCTCGCGGTGACGCTCTCCTACTCCGTGTTCAGCGGCATAGACGCCATCGCCCGCAGCGTCTATCTCAAGAACGAGGGGACTCAGGCGCTCACGCTCACCAAGGTCTATTCCTCCTGCCTCGACATGGACGACAAGGGCTTTGACTTTGTGTCGCTCCACGGCAGCTGGGCACGGGAACGGCACATCGACCGCACGCCGCTCTTCCACGGCAAACTTGCCGTATCCTCGCTCAGGGGCGAGACGAGCCACCAGCAGAACAACTTTGCGGCGCTTGCGGCGCACGGCACGGACTACCAGAGCGGGGAAGTCTACGGAAGCGCGCTCGTGTACTCCGGCAACTTTGTCACGCTGGCAGAAAAGACGCAGTTCGACGCCGTGCGCTTTGCGACCGGCATTGCGGGCGAGGGATTCAGCTGGCGTCTGGAGCCGGGGGAAGACTTTACTGCTCCCGAAGCAGTCCTTGTGTATTCGGCGGAAGGCTTCAACGGCATGGCACAGAATTTCCACCGTCTGTGGCGGGAGCACCTTATCCGCGGCGAGTGGCGCGACAAAATGCGCCCCATTCTCATCAACAACTGGGAGGCAACCTACTTTGACTTTGACACGGACAAGCTGCTCTCCATCGCACGGGAAGCCCGCAAAGACGGCATAGAGATGCTCGTCATGGACGACGGCTGGTTCGGGCACCGCAACAACGACGAGAGCTCGCTGGGCGACTGGAAGGTGAACGAGCAGAAACTCAAAGGCGGGCTCAAACGCCTTGCCGACGAGCTGGATGCCATGGGCATGAAATTCGGCATCTGGTTCGAGCCGGAGATGATTTCGCCGGACAGCGAGCTGTACCGCGCGCACCCGGACTGGGCTATCCGCGTGGAAGGCAGGACGCCCGGCCTGTGCCGCTGCCAGTATGTGCTTGATTTGAGCCGCCCGGAGGTCTGCGACTACGTGTACAACGCCGTCGCATCCATCCTGCGCTCGGCGCATATCTCCTACGTCAAGTGGGACATGAACCGCCAGCTTGCCGACCTGGGCAGCGCAGGGCTCCCGCCAGAGCGCGCGGGGGAACTCTACCACCGCTACGTGCTCGCGGTCTACGCGCTGCAGGAGCGGCTCATCACGGAATTCCCGCAGCTGCTGCTGGAAAACTGCTCCGGCGGCGGCGCGCGCTTTGATGCCGGAATGCTCTACTACAGCCCGCAGATATGGTGCTCCGACGACACCGACGCCGTGGAGCGGCTGGCGATACAGGAAGGAACCGCGCTGGTCTACCCGCTGTCAGCGATGGGCGCCCACGTGAGCACCTGCCCCAACCACGCGTGCGGCAGAATCACGCCGTTCAGGACGCGCGGCTACGTGGCGCTTGCGGGCACATTCGGCTACGAGCTGGACATCACGAAAATTTCCCCGGAGGAGCGGGCGCTCATCCCCGGCCAGATTGCGATGTACAAGAAATACAATACGCTTGTCCGCACCGGCGACTACTACCGGGTCGCATCCTACGCGCAGAATCACGAATGGGACGCATGGCTGGTGGTAGCCGGGGACAAAAAAGAAGCGCTGCTTACCGTCGTGCAGGTGCTGAACAGCCCCAACTGGCATTCCCGCCGCGTCCTTGTGCCGGGGCTGGATGAGGGGCGCTCCTATACGGTGACGGTGGAGGACAGCACCGGCGCGGTCGCCGAGGCCGGAACATGGGCAGGCAGGACGCTCCGCAACGCCGGGCTGCTGCTGCCGCGGCTGTCAGGAGACTTCCACGGGCAGCTCGTGCACCTCTACTGCGCGGACTGAGCGCCGGTCTGGAAGAGCGGACTGCTACTCAGGATGAGCGGGCGGTCATCGGAGGCAAATGCCCTGTCAGCTTTTATGACTGAAGGCTGCAGGACAATGCGCTCCGGTACCGTCCCGGCCTCATCCTCCGCAGGAGCCACATACGAGGCACGGTAGGCGCCCCTAAAAAACGGCGTCGCCGACAAGGAGCGGAATTCAAGGAATACACTCCCGCCTATCTCCAGCTGCGTGTACTCGCCGCTGTCCTGCACGGAATCGCCGGAAGCCGTGTACGTTCCCTCTGAGAACAGGAGCATCGTGCCATCGCCCGCAGCCCAAGGCTTCTCCTCAAGGAGGACAAGCAGGGAATTCTTTGCGGCAGGCTCGCCCTGCTGCTCATACAGGTCGGAGAATTTCATCTTCTTATAGTTGCCGTTCCACGTATTGTCCTCGGTGATTGTCATACCGAGATTGTCCGTGATGTTCACGCGCACTTGGTCGGTGCTGAACAGCGACACGTTGACCTGTCGTTGCAGGTTCTCTATCTCAAGGTTCGTCGTGGATACCGACATGCCACGGTAATGCAGCGAGGCGCTGAGCCAGTTGTAGACCTCGGCGTTCCCGTCTATAAAGAATATAATCTGCCTGGCCGGATAGTCAAAGAAAAGGTAGTGCATGGTAGCGGCAGAATTCTCGGTCTTGTACCACAAACCGTCAAGGAAATTCGCAAAGGTGGCGACGGTACCGTCCTGTATGCTGGCAAGCTCCTTTGCCTCTATGCGGCTGCCCGCCACCCGAACCTTCTCCGCCTGCACATAGGCGCGCTGCGAGGCGTTCCACGTATAGCTCGTCCTCAGCTGGTCGGTGCTGTCGGGCTTGCTCTCGTCGGAGCTATAGACCCAGATGGGAAAGCTCGCGCCCTTGGCAAGGCTGCGCTCATAAGACTCGTTGCGCTCCGTCTGCTGCACAAAGATAGAGCCATTGCTTTCCAGCGCCGCAATCCGCTCCAATGCATAGGAATTGCCGTTCTTTTTGATGAAATAGGCCTGCAGCACGGAATTGCCGTTCTCCAGCATCCCCTGATACACGAGCGCGTTGCGGTGCTCGCCGGTCAAATCCATGCACACATAGGAAAAGCTCTTTGCCTGCGTCAGGCGGGTGTCTATAGTGGCGGCGCGGACGTAATGCTGCTGCACCGCATCGTAGAGCCCCACAAGGATGTGCAGGTACGTATCCGCCGAATTCTTGACGACGGCAATCTGATCCTCGTAGCCGTCACCATCAAAATCCGCGGTCAGCACATCCTTGAGAAGAATCTCGTCGCTCCGGAGCGGAATCAGGGCGCCGAGCATCGCGTTCCCAGCAAATTCCGCCGCATCGATATCTTTATCGGCCTCCACCTGCCCGGAACGGGGGATGACAAGCCGGGCCGCCGAGGTCTTACCCTGCGGCTCGGACACATAATCTTTTCCGATAACCGCAAGTGCAAGCACAGCCGCCAGAATAATGAATATGACTAATACAAGTTTTTTTTGCATTCGTACATGATACAGGAGGCCGCCTTATTTTTCAAGAACCGAGCGCAGAATGGCAAGCCCCTCGTCTATCTGCTTGCGGGGAATATTCAGCGGCGGCACAAGGCGCAGCGTATCCGTGCCCGCCGTAGAGAAGAGGAGCCCCGCATCCAGCGCGGCTTTCTCGTAGGCAACGGGATCGCCCGACACCTGCACGCCGGTCATCAGTCCAAGGCCGCGCACATCCTTCACCACGGGCAGCCCCCAGTTCCGTATCTGGCTACGCATATAATCGCCCTTCTCCGTCACGTGCTCCAGGAAATCCGGGGATGTCAGCTTTTTGAGCACCACGCGGGCCGCCGCGCAGGCAAGCGGATTGCCGCCAAAGGTGGACTGATGGTCTCCCGCCTGAAAGACCCCGGCAGCTTTTCCGCGGAACAGGCATGCGCCCATCGGCACACCACCGGCAATTCCTTTCGCGAGCGTCACCACCTCCGGGTTGAACTGGAGCTGCTCGCTCGCAAGCAGGCTGCCCGTCCGCCCCATGCCGGTCTGCACCTCGTCGGCGATGACGATAGCCCCCGCATCGCGGGCAGCCTTGGCGGCCGCCTGCGCCCACTGCGGGTCAACAAGGATAACGCCGCCCTCGCCCTGCACGCATTCCAGCATGAAAGCGGCGGTCGTGTCGTCAAAAGCCGTCTTGAGCGAGTCGTAGTCGTTTGCCTGAATCGTCTTAAAACCTTCCGGGTACGGGGCAAAGCATTCCGGGTGGAATTTGTCCTGCCCGGTGGCGCGCAGCGTGGCGAGCGTCCGCCCGTGGAAGGAATGCTCCAGCGTGACAATGGTCTTGCGGGCACTGCCGCCGTTCAGCTGTCCATATTTGCGGGCAAGCTTGATAGCCGCCTCGTTCGCCTCGGCGCCGCTGTTGCAGAAATACACGCCGTCAAAACCGGTCGCCTTCATCAGCGCTTCTGCGTAAGCATTGCCGGCATCGCTCATAAAGTAGTTGCAGATGTGTATCTGGCGCCCCGCCTGCTTTTTGATTGCGCGGACAAGGGGGCTGTAGCTGTGCCCCAGGCAGTTTACGGCGATACCCGCCAGAAAATCGATGTATTTTTTTCCGTTGACATCCTTTACGACGGAGCCCTTGCCGGACTTGAACGTTACGTCAAAGGAACCGTAATTGTTCACAATAATCTTGCTTCCCATAAAAATCCCCGTGCAGTCGCCTGCAAGCTAGCGCCAGCTCCAAACGTTCATCACGTTGAGACTGACTAAAAAACATACTACATTGCGCTCTTTACGCCGACCAGCCGGAATTCCCAAAGCCGTCCGGCTCCAGAGCATTCCATTTTAGTAAATCATCGTGCCGATGCCGCGGTCGCTGAACATCTCGATGAGCAGCGAGTGCGGAACACGTCCGTCAATGATGTGCGTGCGCGGAACACCGCCGTTGCGGGCAAGCAGGCAGCATTCGATTTTGGGTATCATGCCGCCCGCAATCGTGCCGTCTTTGATGAGCGCATCGACATCCGCCACATGTATACGCTGGATGAGCGAGGAAGAATCGTTCACGTCGCGCAGAACCCCCGGAACATTGGTCAGCTGTACGAATTTCTCCGCGCCCAGCGCTACGGCTATCTTTGCGGCGGCGGTATCAGCGTTGATATTGTAGCGGTTGATGTCGCCGTCCTCTCCCAGCGCCACCGTAGAGACGACGGGGATAAAGCCCTGCTGCAGCAGCGACTGGATGATTTCCGGGCGGACTTCCGTCACCTCGCCCACAAAGCCCAGATCCGCCCCGTCTTTCTGGATGCGGCGCGCGCGCAGCAGCCCGGAATCCACGCCGCTCAGGCCGACCGCCTTGCCGCCGTTCTGCAGCAGCATACCTACAATATCCTTGTTCAGCTTGCCGGTCAGAACCATCTGCACGATCTCCATCGTCTCGGAGTCGGTGTAGCGCAGCCCGTTCACGAACCTGCTCTCCTTGCCGACGCGCTCCAGCATGTGGTTTATCTCCGGACCGCCGCCGTGCACGAGCACCACATGGATTCCCACCGTGCTCAGCAGCACGATATCCTCCATCACGTTCGCCTTCAGCTGCTCGTTGAGCATCGCGTTCCCGCCGTACTTGACGACAATGGTCTTGCCGCACCAGTGCCTGAAATACGGCAGCGCCTGCACCAGCACGCCGGCCCAGTGCGCGTTGTCAAGGCGCGGGTCAGCCTCGTTATTCTCTCTATCTTCCATAAAAATGCATGCCTCCAGCAAGGAATAGACCTGTCCGGAAAGAAAAGCTTCCGGACAGCTCAGGGATTCCGGTAGCCGCCCCGATTGCGCGGGCAGCACCTATGTCCGGTAGTCCCCGTTGATTTTCACGTAGTCGTAGGTAAGGTCGCAGCCCCATGCAGTACCAGAGGCATCTCCGTCGCCGCACTGCACAAGAATCTCCACTGCCTCCTCGTGCATGATTGCGCTCGCCTCAGCCTCGTCAAATTCCAGCGGGACGCCGTCCCTGAAGACCTGCACGGAATGCTCACCGTGCACGGAGAAGGGCTTGCGCTCGTCAAAGTAGCGCTTTGTACCCGGTACGCTCGTAAACCAGATGCTTGTCTTGTCAGGGTCAAAGGCGATGCCGCTGTAGCCCATGGCGCACAAAAAGCGCCCGAAGTTTGCGTCGCAGCCGAACATCGCCGCCTTCACCAGTGAAGAGGAGATGACGGCTTTTGCGAGCGCGCGGGCATCGGCAACAGACTTTGCGCCGTGCACGTTGCATTCGATAAGGCGGGTCGCGCCTTCACCATCGGCGGCTATCTTCATCGCCATCCGCGTATTGAGCGCATCCAGCGCCGCAAGGAAGGAGTCAAAATCGGCTCCCTCGGAAGTAATCTCACTGTTGCCCGCCATGCCGTTGGCAAGCACGGTCAGCGTGTCGTTGGTGCTCGTGTCGCCATCCACGGAGACGCAGTTGTAGGTGCCCTCGACGCTCTTCCGCAAAGCCTTGTCCAACATGGCGGCGGAGATGGCGCAGTCGGTCGTGACAAACGCGAGCATGGTTCCCAGATTGATATGTATCATGCCGCTGCCCTTGCACATAGCTCCGATACGGACGGTTTTGCCGCCGATGAGCGTCTCTACCGCGCACTCCTTGAACTGCGTGTCAGTCGTCATGATGGCGACGCGGGCAGCCTCGTGCCCCTGCTTGCTGAGCCCGGCGGCAAGCTCATGCATGTGCGCCTCTATCTTCTCCACGGGGAGCTGCTGCCCGATAACGCCCGTAGAGCAGACAATAACGCTGTCTGCCGGAATACCGAGCTCACCCGCCGCGGAACGCGCCATGCGGAGCGCAGTCTCGGCTCCCTGCACGCCGGTGCAGGCATTTGCGTTGCCGGAGTTCGCGATGACAGCCTGCGCGCGGCCATCCGCAATGTGCCGCATCGAAAGCTTTACGCTTTCCGCCTTGACACGGTTCCGGGTAAAAACACCCGCCACCGTACAGGGCTTCTCGCTGAATACAAGCGCCGTATCGTTCTTTGTGCGCCCGGCCTTTATGCCGCACAGTATCCCGTTCGCGGTAAACCCGACCGGAGCCGTCACCCCGCCGTCAACAAACTGCATGTCATGCACCTCCGTCTCGCTTTTTTATGGAGCTCGTTCCAAAACCAATGCGCTTCTGAAACTTGCCCATAATCATAACCGAAAAGGACTGCTTAGACAATAGGAAGGAAGCAGAAAAGGCGGAAGCCCCGCTCTGCGGCTGTCCGGAAAGCACGCGCGCTCCGTACAGCGCCCGCCGTTTGCAGGCAGAAGCCCCTTAGCCGCGGGGAGCCTTGGCGGGATCGACAGGGGTGGATTTGAGGAATACCATGAGGGAAATCTGCGACGTGCCCTTGATACTGTCCGTGCCGGCAGTACCGAGCGTGTCGCCAAAGACGACGTAATCGCCTTTCTTTACTTTGATGCTGCCGAGCCCGGAATACGCGTAGATGTAGCCGGTCTTAGACTGTACGAACACGACCTGCCCGTAGCCCCGGTAGCTTCCGGTATACATGACGGTTCCGGCACGGATGGACTTGACATCCTCGTCTTTCTCGGCGGAAAGGTGCACGCCGCTCACTTTGCCCGTCGTATAGGTCACCACCGGATGCTGCACCGGCCACGTCAGCGAGGAATCCCCCTTCTTGGAGGAATAGCTGCGCGGGTCGCTCGACGGCAGGTCGGGAAGATCCGCGTTGTCGGTGTCCAGGATAGTCACGGGAATCTTCAGCTTCTGCCCCACCAGCAGGCGGCTTTCATCGGAAAGATTGTTCAACGATTTAAGTTTTGCTACAGATATATCATTTACTTTGGCGATATGATAGAGCGTATCCCCGCTCTGCACGGTATACACGTCATATTCACGGGAAGCCGTGGCGGCCGGGGATGCGGCCGGAGCCTGCGCGGGTCTTGCGGCGCTCCCGCCCGTAGTCTCCTTGCTCTGGCCAGCCTGCGGAATAGAAAGCTTCTGCCCTACCCGTATGATGGAATTCTGAGATATACTGTTCGCCTCGCAAATCTGGTTGACCGACACGCCGTACTTCCTGCCGATGGAATACAGCGTCTCGTCCTTTGCGACAACATGAGTCACGGACGTTTGCGCTGCGACGGCACAGAGACCCCGCAGCGTCAGGAAAATCAGGAATACGGCAGTTTTTTTTGAGATAGTGAACATACATGACTCCATATCATCCTTAGTATCGGCAAAAAAGAGCCATGAAATGAACAGCTTTTCGCCCGCAAAGCAGGCATCCGGCTGGCGGGAATCCGTCACGTTAGCCGCAAATCCTTGTTTTGCAAGCAATAAGCAAAAGAAGCGTCTTCCTAGAACATTCCCGGAAAGACGTCGTTCATGCCGTACACGCGGCCGGGCTGCAAGCTGCCCTCCGAGAGCATACGGCGCAGGTTCTCCAGCGCGTGGACGGCACCGTTCGCAAAGCCCTGCCTGCTGCGGGCAGTATGGGTAAGCTCAATGGTGTCCGCGGCAGAGTCAAAGAACACGGTGTGGGTTCCCGGCACCGTGCCGCAGCGCGTTGACGACACGTGCAGCTGCTGCGGCTGCGGGCGCCCGTGGAAGGCGTCCGTCACCAGCTCGGTCTTACGCTTGTTCCCCGCCATAACGCGGCGCGCTATCTCAAGCGCGGTGCCGGAGGGGCTGTCCGCCTTCTGATTGTGGTGCATTTCCCATACAGCCGTATCGTACTCGGAGAAATTATCCACCAGCCTGGCAGCCTCCTCCACGATTCTATAGAACATATTGACGCCGACGGAGAAATTGGCGCTGTGCATGAGCGTGCCCCCGCACGAGGCGGCAAGGGCGCTGACCTCATCAAGCCTGTCCGACCAGCCCGTCGTGCCGACGACAATCGGCAGTTTGAGCGGCAGCAGGGCAGCGATGTTCCCCATCACCGATGCGGGATGTGTAAATTCAATCACCCCTTCCGCGCCGCTGGCGGCAACGGCATCCGCAACGGCCTTGCCGTCTCCCTCCGGGACTTTTACGGAGGCATCGGCCGCAAAGACATCGACGGTCGCGACGACCGTATGCCCGAAACTGACGGCAGACTGCTCAAGCATGTGCCCCATCTTACCATATCCAACCAATGCAATCTTCATGGACGCTACCCCCCAAAACATAAATCTGCCGGAAAACGCAGCCAGTTCAGCGGAACAAGACCTTATGGAGCACCTGCACCGTCGTGTCGGCCTCGGCGCTGTCAACGATAAAGCTGATGTTCACCTTGCTGGCGCCCTGGCTTATCATCTGCACATTGATGCCCTGCTCCGCCAGCGCCGTGAATGCGGCCGCAAGGATGCGGCTGGAATGCGACGCGTCGCAGATAATCGTGACGATGGCCTTATCCTTCTTTGTCTGCACCTCGGCAACGCGGGCAATGTCCGGGATAACGCCGCTGAGGTCGGTCTTTCCGCTCACCGTAAGGCTCACGGAGACCTCGGAGGTCGCAATCACATCGATGCAGATATTCCACTTGAGGAACTGGTTGAAGATATGGGCAAGGAAGCCTGCCGCCCCGAACATACCGCTGGACTGGATGTCTATAAGGGTAATGTTCTTGACGCTCGTAATCGCCGTCACCGGGGGGCGTGCCCCTGAATGCTGCTCGACGATGATAGTCCCCGGGCTCTTGATGTTGTAGCTGTTCTTTACGCGGACGGGGGTGCCGGATTTGCGGCACGGAATCATGCTGCGGGGATGCAGCACCTGCGCCCCGAACATAGCGAGCTCCTGTGCCTCCTCGTAGGTGACTTCCGGCACAGGGAAGGCTTCCTTTACCACGCGGGGATCGGTCGTCATGATGCCGTCCACGTCTTTCCATGTCTGAATCTCATCGACATGCATCGCGGCGCCTATCATCGTGGCGGAAAGGTCGCTGCCGCCACGGCCGAGCGTCGTGATGATACCGTTCTTATCCTTTGCGATAAAGCCGGTCACCACGGGAATCGCCGTGTCTTTTCCTTCTTTATAGGAAGAAAGCGCGGCCGGAATGCGCTCCCAGACCTCAGGAAGCAGCTCGGCGGACATATAATTCGAATCGCTGACCATGCCGATGTCCCATGCATCGTAAAAACGGGCGGGCACATCCAGCGTCTCAAGGTACGCCGCCATCATGCGGACGGACATACGCTCCCCGAAGGACACAAGGTAATCGCGGGTGCGCTTTGTGAGCTCGCGCAGCATGGATATGCCGGTCAGGAGCGTGTGCAGCTCCTCCAGCAGTGCCCGGATTGAGGGGACATCAATCGCAAGCTCCTGTGCGGTATCATAGTGGAGCTTCTCCACTTTTGCGATATCGACGGTACCTTTTACCGCCAGCTCCGCAGCCTCAAGGAGATGGTCAGTGGTATCTCCCATTGCACTCAGCACAACGACAGGCTTCTCAGAGGCATAAGCCTGAATGATTGACGCTACATGACGGATACGCTCTGCATTCGCAACCGAGCTGCCGCCGAACTTCATTACTATCATACCGCCACATTATAGCGAATGCGGAATTTTTTCTCAATAGAGGGGGAAAAGCCGACACGGAAATCAGTTTTTGTACAGTATTATGACAGGCGTGGAAAAGGAATGCCATGGAGGCAAGTTTTCATATTTTTTTCTATGTTAAGCGACGTGGAGATCAGTTTTGTGTGGAGCGGGAAGG
>DGUD01000061.1 GCA_002393865.1 Treponema sp. UBA4319
GCATCTGGTTCCGGCGGAAAAACACCCGGACTGCCTGTTGCACGCTTCGCTTTGCAAATGGCAGCCCGGGCGTTTTTCCGCTTCCGCGCATTTTTTATGTTGGATCCTTGGCTTTTGTAGCATAAAAAAGAAAATCATCTTAAAACAGTTTACATGATTTTCCAATACCGCGTCCATCTTCAGATAAAATACATCTCATGCTGAAGCCCTGCCCCCCGCTTCCCGACGGGAAGCCTTCTATGCTATACTGCATGCATGAGCACAATCCGTATACGGGCGGCCGCACCAGAAGACGCGGCAGCCCTGCTTGCAATCTATCGTCCCTATGTGGAGAAAACCGCAATCACCTTTGAGTACGACGTTCCCTCCGAGCAGGAATTCCGGGAGCGAATCGCCGCGACGCTCTCAAAGTATCCGTACCTTATGGCAGAAGCCGACGGAACGGCAGCCGCGTATGCGTACGCAGGTCCCTTCCACACACGGGAAGCCTACAGCTGGGCAGCGGAGCTTTCGGTCTACGTCGCAGAAGGAATGCGGCGCTGCGGCATCGGGAAAGCCCTCTACGCAAAAATCGAAGAAATACTCCGGCTGCAGGGCGTGCTGAACCTCTACGCCTGCATAAGCGTGCCGCAGCAGGACGACGAGTACCTGACCAGAAACAGCGCCCAGTTCCACGAGCATCTGGGATTCCGGCTTGCGGGCACCTTCAGAAGCTGCGGCCTCAAATTCGGCAGATGGTACGACATGGTGTACATGGAGAAAATCATCGGCGAGCACGGCGGCGGCACCACCCCCATACGCCCCTTCCCGCTCATCCGCAGCAGCTGCGGCCTGTAGCGCCAGCTGCCTGCGCCCCCACAAGCGCCGCAGGCTTCCGCGTATACGTCACGTAGGTGTAGGGAATGACATCCTCGGTGCGCGAAAGCACCTCCCTGTCAAAGAGCACAGCATCAAACGCGGGGAAGTACGTGTCCCCTGCGACATCCGCATCAAGTTCCGTGATGTAGAGCTTTTCCGCAAGAGGAAGCGCCTCCGCATACAGCCGGGCTCCGCCCGCGACAAAAACATCTTTTCCGCACAGCTCCCTGCGGGCATAATCCAGCGCGGACTGCAAATCCGGCAGCGTGCGCAGGGATTCGCCCTCAAAGCGCGCGGTTGAAGAAAGCACAATCGTGAACCTGCCCGGCAACGCCCGCCCGATTTCCGCAAAGGTGCGGCGCCCCATCACGAGCACATTGCCCATGGTCAGCTCCTTAAAGCGCCGCTTCTCATCCTTGAGCTGCCAAGGAATCTTTCCGTCCTTGCCGATAACCCGGTTCCGCGAGTACGCAGCTATCAGAGCAAGCATTTCCTTCATTCCCCCTTGCCATACGGGCTGGCGCTGCGACCGTCCGATGCCTCAGACCTTGAACAGGTCTATCTCGCCGCTTATCTCCTTTATGGAGCCTGACATCTCGTCGGAAATCTCTGCGAGCGCGGTGCCCGTCTCCCCGATACGGCGCGCGCTGGAGTTCATGCCGTCCATGCCGCTGCGGATAGACTGGGTGGAAGCCTGAAGGTACTGCACCGCAGACAGGATGTTCCGGTTGCTCTCATCCATCTCTCGTGAGGCAGACTGCACTTCCGCAGAGCTGGACTTCAGCGCGGAGAGCGCTTTGCCAATCATGCGCGACCCTTCCGTCTGCTCGTCCATGGAGCTTGTTATCTGCCGCACGATGCCGTCGGTGCTGCGGATTCCCTCGGAGAGCGAGGTGAACACCGCCTGCGACGACTCCGATGCGGAGGCGATGCCCGCGATAGACTCCTGAATCGTGTTCAGCTGCTCGCCGATAGTCTTTGACTGTGAGGAAGAGGTCTCCGAAAGCTTGCGGATTTCGTCCGCGACCACGCTGAACCCCTTTCCCGCCTCGCCCGCATGGGCGGCCTCGATAGCGGCGTTCATGGCAAGCAGGTTCGTCTGCTCCGCGATATTCGATATGATGGAGTTTGCGGACTGCAGCATATCCGACTGGTTGCGTATCTGGGCAATCCGGTTGTTCACCTCCTGCTGCCGCGCCATTCCCGCCGACGTGTCTTTCTCAAGCTGCTCAAAAGAGGCGGACAGCTGCCTGACGGAATCATTGACGGAGCCGATGCTGCCCATCATCTGCTCCACCGCGGAAGAAGCCTCCTCCACGCTGCCGGACTGGGAAACAATCATGCGGTTCAGGGAATCGATGCCGCCGGAAATCTCCTGCACCGAGCAGACCGTCTTCTCAACGTTGCCCGACTGCTCCGTTATGGTGCGCGACATGTCGCTGATAGTCGTATGAATCTGACCGATGGCGGAAACCGTGTCCTGTATGCAGGCCTGGAGCTTTGACTCGGAGCCGAGCAGCCCGGCCTTGGACTGCTTGAGATTGCTTATGATTTCCTGCAGCTTGGATATGAACGCATTGAAGCCGCTGATGATGGCGGGGATTACCTTAAGCGTGGTCTTTCCGCTCACCTCAAGCCGCTGCGTCAGGTCGGCATTGCCGCCCGCGATGCCCTCCACCGTCCGGCGGACAGCAGCAAGCGGATTGAGCAGGCGGTGGAACATAAGCGCGACGAGCAGCACAGCCGCAAGCAGCACGACGGCGGCAAGCGGAATCAGCGCGTGGGACAGGAACTCGCGGAACGTGAACGGCACAAAGATGACCATCGTCCAGTTCACCGACGGCACCGGATACAGCATGTACACGCCCTTTCCGGTGGCGAACGAGAGCGGCTGTCCGGGGAACATCTCGGACGAGGCAAGCTCCGGCAGCAGGTCAAGGACGGACGCATGTTTTTCCAGCAGCGACGTATCCGGCGCACCGGTCACCTCCTTGTCCGTATTGTAAAAATACAAAGTTTTGCCAGCATCAAAGTCGCGGTATATCTGGTCAACAAAATCAGACAGGTTCACGCCCGTCCCGATAAGCCCTATGCCCCTGCCTGAAGCATTGCGCACAATGGCATCAACCCACAGCATCGTTTTCTTGAGGGCTATATCGTAGCTGACAATAAAGGTGTAGTCGTCCTTGAGCGCAAGGCAGGAATCGAACCATGAATTCGCCGGGTCGTTCCTGTCCAGCGTGTACAGGTATTTGCCGTCCGAATAATACAGCAAATCAGCCTCGGCGATAGAGAAGGAATTTTTCCCTTTGAACTGCTCCTGATAGGAATGAATCTCCTTCTGGGCGTCCTCCGCAAGCAGCGCATCGCCGGGATTCTCCATGTAGCGGGAGATGAGCGGCGACTTTGCCATCTGGACGGCAAGCTTGAGCTCGGTGCTCAGATTCGACTCGAATTCAAGGTATTTGATGCGGCTCAGTTTGCCCAGCTCGTCTTTTGTCCGGGAATTGAAGGATTTCCGTGCCCCGAACCATACGACGCAGCATGCCACAAGAACATAAAGCAACACGAAAAGACCAGCAGAAATGCCGGCCGTTTCTCCATTCTTTTTCATAAAGCCAGTTTCAATAATTCCGGAAGAATTCCGAGGAATCATTGCCTCCTTACAGAAAAAGTATATGCCTCTTTATTCCGTTTGTCAAAGAATTTCATCCTTTCCGTGTCCCTTGCATCCGGCCCATGAGTGTGGTAAAATGAAGCTAATTCTTTATTTTGCAAAAGCATAAGGGCACCATGATGACAGAGAGCCAGGAAAAAATACTTGCCGCGCTTCTGGAGAAAATCAGGCGGGAATTTCCGGATGCGGTGGATGCTGTCGGGATTTACGGTTCGGTCTGCACCGGAGACACGCATGCAAAATCAGATCTGGACCTGCTGATTCTGATAAACGACAAAAAGGCGTATTCCCTCGCAAGGACGTTCATACTTGACGACGAGAAAATCGCCTACGACATCTATTGCACCAGCTACCAGATGCTAGAAAGCGACGCGCAGTGCAATCACGCGCACCTGGGCAAACTCATGGATTCCCGGATTGTCTATGCACGGGATGCGTCTGCCAGCAGGCGGATTGAAAAGCTGAGGGAGCACGCCCGCGCAATCCTTTCTTCCGGCATGCGCCTAAAAAAAGCCGGGGAATGCACGGAGCGGCTCTGCAGACAGTATGCCCATGCGATGACGGCCGGCCCGCTCGGAAAGCAGCGATCCTTTGCGGCGTCAATCATAGCTTTGGCGCTGGATTCCGTCATGCTCTTTAACGGGCGCTACTTCAAGAAGGGCATAAAGCGAACCTTTGAGGAGCTGGACGGCTTAAAACAGCCCAAGGATTTCTGCAGGAACATCGTGCGGATTGTCTCTAGCAAAGATGAGGAGGAACTGAAGCAGGCTCTGACGGATTTTGTCCGTGAGCACATCGCGTTCATGGACGCTGCCCGGAAAGCCTCTTGCGGCAAGGATAAAAAGCCACCGGCAAAAGAGACTATCGGCGGCACGTACGAAGAGATGTTCTCCAACTGGAAGAATAAAATGGGCGATGCCGCTGAGCGGAATGACGTCTTCTCTTCATTCATGAATCTCGCAGCGTTTCAGCAAATGTTCGAAGAAATCTATAGCGGGGTGGACATTCCGTATTCCAACATCATGGAAAAATTCAAGCCTGAGAATCTGTGGGAAAATGCAGAAAGCTTTGACGATGCGCTGGAAAGCTTTGCGCAGGAGTACAAAAAAATCGGCCTGCCTGTGACGTGCTATGCAGATGCAGATGATTTTGCTGCGGCCTATCTGGGACGGTAATCCACGTGGAAGGGGGCATGCCGTGCCGCGCGCAAGGCGGCTTCCCGGGACAGCCCCTGTTCCGGGAAGCGGTGTTCATGACGCCGCATGCATCTCCAGCACAAGCGTGAACGGGCCGTCGTTCTCCAGCGCCACCTTCATGTCGGCGCCAAATATGCCGTGCTGCACCGTTCTGAACGCATCGCAGGCAGCGGCCCGCTCCAGAAAATATTCGTAGAGCGGTTCCGCGAGCTCCGGGCGGGCAGCCTGCTCAAAGCCGGGGCGGTTCCCGCGCGAGCAGTCGGCATAGAGCGTGAACTGCGACACCACGAGCAGGCTTCCCCCGGCATCGCTGATAGATTTGTTCGTCTTGCCGTGCTCGTCCTCAAAGATACGCAGCCGCGCGATTTTGTCCACCATTTTGGCGGCCAGCTCCCTGGTGTCCGTGCCGGTAATGCCCAGCAGCACCAGATAGCCCGTGCCGATTGCGCCGCACACCGTGCCGTCCACCGTAACGGACGCCTTGCTCACGCGCTGCAGAACCACCCGCATGCCTAGACCCTTCCGTACGTATAGCCGCGGTCGCTGCGGATTGGCGCAGGCTTCAGCTCAAAGTAGCAGACGGCGTTCTCCTTGAGCGAGAGCGCGACGGTATCGGCGCAGCGCGTCGTCGTCACAAGCGGCCGGGCGCCCATCCTGAGCACGGAAAGCTCCTCCTCCGACGGATTCGCGTGCTCGCCCATATCGTGCCACAGCCTGAGCGGGTTGCAGACATCCTCATCGACAAGCTCCGTGAGCAGCACATTCCCGTCGCTGCCGGCAGAAGCGGGCGGCAGCACAAGCTCTATGCCGAGCGTCTTTCCGCTGAAATCCGCATCGACGTTCCATGCGATTCCCTTGTAATACACGCCGTCTTCTTCCTCCGGCATATCGCACTGGACGACAATGCACTCCGGCGTGCGCAGGACACACTTTCTGAATCCTGCGGACAGCTTTTTGTAAAAGGCAAATGTCCAGAACGTCGGCTTGGGAATCAGCCCGTCCGTCACAAGACCGAAGCCGCCATGGAACGGTGTGAAGGGCACACCGAATTCCTCAAAAATATCGCCGAACGTCCAGTACGAATAGGACTCGTGATTGTCGCCGAAGGACGCGAGCATGAGCGCGATATAGGCGGCATTCAGGTTCGTGTCGTGGACAGGCGCGTTGGGGATATAGGACGTGTTGAATTCCGTGACGTGGATGTCCATGCCGCGGAATGCGTCGAAGGAATCCACGATGCCGCGCGTCGGCTCCAGCTGCGCAAAGCAGTCTTCCTTTGCGTGCAGCTTGGGATAGCCGTAATGCCCGTCAGGAGCGGGCACTTCCGTCGTGTAGTGATGGCGGCTCACAAAATCAAGGGGACAGCCATGCTCCTGCACGAAGGAAAGGAAGGCGCGCACCCATTCCTTGTCTGTTCCGCCGCAGACGGCAGGACCGCCCACCTTAAAGCGGCAGTCCACCTCTTTTACCGCGCGGGACGTCACGTCGTAGAGCCTGAAATATTCCTGCATGTCGGAGTCCTTCCAGAAGACGGGAAGGTTCGGCTCGTTCCATACCTCGACCGGCCAGGAGACGACCTCTTCCCTGCCGTAGCGCCCGATAAGGTGGCGGAGCGTCGCCTGCACGAGCGCCGCCCATTTCTCGTAGGATTTCGGCGGCGTCACGTTGCCCTTCCAGTAAAAGACGGTCTGCGTTCCGCTTGCGAGCGCGGACGGCATAAAGCCAAGCTCAAGGAAGGGGCGGATATGCAGCTCCTTGTAGGAATCCATAACCATGTCAAGGTACGTCCAGTTGTATTCGCTGCGGGTGACGCCGTTCTCCTCGTACTCGTGGTAAATCGCCATATCATCGCAGAAGAGCCCGTGCCCGCGGATATGCTCAAAGCCGATATATTCCTGCACCAGCCGCAGCTGCTCGATGTAGCGCCTCTGCAGCGCGAGCCCCATGCGGCCGGTACCGACGCAGTAAAAGGCCTTGTTCCTGAAAGGGATATCCTCTGTTCCTGTGATTGTGTATCTCATAATTCTCCTCATATATGGCGCGCGGGCAGCGCCCAGCGAGCGTCTGTCGTGCCCGTGCGCACCGGAACTCCATTTTCTTCTATAATTATATTGCCGCATTTCAGCTTCCGTTGTCAACCGAGACCGCGCCAATGCGGCGGAAATCAAGGATGCAGCATAAAAAATGCG
>DGUD01000225.1:0-6621 GCA_002393865.1 Treponema sp. UBA4319
TCTTTAAAATGCGTTTGCCCTGGGCGATTCGGCACTCTTCCCTGCGTCAGGGCTGCGCGTCGTTGAAGCGGCGCAAAAAGGCGCGGGTGCGCTCCTCCCTGGGATTGTCAATCACGTCGCGAGGGGCGCCCTGCTCCACGATGACGCCGCCGTCAAGGAAGATTACCGTGTCGCTGATGTCGCGCGCGAAGGCCATCTCGTGCGTCACCACCACCATAGTCATCTTTTCTTCGGCAAGCCCCCGGATGACGGCAAGAATCTCGCCGGTCAGCTCCGGATCCAGCGCCGAGGTGGGCTCGTCAAAGAAAAGCACCTCCGGTCTGAGCGCGAGCGCGCGGGCGATGCTCACGCGTTGCTGCTGCCCGCCGGAAAGCTGGCAGGGATAGGCGAGCGCCTTGTCCTCAAGCCCCATCTTGCCCAGCAGCTCCATCGCGATGGCCTCGGCCTCATCGCGGCTCTTGCCAAGGACGGCGCGCTGAGCCTCGGTTATGTTTCGCAGCACCGAAAAATGGGGGAAAAGATTGAAATTCTGGAAGACCAGCCCCACGTTCAGCCCGATGCTGCGGAGCACCGGCTTAGGCGCGTAGACGCCGTCTTTTACCATTGTCCGCCCGCAGACAGCGATGCTGCCGCCGCTCACGGTCTCCAGCTGGCAGACGCAGCGCAGCAGCGTGGACTTGCCGCCGCCGCTCGGCCCGATGATGCCGAGCACTTCCCCCCGGTGCACGGAAAACGATATGCCGTTCAGCACAGAAAGCTGCCCGAAGTCTTTCCGCAGCCCGCTGACGCCGATGATTTCATCTGTAGTAGTCAAGTTTTTTCTCCATCGTGGAAAAGAAGACGGACACGCCCCAGTTCATGATAAAATAGAAGACGCCCGCAATGAACAGCGGCAGGACGCTTACAAGGCGCCCGCTCTGCGTCTGCGCCACATGGAAGAGCTCCGCCACGCCCAGCACCTGCACCAGCGCGGTATCCTTTACGAGCGTGATGACCTCGTTGCCCATCGCCGGAAGGATGCGCTTTACAAGCTGCGGCAGCACAATGCGCAGGAAGGTCTGGCTCCGGGTAAAACCGAGCATTTTGGCCGCCTCGTACTGCCCCAGCGGAACAGCCTGCACACCGCCCCGGTAAATCTCCGCGAAATACGCCGCATAATTGATGACCATCGCCACAATAGCGGCCACAAAACGGGGCATGCCGCGGTTAAAGAGCACCGGCGGCGCAAAATACACGAATATGAGCTGCAGCATGAGCGGCGTTCCCCGGATAACCAGCAGGAACACCCCCGTCAGCCAGGACACGGGGCGCAGGCGGGACATCCTGCCGGCGCAGATAAGGAGCGCCAGCGGAATAGAAAAGAGCAGCGTAAGGAAAAAGACCTCAAGGGACACGCCGGTGCTCTTCAGCATGGCGGCAAGGAGTTTTCCCATCCGTATCCGGGCAAAATATGCGGCTAAGGCATCCATGAGCAGTCCGCCGCCTACTTTCCGATGACGGAGAGGTCGGCGCCGAACCACTTTGTGGATATCGCCGGCACCGTACCGTCAGCCTGCATCTCCTCAAGGATGGTCTGGACCTTGTCCCGGAGGGCGATATCCGTCTTGCGGAAGGCGACGCCGTACTCCTCGGACGCGAGGCTCTCCGGCAGGATCACATAGGGACGGCTCGTCTGCACGATGCTGTAGTTGGCGACAACCTGATCCATGACCACAGCGTCAAGGTTCTGTATCTCAAGGTCATTGAGCGCGGTGACATTCTCCTTGAATTCCACGATTTTTCTGAGCGAAGCCTTGAACGCCGCATTCTGCTCGATGGCCTCCTCCGCGGAAGAGCCGGCCTGCACGCCGACAACCTTGCCGGCAAGCCCCGCAAGGTCGGTGATACCGCTGCCGGAACGGACGACGACGACCTGCGCGTTCGCAAGGTAGGGCTTGGTAAAGGCCATGGCCTCCCGGCGCTCGGCGGTCATCGTAAAGCCGTTCCAGATACAATCGATATGGAAGGTGTTCAGCTCCTGCTCCTTGGCAGACCAGTCGATGGGCTGGCACACAAGCTCCACCCCCAATCGGCGGGCAAGTTCCCGCGCAAGGTCTATATCGTAGCCGACAATCTCGTTGTTCTCGTCGCGGAAGCCCAGCGGCGGAAAGGAATCGTCCAGGCCGAGCACCAGCTGGCCGCGCTCCCGCAGAGCCTCAAGGGAATGGTCGCCGCGCGCAGCGGCCTTTTTGGAGCACGCCGGAAGCAGCAGGGACAAAAGGATGGCAGCGGCACAGATAAAAACAGTCGGTTTTCTCATATTCTTCTCCATATTACTAATCCTCAGCACAGGCCGCGCGAGGAGCGGTGCGCCCGGCAGAAATCCTCCAGCTCGCGCAGCTGCGCCTCAGTGCATTCGGGCGCGGGACCTCCCGCAGTACGGCGGTTCTCCATGCACGCGCGCGGGGAAATCCTCCCGTAGATGTCCTGCCCGATAAGCGGCGAGCAGGCCTGCAGCTTCTCCAGCGGCAGCTCCTCTATGCGGGAAAGCCCCGCGTCGATAGCCATGCGCACCGCCTGCGCGGCAACTCCGTGCGCCGTGCGGAACGGCATCCCTTTCTGCACAAGGTACTCGGCAACGTCGGTCGCGTTGGCAAAACCGCCCTCCACGCTCTGCTCCAGCCGGGCTGTGTTCCAGTGCGCGGAGGCCACCATCGCCGTAAAGACCTTCAGGTTGGCCTCCACCGTATCAAGCGCGTCAAAAAGCGGCTCCTTGTCTTCCTGCATATCCCGGTCGTAGGCGAGCGGCAGCCCCTTCACCATGGTGAGCAGGTTCATCAGGTCGCCGTAGACTTTTCCCGTCCTTCCGCGGATAAGCTCCGCAAAATCCGGATTCTTCTTCTGCGGCATGATGGACGAACCGGTAGACCATTTCTCGCTCAGCTCGATGAACTGGAATTCGGTCGTCGACCAGAGCACGATTTCCTCGCACATGCGGCTCAGATGGGACTGCAGCAGCGCGAAGGCAGAGACAAATTCGATGCAGTAATCGCGGTCGGAGACGGAGTCGAGGGAATTGAGGGTAACGCCGTCAAAGCCCAGCCGCTCCGCCACAAAGGCGCGGTCAAGCGGCAACGTGCTCCCCTGCAATGCGCCGCTGCCCAGCGGGGAAGCAGCAATGCGGGCAAGCGCGTCGTCCAGCCGCTGCCAGTCGCGCACGAACATCGACGCCCATGCAAGCAGATGCTGCGCCAGCGTACCGGGCTGCGCGTGCTGCATGTGGGTGTAGCCGGTCAGCAGCGTGTGGCGGTGCTTCGCCGCAATAGCCGCAAGGCTTTCTATCGCGGTGATAAGCTCATCCTGCAGCAGGGGAATGACGCGGCGCAGGTACAGGCGCTCGTCAAGCGCAATCTGGTCGTTGCGGCTGCGCCCCGTGTGCAGCTTTTTGCCAGCCTCCCCGATGCGGTCGGTCAGCACAGCCTCCACAAAGGAATGGATATCCTCCGCGCTGTAATCGATGGCAAGCGTCCCGGCCTGAAGGTCGGCCTCAATGCCACGCAGCCCGGCCACAATCGCGTCGGACTCCTCCTTGCTGATGATGCCCTGCTCGCCGAGCATCTGGGCGTGGGCGACAGAACCATGGATATCATCAAGCGCCATCCGCTCGTCCACACGGATCGAAGTCTCAAATTCAACGGCGGCGGCATCGGGGCCTTCCGCAAAACGCCCGCTCCAAAGCGCCCGGTGGTTGTCGCCGGTCAGCGCCCCGTGCTCCCTTCTCTCGTCTGTATCAGCCATTTCTTATACCTCTGGAACCGCCCGCACAGGCGCGCGGTGATAGTAAGCAGCGGGAAGCAAAGCATTCCCGCTGGCTTTGCGTACATATCAGAGCTGCCCGGAACCTTCAGTCTCAGGATCAGCAGCCTGCAAAAAAATGCAAGACCTGCGAGGAAGCCTCAGCTTTCAGAGCAGGTCTATTCAGCCGGAGCCGCGAAGAAGCACAAGACCGTCCGGAAAACAAAAGCCTCTGTCCAGCCCCGGAAAAGCACATGCTCCTGCCAAAGGATTCGAATCCTTACGGACTCAGCTCCTTACGGATTCTTCTTCATCCAGCGCTCGATGCCCCTTTTTACGTCGGCATCGATATCGTGCTCTATGCGGCAGGCATTCTCCTCCGCCTGCTCCTCGCTCACCCCGGTGATTTTCTGAAGGAAGGCCGTAAGCAGCACGTGGCGGCCATAGATTTCCTCGGCCATCTCCTTGCCTTTGTCCGTCAGGAGGAGGAAGCTCGTCTCCCCCACCGTCACATAGCCGTTCTCGATGAGAATGCTCATGGCCCGGCTCACGCTCGGTTTGGAGACATTGAGCAGGCGGGCAACATCCACCGCGCGGGCCGCACCGTTCTTCTTCTGAAGACGGAGAATCGCCTCAAGGTAATCTTCCCCGGATTCATGTATATCAGCCATCTTCTCCTCCTTGAATGAAACTTGCTCCTTATGCAGACAGCATCACTCGCCTTCCGGCAGCTCCATCAGCTGGTCATAGATAGCCTTGCCGCCCGGAACCATCGGGAACACCATCTCGTCCAGGTCAACCTTGGCGTCTATCAGCGCCGCTTTGCCGCTCTTGTATGCGGCGTCAAATGCCGCGGCAAATTCCTTTGCGTTTGACGCGCGCCAGCCCTGAATGCCGTATGCCTCGGCAAGCTTGAGCCAGTCGGGGCCGAAATCCAGCGTCGTCTGGCTGTAGCGTTTGCCGTAAAAGAGCTTCTGCCACATGCGCACGTTGCCGAGCGTGCCGTTGTTCACGACCACGATGATGAGCGGCAGGCCGTAATGCTGGATGGTTGCGAGCTCGTTGCAGTTCATGCGGAAGGAGCCGTCGCCCGCGATATGGATGACGCGCGCGTCAGGCAAGGCGCACTGGATGCCGATGGCGGCGCCCGTGCCGAAGCCCATCGTACCGAGCCCGCCGGAAGTCACGAACGTGCGCGGCTTGGCAAAGGGATAGAACTGGGCCGTCCACATCTGGTGCTGGCCGACCTCCGTCGTGATGAAGGCGTCGTCGCCGGCGACCTTATGGATGTACTCGCAGATGAATTTGGGGTTTATCGAGCCGGCAGGCTCCTTTGCGTAGCAGGACGGCACCTCGCTCTTCCACTGCTGGATGCGGGCAATCCAGTCGGCGCGCTTCTTCTGCTGGACAAGCGGCAGCAGGCGGGACAAAACGCCCTTCACGTCGCCCACGAGCGAAACCTCCGCAGGGACATTCTTGTTGATTTCCGCGGGGTCAATGTCGATGTGCAGGATTTTTCCGTTCTGCGCGAATTTGGACACATCGGAAATCACGCGGTCGGAGAAACGCGCGCCAAGGGCAATCACAAGGTCACTGTTGGTAATCGCCTGGTTGCTCGCCCGCGTGCCGTGCATGCCGACCATCCACGTGCACAGCGGATGCTGCGACGGGAATGCGTCCCTCGCCATCAGGCTTTCCGCCACGGGGATATCGGCCTTCTCCGCCAGCTCCTTGAGCTCGGCGCAGGCACCGCTGATGACGACGCCGCCGCCCGCATATATGACGGGGCGCTCGGCCGCATTGATGATGTCCGCGGCAGCCTTCAGCGCCTCATCGGAAGGAACTGCCGCGTTCAGCACGCGGCGCATGTTTGTGCGGCCAGCCTCCAGCAGCGCCTTTCCGGCGTCGGGGGACGGCAGCGGCTCAAATTCAACCTGCGCGGAGGTGACTTCCTTGGGAATATCGATGAGCACGGGGCCGGGGCGCCCGCTCTTTGCGATGACAAATGCCTCGCGGATAGTCGCCGCCAGCTCCTTTACGTCGTGCACCATAAAATTGTGCTTCGTGATGGGCATGGTGACACCGGTGATGTCGATTTCCTGAAAGGAATCCTTGCCGAGCAGCGGCGTGGGCACATTGCACGTAATCGCGACGACAGGGGATGAATCCATGTAGGCGGTCGCGATGCCCGTGACAAGGTTCGTCGCGCCCGGCCCGGACGTGGCGAACACGACGCCGACCTTGCCGGTCGCACGGGCATAACCGTCGGCAGCATGGGAAGCCCCCTGCTCGTGCGCGGTCAGAATGTGCCGGAGACGGTCGGAATGCTTGTACAGCTCGTCATATATGTTGAGAATGGCACCGCCGGGGTAACCGAAGACCGTATCGACGCCCTGCTCCACAAGGCATTCGATGACAACACGTGAACCAGAAATTTTCAATGTAGACTCCTCTTGCGTCACCGTTTCCCCGGCCGCGGGGAAGCATGGCGCCAAACATCCTCATATATAGCCGCCTTCAGGCGGTCTGATTTTTCTCCCGAAGGACGGGGCGCGTATCCGGCACCCCGCCTTTGCCTTACTGGAGTATCGCCCCCTTGTCCGCGGAAGAGACGAGCTTCGCGTAGCGCGCAAGGTAACCGGACGTCACCTTGGGGGCAGGGGCTTTCCATGCGGCACGGCGCCGGGCAAGCTCCTCGTCGCTCACATCAAGGCTGATTTTATAGTTGTTGATGTCAAGCGTAATCTTGTCACCTTCCTGCACAAGGGCTATCGGCCCGCCGACAGCGGCTTCCGGGGAGCAGTGCCCCAGCGAGGCACCGCGCGTCGCGCCGGAGAAGCGCCCGTC
>DGUD01000225.1:6781-7139 GCA_002393865.1 Treponema sp. UBA4319
AGCGGATGACCACCACGTCGCCCGGCTGAATCTTCCGGTTCTGTACCGCCTCCATAGCCTCGCTCTCGTCGTCAAAGACACGCGCGGGGCCGGTATGCTTCATCAGCTCCTTTGCGCAGGCAGAGCGCTTGACCACCGTGCCGTCGGGGGCAAGGTTGCCAAAAAGCACCGCGATGCCGCCGTTGTCGGAATACGGATTTTCTATCGGGCGCAGGACTTCCGGTTTGCGGTTCACCGCGCCCGCTATGTTCTCGGCGATGGTCTTTCCTGTCGCAGTGATGAGGTCGGTGCGGATGAGCTTTTTCTTGGCAAGCTCCGCGAGCACGGCCTGCACGCCGCCAGCGTCGTTCAGCTCGCA
>DGUD01000032.1 GCA_002393865.1 Treponema sp. UBA4319
GTGGAGAACTTCACCGCCGCAACGGACAATATCTCGTCCGCATCGCAGAACCTGAAGGCGATTGCGACCGAGCTGAACGAGTCGACTACCAGTCAGGATGTACAGTAATAACGGGGCGGGTATATGAACGAGGATTTGATTAATGTAATCAATACGGGGAACACTACCGAGGAGGCTCAGGAAGAGAAGGCCACGACCATCTGGCTGATTTTCTCTATTGCCCAGAAGCGTTACGCGATGCGTTCTTCCGAGGTGCTGGAGATTATCCGCGATGTCGCGGTCTACAAGCTTCCCTTCATGCCCGCCTATATCGAGGGCGTGATAAATCGTCGCGGTGACCCTTTTACTGTCATCAACCCCCTCTCCATCTTTGGGGCGACGGACTCAAAGCCGCCGGAGGAGCCTCTCTTCCTCATCCTGAAGCGGGATGATGATCAGCTTTCTGTCCATATATCCGATATTCTTCAGTTTACGGAGATGCCGGAGTCAGACCTGAATATGATTCCGAACAATGGAGAGGAGGGCTTCTTCTTCGGTACGCTCCCATACGGAAACGAGGAGGTTCCCGTCATAAATCCGGATGCATTCGAACTCTTGATAAGGAAAGACCTTGGAAGCGCATAATCATTTTACCTGCATTGCCTATGACTCGGTAGATTTCCTCATCCAGAGCAGCTACATTGTTTCCGGCGTGTATCTGCAGATGGACAAGGAGGAGCGGAGCCTTACCTTTAACCGGGAGACCTTGCCGCATATCTATATCGGCGACCTTCTGGGCAGAAGCTTTGGCTGCAGCTCGTCGGAATCCTACAATGTGGTCCTGATAATGAAAATGCAGGACTTCGCGCAGGATGTATGCAAGAAGATAGTCTCTTTCACGGAAACCGCTTTCCCTGCCACAGGCAACTTGGCTTTGTCTGTAGACGGCTCAATCAGCAGCAAGGTGCTGGAAATCCATAACCTGCATCTGATGCCGGGGAGTATCCGTACGCGTCTCTGGGAATGCGGTGTATGTGCGATAGGTTTTTCCGGCAGCAATCGCAAGCAGATATTGCTGGCGCCAGATATGCTGCTTAAGAGGTTCTTTGCCGCCGGTATGCTGACGAGGAAAAACTGGTCAGCGAGGACGGACTGAAAGGAGCCGGGAACATGAAGCTTATCATTGCTGATGATTCCGCCGTTATCAGAGCAATTCTTGCCCAGAACCTGACAAAAGAGGACGGAATAGAAATTGTAGCCTCTGTCTCCAACGGGAGACGCGCAATAGACAGCGCAAAGACCGAGCGTCCTGATGCTGTGATAAGCGATATCAATATGCCGGAGATGGACGGACTGGAGGCGACAAAAATCCTCTCCAAAACGCTGCGCATCCCCGTCATTATCCTGTCGGAGGATGCCCCGAAGCTCCTTGCGGCAAAGAGCGCGGGAGCGGCGGATTTTATCGAGAAACCCAAGCTGAGCGAATACAGCGAGGCTTTCTTTTCCGATTTGCGAGCGCGCCTGCGCAAAGTTGCGGGGGACGAGATCAGCGGGAGGCAAGCTTCGTCCGCGCCGTTTGCCAAGACAGTCCGCGAGACTTCCTTCAAGAGCTACCGTATTCTCTGTATCGGCGCTTCTACGGGCGGTCCCACGGCGGTTGCCGATGTCCTGCGGGGTTTGGGAAAGAATTTCCCGCTTCCTGTCCTCTACGCGCAGCATATCGAAGTCGGCGCGGACAAGAATATGGCGGACTGGCTGGACAGTACCTGCGACAATATCCACGTGCGGCTTGCCAGGAACGGTGAGGAGGCTGTGCCGGGAACGGTCTACATGGCTCCTGCTGACACCCATCTGGTCATCGATTTTGTCAAGTCGAACTCGCATCCCGTCCTGAGGATTTCGGATGAGCCTCCGGAGCGTTTCCTTCGGCCTGCCGTGAACAAGCTGTTCCGGAGTGCGGCTACGTTTTACCGGAAGAGTTGCCTGACTATCCTGCTGACCGGTATGGGGCGGGACGGTGCCGACGGATGCAAGATGATACGGGATATGGGCGGCTGGACAATCGTGGAGGACGAGTCCACCTGCGCGGTGTTCGGAATGCCGGCGGCCGCAATTGAGGAAGGCGGGGCGTGCGAGGTGCTTCCCCGTCATGAGATAGCAGCAAGAATCCTGAGCCTTGTGGCCGGGCAGACGTGAGGGAGACTGAGCGATGACGGTACGCGATACAGATCTTGATCCGCTCATTGAGCTTATCACGCTGCGGACGGGGATTATCCCCCGGACAAGCCACCGTGAAGGTATCCGCAACTATCTGTCCTCTAAGATAGACGAGATGGGGCTGCCTTCCGTGTTGGCATATCAGGTCTTGCTGCGGAAGGACAGGGAGCTTTTTGCGGAGCTGATAAACGAGAGCACCGTGAACGAGACCTACTTTTTCCGCGAGGAGAAGCAGTTCCAGTTTGTGCGCTCACGGCTTTTCCCGTGGTGGCAGGCAAAATTCGGCAGCCAGCCGATACGCATCTGGAGCGCGGCCTGTTCCTACGGGGAAGAGGCCTATTCCCTTGCGCTGCTGGCAAAATCCTGCGGAATGCGGGCGCACATCACGGCGAGCGATATCAATACGGCAGTCCTGAACCACTGCGCGGAGGGGGTGTTCAACGCCTCTTCGATGCGGGTCGGGGACGGGGTCTCGTTCCAGGGACTCCTGCTTCCGTTCAAGACGGAGAACGCGAAGATTGTCTTTGATGACGAGATTCGCAGTTACATAACGACCCGGCAGATTAATCTGGCGGAGATAGATAGTCCGGCTACGGATATGATTCTGCCCAAGATGCAGAACATCGTGTTCCTCAGGAACGTGTTCATCTATTTTAGCCAGGAGCTCCGCGCGCGGATACTTCAGACGATTGCGGATAAGTGCTTGAATCCCGGCGGCTACCTTTTTGTCTCTATGAGCGAGATTGCGCAGATTGACGCGTCTATTATGCCGAAGTCTCTGGAGAAAGTCGCCGAGGACAACGTATTTTACTTTCATAAGAAGATGGAGGGCTAGAGATGGCGAAGGTTTCATCTGATATTACCGAGAGTTTTCTGTCCGAGGTCTCGGAACTGCTGGAGGAATCCCGCAAAGACGTGCTCGCGTTGAAAGCGAGCCCAAAGGATGCGGACACGCTGACAAGGCTGCTCCGCAACCTCCACACGATAAAGGGTAATGCCCGCATGCTCGGCTACACGACGATAGAGAAGCTTTCTCATGCGGTCGAGGATATCTATAAGAGCGTCAAGGACGAGCAGATAAAGAATACCGACCGCCTTGTGCGCCTTGTGTTTTTTGTAGCCGATAAGATTTCGGAGTGCATCGCCAGCATAAAGAGGAACGGCTCCGACGAGATGAATATCGACCTGTACCTGCAGTCCTGCGACAAGCTTGCTGCAGGCGAGCTTGTCGATATAGATTCTATAGCGGCAGAGATTCAGCGGGCAAAGGACGGCAAGCTCCAGAACGGCGAGGATACGGGCGAAGAGGATGAGCAGATTTCTGACATCCAGTCCATCCGTATAAAGCTGAGCCGGGTCAACGAGATTATCAGTTCGATAGACACGATGATTACCCGCGAATTCCGCCTGAAGCATCAGCTGGATCAGCTGCGGGTCATCGAGGAGTCGACCGACAACCATGAGATCTCAAAAATCCGCAAGCAGTTCGAATCTGATATCTTTGCGCTGGAGACCTCCATTTTCAGCGTGCAGAACCAGGTCTTTGACCTGCGCATGCTTCCCATCTCCATTGTCCTGCATCCCTTTGAGAGCTCAATCGCGATAGAGGCCATGCAGCTTGGCAAAAATGTCCGCGCAGTTATCCCGGATACTGATGTCGCGATAGACAAGGTTATCCTTGAGCAGCTGAACGATATACTGATGCATCTTGTGCGCAACGCGCTTGACCACGGCATTGAGGCGCCAAAAGAGCGCAAGGCTGCAGGAAAGCCGGAGCCCGCGACGGTTTCCATAACCTGCAAACGGGAGTCAAAGTATATCGAGCTGACCGTCAGCGATGACGGCCGCGGCATCGACTTTGAGAAGGTTCGCGCAAAGGCCTCCAGGATGTATGTGGAGCGCGCTGACGAGATTAAGGATATGGGCGACAAGGAGCTGTCCCAGTTCCTGTTTATGTCGGGCTTTTCCACCAAAGAGAAGGTGACGGAGCTTTCCGGCCGCGGCGTGGGGCTCGACGTCGTGTGGACGAACGTGGAGAAAATAAAAGGGCGCATCAGGCTTGAGAGCACTTTTGGCAAAGGAACTTCTTTTATCCTGCGCTTCCCGCTGTCGCTTTCGACCCTGCAGGGACTCTTTGTTCTGTCCAACAAGGACAAGTTCCTCATTCCGTCCCACCATATCGTGGACGTTATCTACCGCAAGAAGTCGGAGTATGTTATCCTTCAGAACCAGACCTACATCAAGTTCGATGCCCAGCTGGTACCGGTATTCTCGCTGTCTTCTTTGTTTGCCGAGCAGAAGGGTGTTGCCCGCACCGACGCGGATTCCATCCTGATTGCCGAGTACATGGAGCAGCGTATCGGCATCATCGTGGATCAGGTGCAGCAGTATGTCTCGCTCGTCGTAAAGCCGCTGCCTCCTGCGTTCAGGAATTTCTCTATCCTGCAGGGCATCGTCTTTGACGAGCATTACGACATCGTGCCCATACTGCATATCCCTGAGATACTCAAGAAATTCAAGTCGCTGCGTGGCTACGACATAAAGAAGTACGAGGCGGCGACCAAGCCCCGCACCATCCGTGTTCTCGTCATCGACGATTCCGACACGACGCGTCAGATTGAGAAGTCCATACTGGAGAGCGGTGGCTTCTCCGTCGATACGGCGGTGGACGGCATCGACGGCATGGAGAAGCTCAAGGCGAAGCAGTACGACATCATCATAAGCGATAAGGATATGCCCCGCATGAACGGCCTTGTTCTGCTGGACAATCTGCGCCGGATGGAAAAGTACGCGAATGTGCCGGTCATCGTCGTTTCTGCAGACCAGAGCCCGCAGGTGGTGGAGCAGTTCAAGAAGGCCGGGGTCAGCGCCTTTATCGCCAAGGGCGACTTTAAGCGCGGCAACCTTATCAATGCGGTAAAGGAGTTGGTAAATGAATAAGAAGCTACTTGTGCTTGAGACTTCCGTGACGCTCCAGAAGCTGTTCACGACGACGCTTGACAGCGACAATTACACCGTGCAGTTTGTCAGCGACGGCCGGGATGCGGTGTACCAGCTCTTTGATTTTGTTCCCGACGTGTTCCTGCTGAACGCGGAGTATGACAACCCGCGCAGCTTTGATATTGTACGGGTCGTCAGGACGATTCCCTGCTTTAAGGATCTGACTGTCGGTATGTATGCGACTGGTTCCTTCCCTTTTGACGATGCCCTTGCCAAAGACTGCG
>DGUD01000211.1 GCA_002393865.1 Treponema sp. UBA4319
TGAGATGTATTTTATCTGAATACGGACGCGGTATTGGAAAATTATGTAAACTGTTTTAAAATGATTTTCTTTTTTATGCTACCAAAGCCAAGGATTCAACATAAAAAATGCGCGGAAGCGGAAAAACGCCCGGGCTGCCATTTGCAAAGCGAAGCGTGCAACCGGCAGTCCGGGTGTTTTCCACTGGGAGCGCATTTTTGTTTTCATGCTGAATCCCTGTGGAACGCTGCGGCCGTTGCTGACAAATATCCTTCCGCATGATACTATAGAGAGTAGTTGCAGGGCGCGGCGGTTTTTGGAGCTGATTCCGGCGGGAATGGTATTTTATTCCGGCGGGAATGGTATTTTATTCCGGCGGCCGTTCTTGCGCGCTGCTTTTCTGAGACTGCTTCTCTATGAGAACAAGGAGGTGACCCGTGATAGACAAGCGCTTTGTCTGCAGGCTGTCTCTGTTTTTCCTGTGTCTGAGCACGCTTGTGCCGCTGCACCACGCGTTCTGCGCGCCGCTTCCCAAAAAGACATTCGACGCAAAAAACGCGGTGAGGGACAGCGGCTCAATCCACTTTTTTGCCAGAAAGGCGCAGGCGGTGGTCAGCGATATGGGGCTCGGCTGGAACCTCGGCAACTGCTTTGAGTCGGATGGGGCGCAGGGGCTTGAGCCTCCTTCCCGCGAGGCAATCCGCGCGCTTGCCGCATCGGGCGTAAAGACGCTGCGCATTCCCGTCAGCTGGCACGGCCACATCATCGACGGCTCGTATACCATAGACCCGGCGTGGATGCTGCGGGTAAAGGAGGTCGTGGACTGGGCGCTGGGGGAGGGTATGTATGTCATCCTGTGCATGCACCATGACAATGCCGCTGCCTCCCGGCCCGCAAAAGGCACGGGTTTTTATCCTGACGTGAACAGCAAGCTGGTCTCCGGGGACTTCCTTGTGAACGTGTGGGCGCAGATTGCCCTTGCCTTCAACAACGGCTATGACTATCACCTTGTCTTTGAGCTGCTGGACGCGCCTCGGCTTATCGGCACGCGCTTTGAGTATGACTACCGGCGTGATGATGTTGACTGCCTGAGCAGCATGGGCGTCATCCGTGAGTACGAGCAGCTCTGCCTTGATACCATCAGGGCGAGCCGCGGCAACAACAAAAAGCGTATCGTCCTTGTGCCCGCGTACGGGGCCTCTGCCGACGCGGCGCTTTCCGGGACGTTTTTTATGCCCGAGGATGTCGCCGATGACCGGACGGCGCTTTCCGTGCATCTGTACCTGCCCGCCGCTTTTGCCGTGGACGTGCCCGGCGCCAGCGTGCTCACGCAGGATTTCAAGGACGTCATCGCCTCGTATTTTTCCGCGCTCTATGAAAAATTCGTCGTGGAGCAAATTCCCGTCGTCGTTACCGAATGCGGCGCCACGAACAAGGACAACATAAGCGCGCGGGAGTCATGGTTCTCCTGCTTCTTTGCGGAAGCCCGCCGCAATGATATTTCCTGCGTGCTCTGGGACAACGGCGTCGCGTATCCTGCCGGGGACGGCGATGCCTCCGCCTGCTTCGGGCTCTTTGACAGGGATGCCGGGCGCTGGTATTTTCCGTCCCTGCTGGATGCCGCGCTGCAATCTGAGCCGGCGCAGTAACACGCCGGGCGGCTCATCCGGGGGCATCGGGGCGGCTGGCAGTGAATCATACCCCTCTGCGCTGCGGCTGCCTCATTGCTTTCGCGTGGAAGGGGCATTCCCTTCCTCTTCCGGGGATGGGAGAGAATTTTGTATTAAAATACGCTAAATTTGCTTGTTTTTTTACTTAAACAGCGTTAAAATAGATATATGTCATATTCTCACAAGGTCAGGCTTTCTGACATTGCGGAAAAGCTGAACGTCAGTATCGTCACCGTCTCAAAGGCAATCTCCGACAAGGAGGGGGTAAGCGATGAGCTCCGGGAGAAAATAAAGGAGATGGCGTCTCAGATGGGCTACCGCCAGAAATCCCGCCTGGCGCTCCGTGCCGGGGAAAATTCCACCGGGAACATAGGTATCGTCATCCCGTCGCACTTTTTTGAGCGGAGCACGTCTTTCTACTGGACGATGTACAATGCGCTCTCCCGTGAGCTCCTTGCGAACGGATTTTATGCCATCATGGAGCAGCTGTCCAGCAAGGATGAATTTGACCTTGTGATTCCGCACGTCATTCAGGATAAGAAAGTGGACGGCGTCATCCTGCTGGGGCAGACGAGCGCCGGCTACGCGCATTATTTTGCGCGCCAGTACAAGCAGTTCATATTCCTTGATTTCTATACAGGCGAAGAGGATACCGATGCCGTGCTCACCGATAATTTTTTCAGCGAGTATAAGATGGTGCAGTACCTTATCAGCCAGGGGCACCGCGATATCCGCTACGTCGGCAACTTTAACGCCACAACGAGCATCACCGACCGCTTTATGGGCTTTATGAAAGCCATGCTGGAGAACGGGCTGCCGGTCTCCGTGGATGACATCATCAATGACCGCAACGCAAAGGGGCTGTACGAGCCTATCTGCCTGCCCGAAAAAATGCCGACGGCTTTTGTCTGCAATTGTGACGAAACCGCCGTGAAGCTTATCGAGGTGCTGCGGGAGCATGGCTACGAGGTGCCGCGGGATGTCTCCGTCGTGGGCTTTGACAACTTTGTCTCCGGGGGCGCTGTGGATCCGCCGCTTACGACGGTAGCCATTGATCCGGCGGCGATTGCCCGCGCGGCGGTGGAGCTGCTCGTCAGAAAAATCACCGGGCAGCCCTATACGCACGGGCAGACGGTTATCGGCGGAAGCCTCATTATCCGCGATTCCGTAAGGCGTATCCAGCCGAACTGAGTTTTGTATTTCAGAGCCAGCTTCAAATGTCGCTTACATTTGGAACTGGCTCTTTTTAAATAAGCCGGCCAGGGCTTGTTCCGCTGTGGCCGGCATGGGGATAGGTGCTTTTTATGGAAGAAAGATTGTTTTCAGAAATCAAGAAAGAGCTGACCGGCAACATCCTGCCGTTCTGGGAAAAATACGCGAGGGATGGTGCCGGCGGTTTTTACGGGGCGCTGGACAACGACAATGTTCCCGACGCCAAGGAGTGGCGCAGCATTGTCATGGTGAGCCGTTACCTGTGGTCGTACAGCGCTGCCGCCAGGCTGTTCGGGGAACCGTCGTATCTGGGCATGGCAGATGATGCGTTCCGTTATATGATGAGGACATTCTTTGATTCCCTGAACGGGGGCATGTACTGGTCGGTCTCGTCCGACGGCAAGCCGCTCCTTGCCCGCAAGCAGGTGTACGGCGAGGCATTCTCCATCTATGCGCTCAGCGAATACGCGGCGGCGGTAAAGGAGCTCCGCTGCAAGGAGAACCAGTCGCGGCGCATCATGGATCAGGCGCTCGCTTTGTTTGCCCTGCTTGAGCGCTTTGCGAGGGACAGGGTGGACGGCGGCTACGCGGAGGCGCTTGCCGAGGACTGGTCTGCGACCAAGGAGACGAGCCTGAGCCCCAAGGATATAGACTGCGAAAAATCCATGAACACGAACCTGCATGTCATGGAAGCATATACGAACTTGCACCGGACGCTTTCTGTCGTCTGCCCCGAAAAGCTCCATGAGCTCCGTCTTGTGGGGGAGGCGCTCGCCTCCCTTATCCGTGTGCATACGACGCGGATTCTGAACGCAAAGGACATGCACCTTGACCTGTACTTTGACCGCGCATGGAAACAATGCGGCGTGGATGAGATTTCCTACGGGCACGATATCGAGGCCAGCTGGCTTTTGTGGGAGGCCGGCGAGGAGCTGGGGCAGAAGAGCCTGCTGGAGGAAATCAGGCCGATTGTGCTCGCCATTGCCCGCACGTCGCTCAAGGAAGGTTTTGATGCCGCGACGGGCGGCTTTGAGAACTGCATGTCCGAAAGCGGTGTCCGGGATACGACAAGAATCTGGTGGAACCAGGCTGAGGCGCTCAACGGTTTTTATAACGCGTGGGAGATGACCGGCGAAGCGCTCTTTGCGGACGCCGCGGAAAAAGTCTGGGGCTGGATACGGGACTATCAGGTTGACAAGAAGAACGGCGACTGGTTTGCCGCGGTCAGCAAAGATGGCATCCCCGTGCTGAAAGAGGCGAAGGGCGGCAACTGGAAGACGAGCTATCACAATGCCCGCGCCTGCATGGAGCTGCTGCGCCGGAGCCACTGCCTGTCAGCGGCTTCCTGCGGCTGATGCGCACGTCCGGAGCCGCTCCGCACTTTTGTTGCGGGAGGCTCCTTTGCAGACGTGGTATTGCAGGCCGCGCTATGGGAGCTGCCCAGGAGCCTGCTCTGTTATAGCGCTTTGCTGGCAGCAGGCTTTGATGTGTACAGCTTGATTTTTTCCTTCTTGCCGCGGATAGATGCCTCGTCAACGAACGCGAACGTATCCTGCGCGGAAGCATCTGTCCCCGCAAGA
>DGUD01000029.1 GCA_002393865.1 Treponema sp. UBA4319
TACATCTCATGCTGAAGCCCTGAGAAAAACAAGGTGCCATACGGGGGGAAAAACAAGGTGCTCGGCAGGAATGTGCCGGGGCGCTTTTTTTATGCAAATCCTCATTTCATATCCAGGATTGCTTACAAAAGCAGAAAACTATGCTATACTGGTCTTTACAGAGGAGCTACCAGACATGCAATTCTTAATCCGCAATCAGATGTACATACTGATTTCGCTCCAGACAGTCTGCTGGGTCGTCGCGCTGCTTACCATCTTTACGAAGAACCTCTCCGGGCGTCGCAAACGGGCGATGCTCATCATGGAGATACACTCAGCGCTCCTCCTCGCCGCCGAAGTCGTCTTCCAGACCTATAACGGCGACCCCTCCGCCACAGGCTGGTGGGCGGTGCGGGTGTCAAAGTTCGCGCTTTTCTTCCTTACCTTCGTCATCCTGTACTCGTTCAACATGTATGTCAGCAGCCTCTTCTCAGACCAAAAGCTCTCCGCTCCCCCCGTACTGCATGTAGCGGCAGTCCTGGGGCTCGCGGGCGCGGGGCTGATTATCGTCTCGCAGTTCACGGACTTCTCCTATGTGTTCGACGAGTCCAACCGCTACCAGCGGAGGACGGGCAGGACAATCTTCTACCTCATCACCTTCGCCATACTCGTCATGCAGCTGCTGGCCATCAGCATCGGGCGCAAGAACATCAGCAGGCGGATACGCATCCCGCTGCTCCTGTTCACCCTGATTCCCTTTGCCGCGGCGGGCATCAAGTTCGTCACCCCGGAGCTTGAGCTTGTGGACATGACGATTGTGACGATGGTGGTCGTGCTGTTCATCTTTACGATTCAGGATATGAACGAACAGGTGGAGCAGGCGCACCGGATGGAAATCGAGATGCACGAGCGCTACCAGCGGGAGCTTGAGCAGACCGTAAACGAACGCACCAAGGAGCTGCGCGCCGAAAAGCAGCGGGCAGAGAGCCTGCTGCTGAACATCCTGCCGGCGGACGTCGCCAAGGAGCTGAGCGAGCATCCCGGCCGCACCATCGCCAAAAGCTATCCGAGCGCGACCGTGCTCTTTACCGACATCGTGGGCTTTACCAAGATGAGCAGCAGGATGACGGCAAAGAACGTGGTCGCCATGCTGAACCTGCTGACATCGCGCTTTGACGAGCGGGCAAAACTCATGGGCATCGAGAAAATCAAGACCATAGGAGACGCGTACATGGCGGCGGTGGGGCTGAGAGAGCACACAGATGCGGCGGGCGCGGGGAAGATGGTGCGCTTCGCAAAGGGGCTTCTGGAAGATGTGGAGGCATTCAACGCGCGCTACAAGACCAAAATCCAGATACGGGTGGGAATCAACACGGGCGAGCTTGTGGCGGGCGTCATCGGAAAGACAAAATTCATCTACGATATCTGGGGAGACACGGTGAACGTGGCAAGCCGCATGGAGAGCACGGGCGAGCCGATGCGCATCCATGCGAGCGAGTCAACCCACGCCCTGACCGCAGACGCTTTTGCCTGGGGGCAGAGCGTGGAGGTCACGGTCAAAGGCAAAGGGCTGATGAAGACCTATTTCCTGTAGCACGCGCCACAGGAACGTTTTTCAGCCTTTTCTATATCAGCTTCTGGTACTTGCGCTCAATGTCCTTGATAAGCTTGTACTCGATGGAATCCACGAGCGCCAGCCAGGATGCCTCCACCACGTCGCAGGAGACGCCCATCGTCGTCCAGCTATCCGTGCCGTCGGTGCTCTCGATAAGGACACGGACGCGGGAAGCCGTGCCGTCTTTGCCGTCGAGCACGCGGACTTTGTAGTCCGTCAGCTGAATCTGCGTTACCGACGGGTAAAAACGCGCCAGCGCCATCGTAAGCGCGTTGCTCAGCGCGTTGACCGGGCCGTTGCCTTCCCCGGCGGAAACCTCAAAGTGCCCGTCCACATCGATTTTTAGCTGCGCGAAGGAATAGAGGTTCTGCTCCACCAGCGGGATTTCGCCGCTCGTCTTGTAGTAGTGCAGCTTGAAGAAGGGCTGGTATTTGCCGATTGCCTTGCGCACCAGCAGCTCAAAGCTGCCGTCCGCGCCCTCAAACTGATAGCCGTCATGCTCAAGGTCCTTCACCTTCTTTACAATCTCGGCGACGACAGGGCTGCCCTTCGTGATGGTCGGGTCGAATTTCTTGATTTTCTCTATAATCATGCTGCGCCCGGCGACCTCGCTCATAAGGAAGACGCGCTCGTTGCCGACCGCATCCGGCGTGATATGCTCATAGGCGGCGGGATTCTTGAGCACCGCATCGATGTGCATACCGGCCTTGTGGGCAAAGGCGTTGCCTCCCACATAGGGCATGCCGGAATCAAGAGGAATGTTCGTAATCTCTGCCACGCGGCGACATATCGGCGTCAGCATCTTCAGGTTCTCCTCCGGAATACAGCGGTAGCCCATCTTCAGCTGGAGGTTCGCGATAATCGTGGACAGGTTGGCGTTGCCGGTGCGCTCCCCAAAACCCAGCAGCACGCCCTGCACCTGCGTGGCACCGGCCTCTACCGCAACCAGCGAGTTCGCCACGGCAAGACCGGAATCATTGTGCGTATGGATGCCCACCGTGCATGCCTTGCCAAAGCGCTCCACAACCGCAGCAACCGCAGTGCGGCAGTCCTCAATCAGGCAGCCGCCTTTGGTCTCGCAGAGCGTCAGCACCGAAGCGCCGCCTTTTACCGCGGCCTCCAGCGCGCTCATAGCGTATGCGGGGTTCTTCTGGTAGCCGGTAAAAAAATGCTCGGCGTCAAACGTCACGCTGCGGCCGTGCTTGCACAGGTAGGAGCAGGTATCCTCAATCATCTCAAGGTTCTCCTCCAGCGTGGCATGCAGGATGTCCGTCACCTGGAAGTCCCAGGTCTTGCCGAAAATACACACGTCCGCCGTCTCCGCGGAAAGCAGGCTCTGGAGGTTCGCATCCTCCGCGCAGGAGGAATCCTTCCGGCGCGTGGAACCGAAGGCGACGATTTTTGCCGTCCCCAGCCGGAGTTTCTTTGTCCGCTGGAAGAATTCCATATCCTTCGGATTGCTGCCGGGATTCCCCGCCTCTATATACGCGACCCCCAGCTCGTCCAGCGCCTCCACGATGTGGATTTTGTCCTGCACGGAAAAGCTTATGCCTTCCCCCTGAGCGCCGTCGCGCAACGTGGAATCAAAAATGTCTATATGTTTCGTGTCAGCCATACCATACCCCCTGCATACATCAAGCCGCGCAACAGTCCGCCGGGCCGTCACACGTGCCCCTTCAATGCGGCCGGAACCTTCCGGTTGCCGGATACGGCTCTATTGTAGCAAAAAAGGCAGCTTTATTGAAGTACATACAAAAATATGCTATGATGATTCCGCGCGGCACGGGCGAATTTCCGCCGGCAGCGGCCGCGCAAAAGGAAAACGCAATGACAAACGATATGTACATCACCTGCCTCGACCTTGAGGGCGTCCTTGTGCCCGAAATCTGGATTGCATTCGCCGAAGCGTCGGGCATCCCGGAGCTCAAGCGCACAACCCGCGACGAGCCTGACTATGACAAGCTGATGAAATGGAGGCTCGGCATCCTGAAGGAGCACCATCTGGGGCTGAAAGAGATTCAGGCCACCATCGAAAAGATTGACCCGCTGCCGGGCGCCAAGGAATTCCTTGATGAACTGCGGAGCTTTACGCAGGCAATCATCATCTCCGACACCTTCACGCAGTTTGCCGCGCCGCTCATGAGAAAGCTCGGCTGGCCGACCATTTTCTGCAACACGCTGGAAGTTGCCCCCAGCGGCGAGATCACCGGATTCAAGATGCGCTGCGAGCAATCAAAGCTCACTACCGTGAGGGCGCTCCAGTCAGCAGGCTTCACCACCATCGCGAGCGGTGACAGCCACAATGACCTTGCGATGATTAAAGCCAGCAAGGCGGGATTCCTGTTCCGCAGCACGGAACAAATCAAGGCCGACAACCCCGGCATCCCCGCGTTTGAAAGCTACGGAGAACTGCTGGACGCCATCAGACGGGCGATGGACTGAACGACTGGCCGCTGCGAGCGACAGCAGGCAGCGCCCCTCTAGCACATATCGGCAGCGGCATCAAGGGCAAGCGAAAAAGCAGTCCCGTACGACTGCTTGCCCCAGCCGCGCGAATCATAGCCGTTTGCAAGCGTATCCGCAGTGAACAGGAGCTCCGCAAAAAGAATCTTCCTGAACTGGGCGCAGGCCGCAAGACCAGCACATTCCATCTCGACGACAGAACAGCCTTCCTCCTTACGGGCATTGACCTTATCCTGTGTCTCCCTGAAAAAACCGTCGGTCGTCCATGTCATGCATTCCGTGTAGGACACGCCGCGTTTCTGCAGCACGGTGGCGACGGCGCTCACCGCAAGCCCGTTCAAGTCCACATAGCGGGAGGGCGCAATATAATGGTAGGAAGCACCCTCGTCGCGGAGAGCACGGGTCGGCAAAAGAAATACGTTTTCCGGAAAGCCGACGAGCGTACCGCAGCAGCCCACCGCGACAACCTCCTTGACGCCGTATCCGATAAGCCAATCAAGGAATTGCACAGCCGCCGCAGAACCGGCCGGTGCGGCACAGAAGCAAAGCTGCGCCCCTTTATGTTCAGTCGTATACACAGGAAATTTCCTCGCGATGGAATCAAACAAGGCAACCTGCTTGCACTGGTGCTCTGCCGCATAGCTCTCGATGTAATCCCCAAGGAACGCAAAAACGCAACGCCCCGGCAGCTTCAAGTCCATATTCTCGTGGGTAGGCGAAACGAGCGCGTTGCTATCCATATCGTATTCAAGCAAAGGAATTTCATTCTTAATCATCATATCCTCCATTCTAGCACAGGAAGGCGCATACAGTCCACAGGAGGGCGCGCGCAGGGAAAAAAATACCCC
>DGUD01000089.1:0-8282 GCA_002393865.1 Treponema sp. UBA4319
GCAAGGAGTACGACGGCTGGACAGGGCTGTATAACTACGGCTTCCGCGACTACTCGCCCGTGCTCGGCCGCTTCACGACCGTAGCCCCCGTGCAGGACGGCCACAACTGGTACGCCTACGTCAACTCAGACCCGGTGAACTGGCTTGACCCGTGGGGGCTGGAGCCGTGCAAGCAGGAGAGCGGGGAGGATCAGAAGAGTCCTGTAGCAACAACGAATACAAATAAAAAAAACAAATCGGAAGAGTGGAGAGCCTATATAGAGAGGCAGGTAAAAGAAAACAGCACTACAAATTTGGGAAATGGCACAAAAGATATTTTGGTTATAATTCCTGAAGAAGCAAACTCTTATGATACTCCAGAAAGTTTAATAATAAACGGTCTTCTTGATCCTGAGGAAGCCCATATGGACGGACTATATAATGTTACAACAGGTGAGTTAATAAAAGTTAGTAATGGATATTCAGTCTATGTAGAGTATGAAGGAGGAGAAGAGAGTGCCAGTGGTACAGCTCGTGTATATCGTTTCACAAATTCCGTTAAAAAAAATAGACCAGATTTAATATTCATTGCAAATTTCGGAAAAAATGAAATTATCAGAGAAGATGAACTCAAAGACCATCCAAAAGAGGCTGCTTGGCTGGAACAAGATTTGGTAAAGCAGGCCATTAATCAGGCGAGAGGGGGGCTATCACAATGACAAGCTGGATAAGAGCAATAAGAAACTTTCTGGTACTCTATGCCGGTGTATTTGTGCTGCTTATGGTATACAACATCCCCCGCTTGTCAGGCCTCGAGTCATGGAGGGAGCTTTCTCTTTGCAGACATGAGGACGCTTTCTTTAAAGAGCTTGAGGAACTCCCACATGTCCAAGAACTTATTCCGAAAATAATTGACGGATACGACACTGCCCCCTTCAGGTATGTTACAAAATGCTCCATAAAGCTTGACAACGGATTGAAAATTTTTATTATCGGAATGGAGAAAAAAAATGATATGGGCACAGACTGGCAGATACTGTCGATTGGTGATGCCGTTGTATACAAAGGGGCTATACATCGCTATGACGATAAGTGGGAAGGCAGGTCTACACTTACAGTCTCGACAATTTCAATAAGTGATATCCATCACTTTCTTCCGGATATCAGCACTCTGACGGATATCGTCAACTCAAGCGAGGAAGTATATGACTGGATAAAAGGGCTCCCGGAGGCAATGCGTCCATTCCAATTCTTTTATAGCACACCAGATTCCGGTTCCGCATTGCGACGAGAGGTAAGATTTATAGGACCGGATTGGGATGGAGGGGCATTTAAGAATATGCATTCCGATTTTACTTATTCAACAGCAGACAAACAGAAAATCGCTCATGAATTCTATTTTAAATACGGATACTTGCCGGGAACTAAAGATTTTGTAAAGAAGAAAATAGAACGTGTTGAATCCGCGACCTATAGCTTTTATAGGATGCATTTGGACGACCATCATGTCTCAGACACAGAAGATGTCACTGCCATAACCCAAGAGTATTATGACTGGTAAATATAAGAGGAGAAGCCGATGATGACGACCGGTGAGATTGTAGGAAGAGTCACAATACAAACACTCTTTTGTGCTCCCGCAATATGGTTTGTCTACCGCACAATCGTGCGCGTATATAGGGAGTGGAGCTCTGAGAGGAATGTCTTCAGGCTCCTGCTGCGTACCATCGTTTCTATAGTAAGCATTCCGCTCTGTGCGCTAGTGCTGTATGCAACGGACTATATCTGTCTAGGGGAATTTGATGCTTTTGAAATGCAGGAATTTATTTTCCTCTTGCGGCTTGATGGTTTCAGCACCGTCTATGCGCCAAAAGGGGAATACTATGAATGCAGCTGGGCTCCGTTCCGGCATGTCTCAAAGTATGCCCTACATACCAGGAAAGACGCTAAGTTCCTGATTATAGGCACGGGGATAAACACTCCGGGTGCTGACTGGCAGATACTGGCGGCAGGTGATAGCATCGTGTACAAAATATCTGAAATCCAGTATGGAAAGAGATTTCTTTCTTCAGCTCCCCCACGGAGCGCGGTTTTTGTCTCGACAGTATCGATAAGAGATATTCAGAAATTCTTGCCGGACATCAAGACGCTGGAGAATATCATTGATTGCAGCGATGAGGTCTATGCATGGGTAGAGGCTCTTCCCTGTGTGAACGCTCCCGGTGATTTCTTTTGCGAGATATCAGACAGCTTGGACATGCGCTCAGATTCTGTTTATTCGACACACAGTCCTTCTCAAGTTCGCCACGACATATATTATAAGAAAGGGCGTTGTGACTGGAAACATGATAAGCATGCAAAATCCGCGAGCTATAGCTTTTATAGGATGAATTTGGACGACCATCATGTTTCAGACACAGAAGATGTCACTGCAATAATTCCGGAGTATTACGACTGGTAAGAATTTGTTTATAGGAGGACGGTAAATGCTACGGAAGAGGAGAAACCTGACAAAGGCTGCAGAAGCCATCGATTGCAACAGTGTCATGGGCGGCAGAATAAGTGAGAAGGAGGAAAACTACGGGATGGTCTTCAAGGGGCTCGACGACTTCCTGCCCGCGAGGATAAAAACGATGAGGAAGTATATTGCGTTTATTTCTGTTTCTTTTCTTTGTATGCTGGCCTCGTGTAGTTCTGTCCCGGCCCGCGACTTTTCTTACAAGGATATATCTGTGGATTTGCAGGTGGCAGACCAGAAAGAGGACGTCGAGCTCTTGCTCGTAATCAGCAACTGCACGAATCATCCGGTGACGATACCAAACTCGTATATTCCGAGCAATGAGCGGATGGTTGGCTTGTTTTACATCTGGGAGCAATACGCTTTTCTTGTGCGCCATGAAAGGAAATATGTGACATACAAAGGTAACGCTGATTACCGGGATTTGCCTGATGACAAGACCTGTACCGTTCTGCCAGCCGGGAAGAACTTGCAGGCTCGTATCCGCCTGAACGATTTTTATGAGATTCCGGATGACATGAATACGCTCCTGTTTGTCACATACGAAGGGTATCTGGGGGAATCTCCTATGAGAACTATCGATTTGTGCTCCCCATCGGGCAAGCATTATTTTGACGTCTCTTTGGATGCAAGGAATACGGATGACGGGCCTGTAGCAGAAATCAGCTACAAAAATATCAGCGGCAAGGATTTGTTCTTGCCCAAATACGCTTTTGTTGATGGCAATCTTATGTATTCGGACTCCTTGCTGATTACTGACGCGCAGGGAAAGGAGCGTGAATATACGGGTATCGTTGGAGACCGCTTTGGAATATCACCTTTTTACGGGGAATGCATACGCATCAAGAAAAACGAGACGTATGTCACGACCGTCGTTCTCGCCTCATTCTATGACATAGAAGGCTGTTCGGCTCTGTCCGTAGCGATAAGGTACAGCAGCAGCTTCGGGAAGTCGAATACAGCCTATATAGTGCTGGACGAGTAGCGCGTCTGAAAGCTGCGGAGGTTCCAAGCGGACATGCAGAACCGCCACAAGCGTAGTGTCCCGCCCCTCCGAAGCGTTTTTGGGGTACGGGCAAAAAGCTACAGCAGGGAAGAGCCTGCTGTATGTATACTTTTGATGAGCATAATAACTAAGGGGTAAAGTATGCGTAAATTCTATGTTTTATTATTTTTTATCATGTGCGCTGCACATATCTCCTGCAGAGAGACCGATAAATATTCTGGAGTTTGGCTGCTTGGTGAGCCCATGATTTTTCGTAATTCTATTTGCAGCATAAATGCAGATAGCTTTTGTGGAAGCACAATAGAATATAGGAACAATGAAATTGTGGTAAACGGCAAAATTGTAACTATAAAAAGCAAACGAGCGGAAATTTGGGATTCAATACGTTTGCGGAATGAAACACGCGCATCACATTTCAAAGGGGTGACATTTGAAGACCTAGGGATTGAGGAAGAGGAGATAACAGTAGTCTCATTGGAAACCGACCCTTGTTTTGATTTGCCTGGTACTCTTTTTTTTATAATAGATGATTTCAATATGATTACAATGGTAGGAAACGTTTATTACCGAATGAAGCGAATTAGTGCAATAATGCAATAGTATTCTGATTTGTAAAGAACAAAACGGACGTTTTCGGAGGATAGGTGAAAAAATCTCGCAAAAAAAACATATAGTAGCTCATCAAAAAACTGGATTTCGGCTATTGGTCACCTAGAAATCCGACGCAAGTGGCACTACTTCGGCAAGGATCACCTTGGCAGCGTCCGCGCCGTCATGAACAAGTGGGGTTCTCCGCTCCGCACCTTCGACTACGACGTGTCCGGCACTCCCCTGCAGTCCTTTTTTTGAGTGTAGCCAGCCTTGTGGGGGCAGCCATATTTAGTTTTCGCGGTAAAATTTATAGGTACGGGGGGGTCTCGAAATGGCGCTGCATATTGCACGGCATCTTTGAGCTTGGTGTTGCAGCCTATATGGCTATATGGATATACGCGCACTTCTATGAAACAACAGCATGAATTCCGGGGATTCCCCTGCTCAGGGGCGCAGCCGGAGCGCTTCCGCTACGGCTTTACGGGCATATTCGGAGTCCTGTTGTCAGAGGGACTATATTAATTGGCTCTTGACTAGCATCTCTTGACGAAAGGTGATGTAAGTCTATGAAATACAAGAGATTAAGCAGCCAAAAATTCAATAGAATTTTACGATGCTTTTGCACGGACCTTCGCCAAACGGAGGCTCGCCAAATTCAACGGTTGTGATTCCGACAAATTTGTGATACATTTGATGGAGTGCGAGTGGCGATACAAGCACCGCAATGAAGATTTATACAAGGAGCTGACTAAAATCCTGAAAAGATACTAGTCAAGAGCCAAAACTGTTTGCCGCGCAATCCGTTCCAGCGGGAATACAGCTCTTGCAAAAGCGCTCCGCCGCCCCGTTGCCAATCTGCGAAAAAAGCGGTACACTAGTTACCGTAAGACAATGCGCGACTGTTACAAAATCCTCGGCGTGCCGCATACCGCGACGGTAGCGGAAATCCGCCGGGCATACCACAGAAAAGCCAAGCTCCTCCATCCGGATATCACCCACGCGGAATCGGATTCTTTCCGGGAACTGGTACAGGCCTACGAGACGCTCTCCGACATAAAGTCGCGCAGCCTCTTTGACGAGGCCTATGCCTACCGCAACTACGGGCAGGGCGCGCGGCAGGCGGGCTCCTTCAATTACCGCGACTGGCTCTTGGAGCGCGACGACGACGAGAGCCGATCGAAGCTCATATTCTTTGACCTGACGCACCACTGCGAGGATTCCGCCGTGCAGGAATTCAAACGGATGAACATGACGCGCCCCGGATTCCGCCTTGCCCGCTGGTTCACGCGTGAGGACTTTATGGACTACGGCTTTATCCTTGCCGAAGAGCTTGTGCTGCGGCAGGAATACTACGACGCAGTCATCCTGCTGGAGCAGATTATCCGCATGGAATACTCATTCCGCTACTTCAAGCTCTTTTTCCCGGAGGTGCTGTCGCTCGCGCGGCATATACTGCGCAACAATATAGAGAACTCCGTCAGCGAGGAGCTCGCTATAGACGCATGGGAGCGCGCGCTCGACCTGCAGTTCGGAAAAAAAGACGATTCCTTTTTCCTGCAGAAGATGGCGGACGCGTACGAGCGCATCGGAGACCCGCGCACGGCGGCAATCTGCCGCGAGGAATCGATGAGGGCTGCCTCGTGAGGGGTGCCCGCGCCTGCTTTCCGCCGGATTGCGGGCTGCTTGTTCGGTACAAGAGGTTCAAGATATATGATACGACTGAAGAATGAGAAGGAAATCGAGGGAATCAGGAAAAGCTGCCACCTGCTGGCAGACCTGTTCAACGAGATTATCCCGAAGGTAAAACCCGGCGTAAGCACCAGGCAGATTGACGACTGGTGCGTGGAATTCATGCATCGCTTCGGCGGAAAGCCCGCCTGGTATCAGGAAGGATTTCCGGGGGCGGCATGCATCAGCATCAACGAGGAGGTCATCCACGGCGTGCCCTCTAAAAAGCGCGTCGTGAGAGACGGAGACCTTGTGTCGCTTGACATCGGCATCAATCTGGGCGGCTACATCTCTGACAGCACGCATACGGTCATGGTGGGCGACGTAAAGGCCGTGCACCGCAAGCTCGTCAAAGTGACCCGCGAGAGCCTGAACGCAGGCATCTTTGCCTGCACGGCCGGGCACCGCATCAGCGACATCGCCAACGCGGTCTACGAGATTGCCCACGAGCAGAACGGCTACGGGGTGGTCTACGACTACTGCGGGCACGGTGTCGGCCTGGACGTGCACGAGGATCCGTCCATCCCCAACTGCCCCAGCCACGGCCCGAACCCCCGCATCCAGGCGGGCATGGTGCTCGCCATCGAGCCGATGGTAAACGAGGGCACCGACGACGTGATTACCGGCGCCAACGGCAGCGAGTGGACGGTCGTGTCGGCAGACGGCAGCTGGAGCTGCCACGAGGAGCACACCGTGGCGGTATTCCCCGACCATACGGAAGTCCTCACCGATTTAGACTACGGCGGGAATTCCTGCCTGAAAGGAACAAATCTCTAAGGAGCGTATATGGCAGGGCAGCAGGACACAGAAAAGACAGAATCCCCGGAGAAGGACGCGGCCTACCGCATGTGGCCGCTGCTCTGCGCCATCATCGCAGGATGGGGTGCGGGCATCGCATGCAGCGCCGTCTGGGGCAGGGCGACGAATCCCCGCGCTGTCCTGCTGACAGCGGGCGCAACTGCGATCGGGGCGCTGACTGGCGTCGCGCTCCGGCGCACAAAGGGGATGCGGGCAGTCTCAATCGCAGCCTGCATCGTCATATTCGCGGCGGCGGCCGGCGCCGGAAAATTCTTTGCCTCCGACAGCTGGATTGCGCGGTCGCACTGGCTCCGCTACGAAATCGGGCGCACAAGCTTTTCCTACCCGGCGACCACGTTCAAGGAGCGCAAAGTCAGGGAAGACCTGCTGGCAAACGGCACGGTGCGGATTTTCAGCAACGAGAACCTGAACCGCTACGTCTGCTACATGGTCTATGATTTTACCGACGAGCACCCGGAGCTGGCGGACACCCTCGAATCCGCGCTCACCGGCATGCTGGCAGCCTACAACGCGACCTTCGTCCTGTGGAGCGACAACGTGTCGGTATCCGACACGGAAATCAGGGGGCGCTTTGCCTACACGCGCGGCGGCAAAACCTACACCGGCATCGCCTTTGCGGCGGCAGACGGCGACCACTACGAGCTCCTGATGTTCATTCCGCTGCGAAATCAGTACTCGCAGGCTTTCATGGAGCGCATCGAAAGCGAAATCCAGTAGAAAAAAAGCTGCTTTTATGCTATGATAGTGCCGTTATTTCTGGCCTGAGGAAGGGCATGCCACAAGATTGGCATCCATAGGGAATTCCTCCCGGTCAAATGGAGACTTACATGGCAAAAATTCAGATGAAGAACGCCGTCGCGGAACTTGACGGCGACGAGATGACGCGCGTACTCTGGAAAGTGATAAAGGACAAGCTCCTGCTTCCTTTTGTAGACCTTAAAACAGAATACTTCGATTTGTCCATCACCGAGCGCGACAAGACGGACGACAAGGTGACCTATGACGCTGCGGCGGCTATCAGGCGGCTGGGTGTCGGCGTAAAGTGCGCCACCATCACCAGCAACGCCGCCCGCATGAAGGAATACAATCTGACGCACCTGACCCCCAGCCCCAACGGCATCCTCCGCGGGGAGCTCGACGGCACGGTGTTCCGCGCGCCAATCTTTGTAAAGAACATCCACTGCAACGTAAAGAGCTGGGCAAAGCCCATCGTGCTGGGGCGCCATGCCTATGGGGACGTCTACAAGAACTGCGAGATCAAGACCCCCGGCGCGGGCAAGGCGGAGCTTGTGTTCACCGGCGCGGACGGTAAGGAAATCCGCAAGACAATCATGGAGATGAAGGGGCCCGGCATCATCCAGGGCATCCACAACCTTGACGCGTCCATCACGAGCTTTGCGCGCTGCTGCTGCCGCTACGCGCTGGACAAAAAGATAAGCATCTGGTTCGGCGCAAAGGACACCATCAGCAAGACCTACGACGGCAATTTCAAGGCGATTTTCCAGCAGGTCTACGACGAGGAATTCAAGGCGCAGTTCGAGGCGGCGGGCATAGAGTATTTCTATACGCTGATTGACGATGCCGTGGCGCGCATCATGAAGAGCGACGGCGGCATGCTCTGGGCCTGCAAGAACTACGACG
>DGUD01000089.1:8343-21999 GCA_002393865.1 Treponema sp. UBA4319
CGGCGACGTGATGAGCGACATGATTGCCTCTGCCTGCGGAAGCCTTGCGATGATGACGTCCGTCCTGGTGAGCCCCAACGGGGAATTCGAATACGAGGCGAGCCACGGCACGGTGCAGAAGCACTACTACCGCTACCAGAAGGGCGAGAAGACCAGCACGAACCCCGTCGCGCTCATCTTTGCATGGACAGGGGCGCTCGCAAAACGCGCGGAGCTTGACGGCACGCCGGAGCTGAAGGACTTTGCCCAGAAGCTTGAGAAAGCGACGCTCGGCACCATAGAGGACGGCATCATGACGGGAGACCTCGCGCGCCTTGCGGAGCCTGCCGCAAAGCAGGTGGTGGACAGCTGGGCATTCATAGACGAGATAGCGGCGCGGCTGCAGGCTGCGCTGCCTCGCGGGGCAGCAGGCTGAGCTCGCCGCCCCACGGGATGGCAAAGTGCCCGCAAAGCGCCTCGTACTCCGCACGGTCGGCTGGCGAGCGGCAGGCGGTCACATAAAAGCCCATGTCCGGGGGAAGCTCCCCGGTGGCGGCTTCCGGCACCGCCCCAGCATCAGCCTGCTCCACGCGCAGCGCCTGTCTTGCCACACCTTCGCGGCTGTCCACGACCTTCACCGCCGGTCCCGCTGCCTCGGCAAGCTCCCCGGCGATATGCGTAAAATGCGTGCAGCCGAGGATTATCGTGTCGCAGCCGTGGGCGGCAAAGAAATCAACCGCCGGGCGTACCGCAGCAAGCCGCTCCTCGTGGGACGCGGCAAAAAAGCGGTGCTCCACAAAGGCGACTAAATCCGGATCGCCCCGGCTGAATACCTGGCAGTCGCTCGCAAAATCCCTGATGAGCCGCGCGGAATAGGGGTGGCGCACCGATGCATTTGTGGCAAGAAAGCCGATGCGCCGGTTCTCCGACACCCGCGCGGCCAGACGGATGGCAGGCACCGTTCCCACAATCGGCACGGAGGGAAAGCGTTCCCGGAGCGCGGAAAGCGCCGTCACGCTGATGGTGTTGCAGGCAATCACGACGGCATGCGGGTGCCAGCGCCCGATGATGGCGCGCACAGCCTCCTCCGCGCAGGACACAATCTCCGCGGAGCTCTTCTCGCCGTAGGGAAAATGCGCGGAATCCCCCAGATAGACGCAGCGCGCGGAAGGCCGCTTCTGCTTGAGGGCGAGCATATACGGAATTCCACCCGTACCGCTGTCAAGGAATGCGAAATCAACGGAAGCGTTCATCGACGGCACGCCCCCGCTCAGACTGAAAAAAGGGAATCAAGTTTTTTCAGCGCGGCGGCCTTTTTTGCGGCGGCGGCCTGCGCACCAGCTTTCCCGCCAAAAACAAGGCGGAGCTTGAATTCCCCGCAGAAATTGGCGCGCTCCTTGTCCGCCACCAGCTCGTCTACGGTCTCGTGGCAGTCATAGTGGCTGCCCGGCTCGTAATACGCGCAGTTGCGGCAGGAATGCAGGTCGCTCCGGCACACCGGGCACAGGCTGCTCCGCGTCACGGGCTGACCCGCATCGATATCAGTTCCACATTTCCAACACATACCTTCAATTCTAGCCATTTGACTAAATGTTTTCAATAGCGTAAAGTAAAGCTATGTACAACTTGAGCATCTGCCAGCACCCCGGCTGCACAAAACACGCAATCTCCTCATTCGATGCCGACGGGAACCTGATGGAAGGCAGCGGTTTCTGCCTTGAGCATCAGGAGAACATCGAGGAGACCATGCGGAATTTCAGGAACTACGTCACCACGCACGACAAAATCGTCGGAATGAGCGCGAGCGGGCTGACAATCCACGACATCGACCTGAGTGGAAAGAAACTCTTCGGCTGCAACTTCCAGCACTGCATATTCACCAACGTGCATGCGTCGCACCTGCGCGCGCGGATGTGCTCGCTGGACTTCTCCACGTTCACGGACTGCAATATCCTTGAGTCGAACATCCAGTTCACGTCTTTTGCGGGCTCCCGTTTTGTCCACCTGCTGCACGCGGGCAGCGACCTTATCCACAACAACTACAACGGCATCACGGCGTACCAGTGCAGCTTTGACAACAGCGACCTCTACAACAGCCGCTTCATAAAGGCCATACTCATCAACACGTCCATGGCCAACTGCAACCTCAAGAAGACGGTTTTCTACGAGTCCATGCGGGACAGCGTGTCGTTCAAGATGTCCAACACGCGGGAAGCCCTCATAGACCGCGAGAAGGGCGGCATGATGGGAGACTTCGGCGCGAACTATTCGCTTGAGGAGGACATGGAGGCGGCGCTATGAAGATATACTTCCACCTGAGCGTAGAGGAATTCACCAACAGCTATGTCGTGGTGAACGAGAACCCTGCGGTAAAGCAGGCGATTATCATCGACCCGGGCAAAATATCGCCGGACATCATACAGCAGATAGAGGACGGCGGCTACAACCTGACGACGGTGCTCATCACGCACAACCACTACAACCATGTGCGCGGGCTGACCACGCTCAGAAAAATATACTCCCCGCAGGTCTATGCCGCGGACTACGACATCGTGGGCACAAAGGCAATCGTGCTGAACGGGGACGGCAAACTCACGCTGGCGGGGCTGCCCATATCGTATTTCTCCGTGCCGGGGCATTCCTTTGACAGCATGGTATACAAGATAGGCAACGTGCTGTTCACCGGCGACACGGTAACATCAGGCATCATCGGAGAGACTACCAGCCAGTACTCAAAAAAACTGCTGTGCGACAATATCCGGGAAAAAATCTTCTCGCAGACGGACGATACCGTCATCATGCCGGGGCACGGGCCTCCGACGACGGTGGGCGCGGAAAAGCTCTACAATCTGGACATGCACCCTACGGATTCTGAAGGGAGACAAGGCTGACCCGGCCGGCCGCAAAGCCGTAGTGCCGGAAAGCCCAGTCGTTCAGCTCCTCCGCGGCCTTAAGGAAGGCACGGGCATTGGTCTGGCGCACATAGTCCGTCAGGTCGGGGTGGCGGGCATTCAGCTGCTGCCATCCTGCCTTGGCCAAAAAGTATTCCTGCACGCTTCTGATGTTCTGCTGCATGAGGTACGCCATGAATTCGTTGCGCATCAGGTAGTCGTCGCGGCGGTCGTAGCCGAGGCTCGGATAGGTCTCCCAGTAGGTCTGGAGGAATTCCATGCATTTGGAATCAAAGGCGTCGTATATCCGGGATACCTCCGCGCGGAATTCCGGGTTGGTAAAAAAGATGCCGTGCCAGCTCTCGTGCGCAAGGAATTCCCAGCGCAGGTAGTCGGGCGACTCGCGGGAAAACGACACGATGGCGCCTTCACCGGGAAGGTAGGTGCCGCTCTCCTCCCCGCGCAGGATGACGCCGTTCGCAAGCAGGATGCCGCACAAGTCCTGCTCGCGGGCATTGAGCCTGAAATTTTGCCGGGCAGCGGTGGTAAAGAAGGCCGCCAGATCCCCGGCCTTGTAGTCGTGCGCGTTGTAGCCGTGCCGGTTCTCCACAAAGTCGTCGCTCACCAGCGTTCCCTTGTACCCGGCCTTCTCCACAAAATAGGCGAGCCGCGTAAGGTACTGGTTCTGCACCTTGTAGCTCGCGAAATCAAAGAAGAGCACATGGGGGACTTCCTCCCACTCGTAGAGCTCGTAGTCCTTGTAGCGCCAGTTCTTTCTGGGCCACGTCATGATGAGCCCCAGATCGGTCACGTAGGGAGTGACGACGGCTCCGCTCTCCAGCGTGGAAACTGGCGGCGAGCGGCGCAGCATTATCCCCCTGATATGGCTGGCGTTCTCGCCGGGCACAAATTTCGCGTAGGAGGCAGAGAGCCCGGCGGTCTGGATACGCACTTCAGGCTGCCGCATCGTGCGGCGCACGGCGATAGTGTCCTTGCCGTAGCTGAATGTCACCCGCGGCTGATTGCGCCATGTTCCCGGCTCTTCAAGCTGCTCAAGCATCAGCACCAGCTCCGGCGGGCTGCCGAACACTTTTTCCGCGCCCATCAGATAATCCCCGTGCAGCCCGCCGCCATCCGGCCCCAGCGCATAGAGGGGGACATCGCCGCTCTTGTCCCAGCCGACAAGCGGCTCGGTGAACTGCACGGAGCGCAGCACATAGGGTCTGGTGCCGTGCACAAAGAAGCCGGACGGAACTTCCCCGCCGGGAACGATGCAGATGGAGACGGCAAACGTGGCCGCGCCGTCCTTGGAGTCCAGCTCCGACAAATCCCCGGTGACCATGGCGCGGCCGGGCGCTATGCTGCCGGAACCGTCTTTTGCGGCATAGGAGAAGCCGAATTCAAAGGGATGAGCGCCCACGTCGCTCTTCTTGCGCTGGGGCAGCTCTATGACGGCGCGGAGGGCGGCGGCGCCCTGCCGGTGCATGAGGTTCTCCAGATGAGCCCGCTGGTTCTCCGTGAATTTATAGTAAAGGGACGAATTTTTGGAGGGATCTGTCACGCGGGCCTTTACGGACTGGCGGTTCAGCGCCACAAAGCTTTCGCCGTTCAGACCGAGGACAGTGCTTGTCCGGAAAAAATTATCCGCGATGAAATACGCTGCTCCCAGAAAAAACAATACGGTCAGCAGGACAAAGAGGACATCAACAAGCTTCTTTCTCATAGACAGATACATACTACACTTTTTCCCGGATTTATTCTACACTATGCAGCATGAAGGCTTTCATCCCGCATAAGGACACGCTGCTGCAGCTTGCGCGGGCACAGCGCGAATACATCGACGCATTCAACGCCCGCCCGGCCACGGGAGTCTTTTTGTACCCCCGCTACCCGCTCTGGGCATTCGCGGAGGAGCTGCCGGAAGAGATTCTGGGCTGCGCCATCCGTGCGCCCCTGCCCTGCGACGGCGGGGCAAGTTTTCCCGTGGAGCTTGAGTCCGCGGAAGGAAGGACGATGCTGCGCATAGTCTTTGCCACGGCAGGGGACAGCCCGTCCCCCGCAACGGGCGTCAGCTGCCCCGCAGCGGCCGCCCCCGCCGTACGCTGCGTGCAGTTCCCGCTCAGACCGCGCGTGTTCCGCACGGGAACGGCGCTGCTGCAGGACAACGGCTGGCAGCTCTTTGACGAGCGCTGGCACAAGCGCGCGGAACTCAGCACATGACCTTGCTGCCCCTGTCCATGGCGGAGAGGCCGGACTTAAGCAGCTCAAGGATGCCGTAGGGCGCCAGCAGGTTGATGAGCGACGTTATCTTGTCCTCGCTTCCCGTCGCCTCCACGATAAGGGAATTCTCGGCGACATCCACGATATGCGCGCGGAAAATATTGCAGGTCTCGATAATCACCGCACGCTTGCTGCCGTCCGCCCGCACTTTGATGAGCGCCATCTCGCGCTGGGTCGTGGAGGATGGATCGCAGTGCTCGATGGAGATGACTTCCACCAGCTTGGACAGCTGCTTCTCAATCTGCTCCAGCGTGTACTCGTCGCCGCGAACCACGATGGTCATGCGCGACTTGCCGGGATCCTGGGTCTCGCAGACGGTGAGCGAATCGATATTGTAGCCACGGCGGCTGAACAGCCCCGATACCCGGCTCAGGACGCCGGCGTGGTTCTCTACCAGAACAGACAGAACGTATCTCTTTTCCATAAAAATCTCCTTGCGATTGCATGGGCGCCCTCCGGAAAACAGATGCTTCCGGACAGCGCTCTTTTTGGCTCAACGCACCCGCCGCACGCAGCAGCAGAGGCGTTCCAAGGCTGCCCTTCCGGGAACGGGCTCAGTGCCGGCTCTCGGAGTAGATGCCGAGCAGCCGCACATCGTCGGCTTTCTCGCGCAGCAGCTCAAGCAGCCGCCGCACGCAGCTTTCCGCGCCGCCGTTCGCGGCGGACAGCTCGGCATCCGCGTAGAACCAGTAGCGCCAAGGCTCGCCTGTGATGGGGCGTGACTCCAGCCGCGTCAGGTTCAGGTGCTGCTCGTTGAAGATTCCCAGTATATTGTACAGCGCGCCCGGCTCGTTCTTCGTCTTGAAGATAAAGCTGGCCGTGTTGGGGACGATGTTCAGCTCCCGCGAGACATGGCGGCGCACGGCGGCGTTCGACTGGATGACCACAAAGCGCGTAAAGTTGCCGGGATCGTCCTCGATGTCCTCCGCAAGCACGGAAAGCCCGTAAATCTGCGCGTTCACCGGGCTCGCGATAGCGGCGTTCTCCGCGGAATTGAGCGTGGCTACCTGCTGTGCCGCGGTCGCGGTGGACACGGAGTCGATGAGCGACCAGCCGCGGTGCCCCTCAAGGAATTTGCGGCACTGGCTGAGCGCCTGCGGGTGTGAGAACACGTTCTTTACGTCCGCGACGGAGGCGCCCTTTGTTCCCAGCAGCGCGTGGCGGATATTCAGCGTGACGGCCCCCACGATGCTCACGTCCTCAAAGCGGGAGAAATTGTCGTAGTTCTGGTACACGGAGCCCGCAAGGCTGTTCTCTATCGGCACCATGCCATAGTCGGCCTTGCCGTCGGTGACGAACTGGAAGATATCGCCAAAGGAATCCACCGCAAGGGATTCCGCGTCCGCCGCGTCGAAGTAGCGGGAAATCGCCTGCTCCGCGTACGCGCCGCGCTTGCCGCTGTATGCGACCACAACCTTCGGGGTGGCTTCCTGCCGGATATGCGCCACAGCCTTGCCCATGACCGGCGCGATGGCCTCTATATCGTGCATCATCTTGTCGAACTGGGCGGGCAGCACCGACTGCGCGCCGTCAACGAGCGCGGCCTCAGGATTGTCGTGCACCTCCAGCATCAGCCCGTCCGCGCCGACTGCCACCGCGGCGGCGCCCATAACGGGAATCTTGTCGTGCCCGGCGACGGAATGGCTGGGATCGACGATGACCGGCAGGTGCGTCAGGGCACGGAGCACCGGCACCGCCGACAAATCAAGGGTATTGCGGGTCGCATGCTCAAAGGTGCGTATGCCGCGCTCGCAGAGAATCACGTTGTCAGTGCCGCTGGAGAGTAGGTATTCCGCGGACATCAGCAGCTCCTCCAGCGTGGCGGAGCGGCTGCGGCGCAGGATGACGGGCTTGCCGGTAGCGCCGACGGCCTTGAGCAGGTTGAAGTCCTGCATGTTGCGGGCGCCAATCTGATAGACGTCAACAAGGTCGTTCATCAGCGGGATGAGTGCGGGGGAGACAATCTCCGTCACCACCGGCAGACCGTAGCTCTCGCCCGCCTCCTTCAGGTAGGCAAGCCCTTTCTCGCCCAGCCCCTGAAAGCTGTACGGGGAAGCGCTCTGCCCGAACGTCCCGCCCCGCAGCATGACGGCGCCGCTCGCAGCAACCGCTTTTGCCACGGAGAAAATCTGATCGCGGCTCTCGACGGTGCGCGGGCCGGCAATCACCGCGATGCGCTGCCCGCCGATGCGTATATGCTGCCCCCTGCTGTTCGGTACATCCACAACCGTGTTGTCGCGCCGGAATTCGCGGCTCGCCATCTTGTACGGCTTGCTGATGGGGATGACGGAAGCGACCCCCGCGAGCCCCTCAAGCTCCTGGCGGTCGGCGGTGCCGCGCCCCACCGCAGCGATGACGGTATCCTCCTCGCCCTCAATCTCGTTCAGGCGGTAATGCTTGCGCACCAGAAAATCCTTGATTCCGCCCTTCTGCTCGGATGTAATATCTTTCTTTAATACGATGACCATGACCGTTTCCTATACACTGCAAGAATTCCAGCTGACGGTGCGCAGGATGTCCCCGAAGACACCGGCGGCCGTCACGCCAGCCCCCGCTCCGTAGCCCCGAACCGTCAGCGGAATGGGGTTATAGCGCGCCGTGGTGAACACAAAGGCGTTCTCGCCGCCCTTTACGCCGTACAGCGGGTCGGAGGGGCCGACCTCCAGCATACCGACGCTCACGCTTCCGCCGCTGATGCTCGCGCCCATGCGCAGCACCTTGCCCTCCTTGCGGAGGGCGGCCATCTTGTCCGCAAAATACGCGTCCGCTTCCGGCAGGCGGCGCAGGAATTCCTCCGTCGTGCCCTCGATATCGAATCCTTCCGGGAAAATCGAACGCATCTGGATATCGGCGAGCTCGATGTGCATCCCCGCCTCGCGCGCGATGATGAGCGCCTTGCGGGCGACATCCGTTCCCTTCAGGTCGTCGCGCGGATCCGGCTCGGTGAATTTCTTCTCCTTTGCCTCAAGCACCGCCTCGCTGAAGGACGCGCCTTCGTCCAGCCTGCCGAAAATGTAGCTCAGGCTGCCGGACATAATGCCGTTGAAGCTGCGCAGCTTGTCGCCGGACTTGAAGAGGTTCTGCAGGGTGTCGATGATGGGCAGCCCGGCGCCCACGTTCGCCTCGTAGAGGAAGCGCACGTGCATGTCGTTCGCGGTGGCGCGCAGCTTCTCGTAAAAGTCCATGCCCATGGAATTGGCGCGCTTGTTCGGCGTGGCGATGCTCATGCCCGCACGCAGCACGTCAAGGTAGCGCTCCGGCAGGTCGTACGCCGCCGTGCAGTCCACAAAGACCGGGTTGAGCGGCTTCTTCTCGCGCACGAATGAAAGGATTTCGTCAAGGCTCGTCTGCCGGGCGCCGCGGGCGATGTCATCCCGCCACGTGCTGAGCCGTATGCCGTCCGGGCAGAAGAGCATCTGCCGGGATTTTGCGATTGCGAGCACCTGGATGTCGATGCCCTGCTCCAGAAGCGCCTCCTGCTGCTCCTCAATCTGCTCAAGGAGTGCGGTGCCGATGGTGCCTGCCCCGAACACAAAGGCCTGTATCGTCTGCGTGGTATTGAAGAAGAACTGGTGGGCCACTCGCACCGCCGTATCGCCGTCCTCCGTGCTGATGACCGCGGAGATGGAGCGCTCGCCCGCACCCTGCGCGATGGCAAGGACATTGATGTCCCTGCTGGCAAGGGAATCAAAGAAGGTTCCTGCCACGCCGCGCTTCTCCTTCATGGCGTCGCCGATGATAGACACGATGGCGCAGTCAGGGCGGACCTCGATGGAGCTGATGAGCTTGCCCGATATCTCAAGCGAGAGCTCCGCGCGGAGCACATCCTGCACCTTGGGCGCAAAGTCCTTGCCCACGCAGAAGGAGATGGTATATTCGGAGGAAGACTGCGTGATGAGCAGCACGGAGATGCCCGCGTTGCTGACAGCCTCAAAAATGCGGGCGGCCATACCGCGCCTGCCCTTCATGCCCGGCCCGTAGACCGAAATCATGGCGCAGTCCTTGCGGCAGCTGATGCCGCGCACCGGGCCGGCTTTTTTGCCGCTCGCGAACGGCCCACGCCCTATGCGCGTTCCCCGCGCGGAAGGATGCATGGAATTGAGGCTCCACGCCTCGATGTTCTTTGCGGCAAGCGGGGCGAGCGTCTTGGGATGCAGCACGCGGCTGCCGAAGAAGGACAGCTCCATAGCCTCCTCGTAGCTCATGTCGTCCACGAGGATGGCATCCCGGACGACGCGGGGGTCGGCCGTGTAGATGCCGTCCACATCCGTCCAGAATTCCACGCGGGATGCCCCCATGCAGGAGGCGACGATGGCGGCGCTGAAATCGCTGCCGTTGCGCCCCAGCAGCCCCATGCGCACAGAGGAGCCGGAGCCGCCCGTCCATGAGCAGATAAAGCCGGGGAAGAGCAGGATGCGCGCGACCTTGCCCGCATCGTCACGGTAGGAGGCAAAGGCATCCGCGCAACGCATGTAGTCGGGGTCGCCTTCCTTCTGGTCGCCCGTGGTGAATATGAAGCGGCGGGAGTCCAGCAGCGTCACGCTCTGGGAGCGGGCAAGCAGCACCGCCTCCACGACGGGCACGCACAAGAGCTCGCCCATGCCCATGATGCGGCAGAAGGCGCTGGGCGGGCATTCCCCGAAAGTCACCAGACCGGAAAGCAGCTGCCCCAGCTCCACAAAAAGGGGCTCCAGCCGGGCAAGCACGGCGGCGGCGCTAAAGCCCGGCAGCAGCGACTGCAGCTCGGCGCAGATATCGGCATGAATGCCCCGCAGCTCCTGCACAAAAGCAGCTGGCTGCCCGCCGGAGACACAGGAATCAATCGAGACCTGCAGCTTGTTGGACACGCCCGACACGGCGCTGACCACCACGGATATCCGGTCTTCCGCGGCGCGTCCTATCATAATCTCCGCGCTATCAAGGATACGCTGCGCGGAGCCCATACTTGTCCCGCCGAATTTCAACGTCAACATAATGCTTTCCCCTGTAAGGCAGCCAGCAGGACACCCAGCGGGCGCGCTCCCCAGCTCCTTCTGAAATAGGCCGCTCAAAAACCGCACTGCGGTGAGTTTTTTGCAGGCAGGATTCAGAAACAACGTCAGGATTCCGAAACCTTCCCAATACTAACATTTATAGAAAAGAATAGCAATGAGGCATGCGGGGACGGCCATGGCTTCAGCATGAAACGGTAATTCAAGCGTTCAAAAGGAGTCAGCGGGTCCCAGTGACGGAAAAAAACAAGGAATCCTCCCTAAAGGGTCCCTCCTTATTTTTTTCCTACGTCCCGCTGCCTCCATTTGAATACTTCACTTGTACAAGAAATGCTGAATCCCGCCTCCTTTTGCTATAAACACGTTCATCTTAAGGCAAAATGAATGTCATGCTGAAGCCCTACGGGGACGGCGGCCATCATTGAAATCGGATTAAAATACAGCGCAGGACAGGAAAAAGCTTGTCCAAAAGCTTAAAAAATGCTTTACTACAAGCATGGAAAGAGAAGATAATTTTGAGGAAGCGCTCGCTTCCAAGCTGAACGAGATGGAATCGCCATCCTACGTGCCGCCGCCCCGCTTCTGCAGACGGGATTATATCGCCACGGCAGCCGTTGCCGCAATCTGCCTCGCGGCAGTCCTTCTGGGGGCAGCGCTATGAGCGGGCAGCCGGAAGAAGAGGCGGTATTCGGCATACTGCCGGTGACGGCCGGTCAGAAGCAGTACGGCTTTATCGACGCGCTGCTCGTGCTGGGCGGCTACTGCATCGCCACGTGGAGCTACACGCAGGGCTCCTACCTCGCGACGCTCGTGGGCTTCAAGGCGCTCCTTGCCGGGGCATTTGCGGGGGCGCTGCTCATGCTGCTGGTCTACCAGCTGCCGGTCATTCTTTCCGTGCGCTACGGCATAGATATCTGGATATGGTACAGGGCGATATTCGGCGCCACGGGCGTCAAGCTGATGACGGTGCTCATCATCGCCATCAATTTCCCCTGGTACGCGGTCTGCGCGGAGCTCTTCGCATCGTCCATGGGGAACCTCATCTCGCTGACGGGTGTGCAGGTGCCGCCGCAGCTGCATACGCTCTTCGCGCTCCTCTGCGTGGCGCTCGGCACGGTCATCGCGCTCAGGGGCGTCAACGCCATCACCTGGACGACGCGCATCCTGGTGCCGCTGCTCATCGCGGTGGGCGCCATCGTCATATTCGTGGGCTTTGCCTCCGTGCCCGCCGGTACAATCTGGAACGCCGCCCACGCAGGCAACGGGCAGAAAGCAAAGACAATAGCCTACATTCTGTCCATAGAGGCAAATTTCGCCTTCGTCATAACGCTGATTGGCGGCATGGCGGAAATTCCCCGGCTGGCAAAGAGCGAGCGCGGGGGCTTCTGGGCGGGCGTGCTCGGACAGGGGCTCATCGGCTCCTTCTTCGTGGTCATCGGGGCGGTCATGGCAATCGCGACAAAGCACGTGACGGGAGAGATGATAGACGACCCCACGAAAATGCTCGCGACGCTCGCCGCCCCGCCGCTCGCGCTCTGCTCGCTGCTGCTCGTGGGCTTTGCCAACGTGGGGACGCAGGCGGTCGGCTCCTACATCTACGCGGTCATGCTCCGCTCCGCGTTCCCCAAGGCAGGCTACAGAATGCTCGTGCTGCTGCTCGCGCTCTACGTGGGCATCCTGTGCGTCTGGGGCAGAATCATCGACTACTTCGGCCCGTTCCTGACCATCGGCGCCTGCGTGTACGCACCGCTGGCGGCGCTGCTCTTCGCGGACTTCTTCTTTGTGCGCCGCCAGAAGCTCGACCTGCGGGCGGCCTTCTTTTTGCCGGGGCACGACGCCTACCGCTACAAGGGCGGCGTCAACATCGTGGGGCTCGCCTGCGTGGCGGCGGGCATAGCGCTGTCGCTGGCGGTCTACAACCCGCTCACCGGCGCCATACACTGCATGCTGCTCTTCCGGCTTACCCCCACGGGAACCTCGTTCATCGGTACCGCCCTGCTCTACGTGGCGCTGAGCAGGATTCCGCCCGTGCGCCGCTACCTGCTGAGGGACGGGAACAAATGAGAAAGATTGTCACAAAACCCTTTGACCGCGACCGTGTGCCCCCGCGCCAGAACCTGCTGATGACGCCGCTGTTCTGGGCGTACGAGCGCATCATGGCGGCGGGCAGCGGGCTCAGAATCACCAGGGTGCGCATGAAGGGGCTGAAGCCGCCCTTCCTTGTGCTGGGCACGCACCATGCGTTCATGGACTTTATCGTGACGCCCATCGCGCTCTTTCCGTGGCGCGCCAACTACGTCTCGGAGCTGGAAGGCTTCGAGGCCTACGGCGAATGGCTGTACCGCCAGCTGGGCTGCCTGGGAACGCGCAAGTTCATCAACGACTTCGCGCTCATCCGGAATATCCGGCGGGTCATACAGCGCGGAGACATCCTCGTGCAGTACCCGGAGGCGCGCTACGCCAACGTGGGCACCTATTCCGAGCTGTCCCCGGCGGTAGGCAAGCTGGCAAAGCTGCTGGACGTGCCGCTCGTCACCATCAACATGCGGGGGAACTACCTGCAGTCCCCCATCTGGAACCTGCGAAAGCGCACGGAGGTGCGGCTCGACGCCACCATCACGCAGATATTCACGCGGGAGGAGCTGCGCGCCGCATCCGTAGAAGAGGTGAACGGGCGCATCGCGGAATTCCTGCGCTACGACGAATACCAGTGGCAGTGGGACACCAAGATGGCCGTCACCGTGCCGTGGCGGGCGGAAGGACTGGAAAAGCCGCTGTACCAGTGCCCCGTCTGCGGCAAGGAATTCGCCATGCGGACGGAAGGCAGCACCATCTCCTGCAGCGCATGCGGCTGCTCGTGGGAGATGGGCATCTACGGCAGGCTGGAGCGCCGCGCGGGCCGGGAGCGCGCCTACCTTGCGCAGGACGTATTCTTTGACCACATCCCCAACTGGTACGAGTGGGAGCGGCGGCAGGTCATGACCCTGATTGACGGGGGCAGCTACGCGCTGGATGTGCCCGTGCACATAGAGTCGCTCCCGAACGCGGTGAATTTCATCGACTGCGGCGACGGAACGCTCCGCCATACGCAAGAAGGCTTCACGCTCACATTCACCGACTACGGGCAGGAACAGGAAGGCTCGCTCTTCGTCGCCTCGGACACGCTCTTCTCTATCCACACGGAATACGACTACCGGGGAAAGGGGCAGTGCGTCACCCTGTCCACGCTGGACAACACCTACTTTATCTTTCCCCGCGGGGAAGGATTCAACGCGACAAAGATCCAGTTCGCCACGGAATACCTCTACAAGCTGAAGACGCAGGGATGGCGCGGGCGCAGCCGCCAGAACTGAAGGAAAACCACGGCAAGCGGCGGGTGTGCAGCAGGCCGGATTCAGGGCTTCAGCATGAAACGGTAATCCAGGCGTCCAAAAGGAGTCAGCGGATCACAGTAACGGAAAAAAACAAGGAATCCTCCCTAAAGGGTTCCTCCTTATTTTTTTCCTACGTCCCGC
>DGUD01000080.1 GCA_002393865.1 Treponema sp. UBA4319
AAAAGACCGCGCCCCCGCAGCAAGGCTTACGCTGCAAGCCAAAGCATTACCACAAAAGGAATTACAGCCAGACATAAGTATAACACAAGGCGCGGAAAATAGCTAGCCGTCAAGGGCGCTTTTCAGGGATTCAGCATGAAAACAAAAATGCGCTCCCAGCGGAAAAACACCCGGACTGCCTGTTGCACGCTTCGCTTTGCAAATGGCAGCCCGGGTGTTTTTCCGCTTCCGCGCATTTTTTATGTTGAATCCTTGGCTTTTGGTAGCATAAAAAAGAAAATCATTTTAAAACAGTTTTCATGATTTGCCAGTACCGCGTCCGTCTTCAGATAAAATATATCTCTTGCTGAAGCCCTGGAACGCAAATCCCCCCGCCTAGCACAAACGCGGCCCGTATGCTATACTGGACACGGCTTTCGGTACGCCGCTCCCGCACGCAGAACGCGCACGGAAAGGCGACCGTTGCCACGGCAGTTTCAGCCACGGGGACAGCCACAGCCGTTTCCGGCTCTTTTGGGCGCGTTCCTTCCATAAAAACAGAAACCGGAGTTGTTATGAAAAAATCCATCGTCCTCATTCCGCTCGTCCTCTGCTGCGGCATGCTGCTTTCCTGCAGGAAGAAGAGCGAGGCGCAGGAGCTTCCCGCGCAGGGCAGCACGGCCGAAACGGCCGTCGAAGCCCAGAGCGCCCCGAACAAAGAGGAAAGCGCGCCCGCCGTCACGGCAGCTGCACATCCCGCCGTGCACTTTGACTTCAAGCCCCTGTCCGGGGACTACCACACTGACGCCCACGCCGCCTACCTGAACGATTCCTTTGCCTTCGCAAGCCTCGACCAGGGCGGCAAGATCGAGGGCGGCAAGACATACCTCCTTGTCGCAAGCAACGAGGCCCAGTTTTACGGCGCGGACGCGTTCAGCTTCGTGAAAGGCCGGGAGGACTACGGCGACGGCAGCGAATGGGCGACGCTCAAGGATCCTGCGGGCATGAAAGGGGAGAGCATCCCCATCGGGAGCTTCTTCCCCAAGGAAAGCATGGTCCGTTCGGGCGGCGAGGAGTGGTACGAGCAGGGCTACGGCTACTTCCTCTTCCAGGACAACTACAACTTCTTCTATAAGGTCAGCTGGAACGGCAAGGAAGGCTACGTCTTTGGCGCGGACCTGAAGGAAGTCTGGGTCCCCGAGGATGAGGCGGAAGGCGGATCTGCCCTCCAGCTCATGGCGAAGCTCTACAGGACGGAAGGCAAGCTTCAGGACTTCTACTCCTTCGCGGGAACAAAGCCCCTCGCACCCGGCGTGCAGGAGTCGCTGGAAAACGCCAGGCTTGCCATCCAGAAGACGAAGCCGGGCGAAATATGGCTCAGGACCGACGACCTCATCGACGCATACCAGGACATACCGTCGACGACCCCCATGTTCGTCACGACCGACCTCTTCAGTCACAGCCAGCACCGCATATTCGATACCCTTTTGCAGGACACCGAGGAGAACTACTTTGCCCCCCGCCTCCTCACGCTGACGCAGAAGTTCATTGCCGCGCTCAGCGAGCGGACGGATGTGCCCGACGACATCAAGGAGAAGGCAGTCGCCTACTTCCAGGTGCCCGAGCTTGTCCTGCGCTCCGCCCCCGAGAAAGTGCCGGACGAAGACAGCTGGCGGAACGAGTACAAGTTCGTGGAGCCGGACATTTCCTCTTTCATAAACGGATACAGCGAGGGAGTCCGGGCCGACTACAAGCAGGTGATGGAAGCATCCGGCAGCATGACGGCCCTCTTTGACACGATGGAGGACTTTTCCCAGTACAAGCCGCGCGGGCACTACACCAAGAACGGCATCCTTGAGGCATACTTCCGCACCCAGATGTGGTACGGCCGCATCCACTTCACGATTGCCCAGTCAACGAACCCGGAGAACAGGCGCGAGAGCCTGATTATGGAGCCGGTCGCCCTCTTCATCATCGACACGGTGAAGCAGCAGCCCGGTCTGTATGCGGAATGGCAGGCTCTCTTTGACCCCATCACGACACTCATCGGCATGTCCGACGACCTGGGCTTTACCGACGTGCTCCCCCTCTGGAAGGAGCAGGGCATCGCGGACTTCAGGAGCTGGGTCAGCAGCACGGACAACATCTACGCGATAATGGAGCTCTTCAACCAGAAGCTGCGCCCCCCGCTCATCAGCGGCAACACGGGAGTCTCGGACAAGCAGGGGAACCCGCCGATGGGATGGAGATTCATGGGACAGCGCTTCACCTACGACTCCTACGTGCACCAGCAGGTGTGCGCCCCCCGCCTGTACGTGCGCGACCTCGTGCGCGGGCTCGACATCATGCGGGCATTCGGCTCCCGCGTGGCGGACGGCATCTTCGCGCAGACGGACTACATCGAGCCTGAGAGCGAGGACGGCGGCTACCAGGGCGGGCAGGAGCTCAAGCGGATTTTGGATAAGAACATGGCTTTCTTTGATTCCCAGGACGATGACTTCTGGACCCAGACCTACTACAACAACGTGCTCGCCCAGATACGCACGCAGGCGCGCTTTGAGGCGGGCGCGGGCTACTACTTCACCGAGTCGCCCCTGTGGAACGTCAAGGCGCTCAACTCCGCACACTCAACCTGGGCGGAACTACGCCACGACACGATACTCTACGTGAAGCAGGTCTACGCGGAGCGGGCAGGCGGCGACGACCTTAATCCCACCTACCGCACCCTGCCCCTGCCGGTGCCCGCAAGCTACATCGAGCCGAACCTGCCCTTCTACAGCTACAGCCTGCGCTCGGTGCAGCGGCTCTACGAGTGCCTCGACCGCTTTGACCTTCTGGACGACGCCGCCCGGCGCACGCTCGACAGCCTGGTGGAACTGTACGGCAAGGCGCTGGAAGTCGCGACGCAGGAAAGCAAGGACCAGCCCGTCACGCCGGAGGACAATCTCTGGATCCGCTCCGTGGCGAAGAAACTCGCCCTCCTCGTCAAGCCAGGCTATGACAGCTATGTTGACGATGCCGACCAGCTCAAGATGGCCTGCGTCGCCGACGTGTTCACGAGCGCGGAAGGAACCTGCCTTGAGGTGGGGGTCGGCATTCCCTACCGGCTCTATGTCCCGCTCAACGACGGGCAGGGCGGCAAGCGGATCGCCGTGGGCTACGTACCCAGCTACTACGAGTTCTACGGCCCCCAGTCTGACCGCATGAGCGACGAGGAATGGAAGAAAATCGTCTACGCCGAAGATGCCGCGGACATGAAGGACTACGAGCCCTTCTGGATTGAAGGCTGCCTAGTGGACGCGGAGGCCGGAGCGCGCACGGGCGCATCCTATACGCCCGTCTGGATGAAGGACTAGATGGCACTGGCGGCACGGACGGCACTAATCCTGCCGCGGGCGGCACAGGCGCCGTCACGGCAGGCAGGGCGCCGGGGACGGGGAGCTGCGGCTTTCCTCCGCGCCGCCGTCGCACTCGCATGCATCCTCCCCTGCACCTCCTGCAGACGGGGGGCGGCACACCCTGAGGCGGCACCACAAGCGGCGGCCTCCCCGCAGGAAGCCGCACTGGCGGCACGGGACGCGCAGGAAGCCTCCCCCGGCGCATACGGGGGGCCGACCTTCTCCACCTGGGAAAAGGAAGGCAAAGCCGTCGACCCCCGCTTCACCTTTCCCGAAAAGACCGCCCTGCCCGATACGGGAGAGGCCTTCTTTCCCTGGACGGGGACAGTGAGCCACCACTTCCTGACCGACCCCCTCATAGACTCATGGTTTCTGGAAATACGGAACAGGCGGGACGTGAGGCACTTCTTTATCCTCTCGCCCTCCCACTTCGGCCTGAGCACGCGCGACTACTCCGTGGCGGACGGCCGCTGGGAGTGCGCGGCAGGAAGCTACGTGTACACGAACCGGAAGCTCAGCGACAGGCTCTGCGCGGCTCTCGGCGTGGACTATGACAACCAGGTCTTTCCCGACGAGCACGGGGTGAGCACCCTCATCCCCTACATCAGGCGGCACTTCCCCGGCGCAGACGTGGTCGCCGTCGCCGTACAGGGCGAGCCGCCGCTGAACATGGACTACTGCGAGAGGCTGTATCAGGCGCTCGCCCCCTTCTTTGATGAAGCTGGAAAAAAAGAAAACTTCCTCGTCGTCTCAAGCGACTTCAGCCACCACGGCACGCCTGAGCAGACGGCGTTCAAGGACGGTATCAGCCAGACCTTCTTTGACGCGCCCACGGCACAGAACTTCATCGCCGCCGTCTGCGACAACCGGCCGTCGATGTACGTGCTGGCAAATCTGCTCGCCCCGTCCGCACGCAGCTACGTCCTCTACCACACGGACTCCTTCGCCATCAGCGGCATGGACGGCGACGACATCACCAGCTACTTCTTCAGCCTTTTCGACTAAATTCGGCTGAAGGCGGCGCGGGCGGCCATCACAATCGGCAGACCAGTGCCGGCAGGAACCTGCACAAATCGAATCACGATGCAGCCCCGGCTCCAATGTAGTTCCGCACGATTTCCTGCAGCTCCTGTTTTGAGCGTCCGTTCGCGACCGCCTTCTTCTCATACAGCTCCGCCTCCCCGCTCCTGCCGCCCAGCGTGCACAGCACGTACAGCAGGGTTATCGTCTCCACGGAATTGCCCTTGAGTTCCAGCGCCTTCTTCGCATAGTCCTCGGCCTCCTCATACTTACCGTCCCCGAACAGGAACCAGGCAAAGTTGTGGAAGGCATTCCAGTTCGGGGGCTCCGCATGGACGGCGGCAAGCCCCGCGTTCCGAGCCTTTTCGTATTCCCCCAGCTCGCTGTAGCAGTTCAGGACGTTCGAGAAAATCCGGGAGTCGGCAAGCCCTCGCTCAATCATCTCCTCATAGATTGCGGCCGCCTTCTCGTAGTCTTCCAGATAGTTGTAGTCCACGGCCGTAAACAGGCTGACGGCATAGCGCTCGTCGTTGTTCTTGCACGATTCCCGCAAGGAGTTCAGAAGCCGCAGGGATTTCTCAAAGTCCTCCTCATCCATGAGGCGCAGCGCCTTCAGGAGTACGTTCAGCTTCCGGCGGTCGTCGGCAAAGGCATCCTTTATCATGTCAGCATACGCCCGTTTATACGCGCGCAGGGAAGCGCCCCCGCCGCTCCGCGTGATGATTTTCACGATTCCCAGCAGAAAGGCAAAAATCACGGGAACCAGATGCCTCGTCGTGACGAAGTCAATCGCGCCGTCAAAAAACTGCACGTACACCAGCAGCCCCACAAGGAGCACGAAGACGACGCTGTATATGGCAAGCAGCACTTTCTGAAGCCGGTTCATCCACAATCCTCCGAACATGTATTGCAGCCGCATGCCTGGCGAACCGTCTGCCATGATTGCACGGCACAGACCAAGTCAGCACGAAAACAGCGGTCAATGCGGCACAACACTTTTTGAATTTTTTTCATACAAGCTGCCCGGAGACAGAAATTTCCGGACAGCTCTCTTCCACCAGAAAAAGCGTAACGCTTTACTCGGCTTCGCGCTCCGTGCACGCGATGTGCAGCTCCTTCAACTGCGCATCATCGACAAAAGACGGGCAGTCGTCCATGGGGCTCGCGGCAAGATTGTTCTTGGGGAATGCGATGACCTCATGGATTGAATCCTCGTGGCACATGAGCATAACAAGGCGGTCAAGGCCGGGGGCAATGCCACCGTGCGGAGGTGCACCGTATTTGAAGGCGTTCACAAGGAAGCCGAACGCCTTCTGCGCGCGCTCGTTCGTATAGCCCACAATCTTGAAGATACGCTGCTGCAACGCCGGGTCATTGATACGCATTGAGCCGGAAGCCAGCTCGTAGCCGTTCAGAACAAGGTCGTACAGGTCTCCCTTGACGCTGCCAGGATCGCTCTCCAGCGTGTCCCAGTATTTCTTTTGCGGCAACGTGAACATGTGGTGCTCGGTCTCCCATTTTGACTCATCTTCATTCCACGCAAAATAGGGGAAATCGATAATCCATGCAAAGTGGAATTCATCGCCGGGCACGTACAGGTTCAAGTCTTTGCCAAGCTGCGTGCGGACGGCTCCCAGAGCGGTACAGGCCAGCTGCCATTTCTCGTCCGCCACAAAGAGCAGCAGGTCGCCGGCAGCAGCCCCAAGCTTGGGAAGAATCACAGCCTCTTTGCCGCTAAAGAATTTGCTGATGCCGCCCTCAAATTTTCCTGCGGCGTCAACCTTCATCCATGCAAGCCCTTTTGCCTTGTAAATCTTTGCTTTTGCCTCAAGCGCCTCTATCATCTTGCGGCTGTATTTTTCTGCCGCGCCTTTGACGACAAGGGCTTTGACCGCGCTGCGTTTGTGACGCTCTATGGAAGCATCCGCATTGGCAGCCCCCGCCTTGAACGCGTTGAAATCGGCAAGCCCCGCCATAAATGCGGCATCCTGCATTTCCATCCCAAAGCGGAGATCCGGTTTGTCCGTCCCAAAGCGGTCAAATGCATCCGTCCAAGAAATACGGTCAAAATGCGTGGGCAGCTGGTAGCCGAGCGTCTCCTTGAACACATGGGAAAGCATTCCTTCCGTCACCTCAAGGACTTCCTCGCGGTTGGTAAAGCTCATCTCCATATCTATCTGCGTGAATTCCGGCTGGCGGTCGCCACGGGCATCCTCGTCGCGGTAGCAGCGCGCAATCTGGAAATATTTGTCAAAGCCGGAAACCATCAGCAGCTGCTTGTACAGCTGGGGGCTCTGCGGCAGTGAATAGAATTTTCCGGGGTGCACGCGGCTCGGCACCAGATAATCTCTGGCTCCTTCCGGCGTCGATTTGATGAATGTCGGCGTCTCGATTTCAAGGAAGCCCTGTTTTGTCAGGTACTCGCGGACGGCAAAAGTCACCTTTGAGCGCAGGATGATATGCTCCTGCATGGGCTTGCGCCGCAGATCAAGATAGCGGTACTTGAGGCGGAGATCCTCATTGGGCAGCACAAGCGTTCCGTCCTTCTGGCGCACCTCATCGATAGCAAACGGCAGCGTCTCTGCCGTCGTAAAAATCTCAATGTCCTCGGCCTCAATCTCTATCTCGCCGGTCGGCATATCCGGGTTGATATCCTTTTCGCTGCGCGCAGCAACAGTGCCCTTGATTGCGACGCAGTACTCGCTCTTCAGCCCTGCGGCAATCTGCTTTACGTTCTCAGAAGCTTTGTCTCCGACCACAACCTGCGTGATACCGTAGCGATCGCGCAGAAGGATGAATGTGAGTCCGCCCAGCTCGCGCGTGCGGTGAACCCATCCGTTCAATATGACATTCTTACCGACATCGGAAGCCCTCAGCGCTCCGCATGTCACAGTTCTCTTAGCATTGTCCATGACTGCATATTTTACAGCATTGCATAACTTGCGTAAAGTAGCAGATGGCTGTATAATAATTAGCCAGCAAGACTAAGCACGACAGGACTGCGCGGAAACAGACTTCTCCGAACAGCCTGGCAAGCAAAAGGAGAACGGATGTTCCAGATAAATGTCCTGCAGGCAAAGACAGAGCTCTCAAAACTGCTTGCCATGCTGGAGAACGGGGAGGAAGAGGAAATCGTGATTGCCCGCAACGGGAACCCGGTTGCACGGCTCTCGCTTGTCGGCAGCCCAAAACCCAAAAAACGAATCGGCGCCGCCAAGGGAAAATTCTCCTGCCCCAACGACATAGAGAGCTACACGGACGCCATCAACATGCTCCTCGGAGGCAAAGCATGAACATCCTGATGGACACATCGACCTGCCTCTGGGCGCTCACCGATGACCCCCGGCTGCAAAAAAAAGCCCGGAGCATCCTGCTGGACGAGCAGAACGAAATCTACTATTCGGTCGCATCATTGTGGGAGATTGCGCTCATGCACAAAAACAACCCTGCGCGCATGAGCATCTCCGCAACGGAATTTACCCGCTACTGCGAGATTGCGGGCTACCGGAAGCTGCATGTGACGAGCAGGCATATCATTGCCCTCGAGACGCTGGAGCGGCTGCCCTCCGCGCCCGCATATACCGACCGCTTCGGAAGCCTCATCCTTGCGCAGGCAAAGGCGGACGCATTCATGCTGCTCAGCCACGACCACCTGCACGAATACTTCAACGAGCTGTGCATCTACCGGATGTAGCACCGCAGCCCCCGCTCAGGAAACGGCGGGCGCTTGCTCTCAACTGCCGTAGAGGAAGCAGGCGACAGTGTGCCCTTCCGACGTTCCCTGCGGATGGACAAACTGCGGCTGCTTGTCCTTGCAGCAATCCTTGCGGTTCGGGCAGCGGTCGTAGAAATAGCAGCCCTTGCGCTGCTCCGTCGGGGAAGGCACATCGCCTTTAAGGATAATGCGCTGGCGCTTGCGCTCCACCTCCGGGTCGGGGATAGGAGCAGCGGAAAGCAGAGCCTTCGTATATGGGTGCAGGGGATTCTTGTACAAATCGACGTAATCCCCCGTCTCCACAATCTTGCCGAGATACATAACGGCGATACGGTCAGAAATATATTTTATGACGGCAAGGTCATGCGCGATGAACAGATAGGAAAGACCCATCTCCTTCTGGATATCCTTAAAGAGATTGAGCACCTGCGCCTGAATGGAGACATCCAGCGCGGACACCGGCTCGTCGGCAAGAATAAGACGCGGCTTAAGCGCGAGCGCGCGGGCAATGCCGATACGCTGCCGCTGCCCCCCAGAGAATTCGTGGGGAAAGCGGTTCTTGAAGAATTTGGAAAGCCCCACCAGCTCCATCAGATGCTCTACGCGCTCGTTTATCTCGGCTTCCGTCATCCTGAAAATCCCGCGGCGGCGATAAATACGCATCGGCTCCGCAATGATTTCCGCCGTCGTCATGCGGGGATCCAGCGACGAATAGGGATCTTGGAACACGCACTGCATATCCTTGCGGGCGGCAAACATCTCTGCATGTGACATTTTGGTCAGGTCGTTGCCATCCAGCAAAACCTTTCCCGCGGTAGGCTTGTACAGCTGGGCGACGGCGCGAACCACCGTCGATTTTCCGCAGCCGGATTCCCCTACCAAGCCCAGCGTCTCTCCTTTCCGGATAGAAAAGCTTATGCCGTCAACGGCATAGACATAATTCCTCTTGCCGCCGATAATGCCGTCGTGCCCCATGTAGAAATGCATCTTGAGGTCTTCCACCTCAAGAATGTTGTCAGCATTGAGTGTTTTTTCCGTCATTTTGCAGCATCCCCCGTGTTCAGCGTTCCTGCATCTTTCTGGGCATAAAGCCAGCACGATGCGCAATGCCCCTCCCCGAACTGCACCGTCGGCGGATAGTGTTTCCGGCACACATCCATCGCCTTGTGGCAGCGCGGATAGAACGGGCAGCAATCCGGCAGATCGATGACGTTCGGCGGCTGCCCTTCAATAGAGAAAAGCCGCTCGTCATCGCGATCCAGACGGGGCACAGACTTTATCAGCCCCTGCGTATACGGATGCTTCGTGTCAGCAAATATCTGCTCCGTCTTGCCGTGCTCAACCACGCGCCCCGCGTACATAACGTTGATTGTGTCGCAGATACCCGCAACGACGCCGAGCGAATGGGTGATGATGATAACCGCAGTCCCAAGGCGGCGGGTCAAATCCTGCATCAAATCCAGAATCTGCGCCTGAATAGTAACATCGAGCGCGCTGGTCGGCTCGTCGGCAATCAGTATGTCAGGATTGCAGGAAAGCCCCATCGCAATCATGACACGCTGGCGCATGCCGCCGGAGAACTGGTGCGGATAGCAGTCGATGCGCTCTTCTGCCCCAGGAATACCGGCCAGACGCAGCATCTCCACCGCCTTAGCCTTCGCTTCCTTCTTGCTCAGCCCCTGATGCAGCCGGATAGTCTCTATCATCTGCGTGGATATCTTCAGGTACGGGTTCAGCGAGGACATCGGATCCTGAAAAATCATGGCGATGCGGTTGCCCCGGATTTCGCGGAGACGGGCATCGCTCATCTTCAGCACATCTTCCCCGCGGAAGAGGACCTCGCCGCCCTCAATCTTTCCGGGCGGAGACTGCACAAGGTTGATGATGGAAAGATTCGTCACGCTCTTGCCGGAACCAGATTCCCCTACAATGCCCAGCGTCTCGCCCTTGTGCAAATCAAAGGAAATGCCGTCGACAGCCTTTACCGTCCCGGCATCGATATGAAAATAAGTACGTAAATCCCTGACTTGCAGGATAACTTCGTCTGTCATGCCAATTCCTTACGCTGCGGTGGCAGCATTTAAATTCTGTTCTTTGATTGCGGGTCAAACGCATCCCGCACGCCGTCGCCAAGAAAATTCATGGCAAAAAGGAAAACCGTCATGGTAATCGCAGGCACCAGCAGGCACCACGGATAGAGCCCGATGCCCTGCACGCCGTCAGAAATGAGGGAGCCCCATGAGGCAAGCGGAGCGGAGATGCCCAGACCAAGGAATGACAGGAAGCTTTCGCTCATGATGAACTCAGGAAGGGACAGCGCTGCGTAGGCAATGATGATGCCGAGCGTATTCGGGATAAGATGGCGGAAAATGATATGCATCGGTCCCGCGCCCATCGAACGCGCCGCAAGCACATATTCCGTGTTCTTAAGGCTTATCACCTGACCGCGCACCACACGGGCAATGGTAAGCCATGACACAAGGGCGATGGCAACAAAGAGAATCGCGGTGCTCTTGCCAAGTATCGCCATCATGATGATAACCATAAGCATATACGGCAAGCCATACATGATATCCACAAAGCGCATCATGATGGTGTCGGTCAGACCGCCCGCATAGCCGGAGACCGCGCCGACAATAATGCCGATGAACAGCGCCGTCACCGTTCCGATAAGCCCGATGAGCATGGAAATCCGGCCGCCGTAAATAGTGCGGGAAAGCATATCCCTGCCCAAAGAATCCGTTCCGAACACATAATGGTACTGCTGCTCAGGGTCGGTTTTGTTCCGCTCAAGAATGGAGTCTATCTCCTCCTGTTCCTTCTCCGAATAAGCGGAGCGCCCTTCCTTCTGCATCACCTTTGCAAAATAGGCAGTGCGGACTTCCAGCTCCACCATTCCTGCAGGACGCAGCGAAGGAGGAAGATTGGCATGGTTCACGTTCTGATGCTCATAGGGATGCAGCGGCAGAATCGGCGCAATCAGGGCGACGAGAAGGTAGCACATCACCACCCAGAAGCTGATGTACGCCATCTTGTTCTTGCGGAGCCGCCGCCACGCATCAGCGGTCAAGGAGACGGAGCGCATCTCCTGATTGAATTCATTTGTGCCCGCAGTCTTTTTTTTCTTAGCGATAGTCATAACGAACTCCTTATTTATACGAGATGCGGGGATCAAGCAATCCGTAGAGAATATCCACAATCAGGTTCATCACCACAAGAATAGCCGAATAGACGATGACGGTTCCGAGGATAAGCGTGTAGTCGCGGTTCAGCGCGGACTTCACAAAGAAATTACCGATGCCCGGCACAAGGAAGACCTGCTCCACGACAACAGAACCGGTGACAATGCCAGCAAAGGCCGGCCCCAGATAGCTGACCACCGGAAGCAGCGCGCCTTTGAGCACGTGCTTGAACAGCACGACAGATTCCTTCAGTCCCTTTGAGCGGGCTGTGCGCACATAATCGGAGCGGAGCGTCTCAAGCACGCTGGCACGCGTAAGCCTTGAGATAGAAGAAAAATACGGGAGCGCAAGCGTCATCGCCGGCATAATGAGCGCCTTCAGCCCCTGCCGCCCGGTTATCCAGCCGGAAGTCGGCAGCCACTTGAGCTTGAGCGCGAACACCAACACGGCCACCGGTCCCACAACAAAGAGCGGGGCTGAAAGGCCTGCGCTCGCAAAAGACATCGTGGTATAGTCAACCCACGTGTTCTGCCGCACGGCAGAAAGCAGCCCGAACAAAATTCCGAAGACCACGGCGATTGTCAGGGCGGTGACACCAAGAACAAGGGAATTCGGCATGCTCTGCCCGATAAGATCGTTCACGGTAAAATCTTTGTTCTTGTAGGAAGGCCCCAAATCTCCGTGCAGCATATCGCCCAGATAGCGGAGATACTGCATCGGCAGCGGCTCGTCAAGATGATATTTATGCTCGATATTCGCCTGAATCTCCGGCGTCAGCTTGCGCTCGCTGGAAAACGGCCCGCCCGGCGCAAGGCGTACCATAAAAAAACTCAGCGTGACAATGACGAACATCGTCGGTATGAGGCCGAGTATGCGGTTTACAATAAATTTTCCCATTCTGGAGGCTCCATAACGTGGCACGGCAGCAAAAGAACACCGTACCGGCATATTCGCCTGCAGCTGCCCTCCCTCGTGCCAGACGCATTCCTGCCGCTATGCATGCATAGCGGGCAGCAACAGCGGGAATCCCCCAAAAATTTGCTTCGGAGCGTTCTGGGGGATTCCTGCGACATCGCGTTCCCAAAGCTAAGGGAGTTTCAAAAGCAGCAGACTTTTGAGACTGGCTCAGGTGCCCCCAAAAACGGCGTCTTCGGGGGCAAGCGCCATCGCTACTTGCGCTTCAGTCCCACGTAGGGATGTACATCCTGCGTGTTGGCATACCAGCCTTCCCACTTGGAAAGGTCGATAAGGTTCTGCGTGACATAGGTGTACATCGGGATAATGGCGGCATCATCCTTCAGCATGATTTCCTCCGCCTGAGCCAGCACCTTCATGCGCTCGCTGCCCGGCTGCATGGTGGCAGCTTTTGAGATAAGCTCGTCGAACTGCTTGTTGCTGTAGCGGCCGTCGTTGTTGCCGCCCGTGGTGATGAACAGCTCAAGGAAGTTGGAGGGATCCTCGTAGTCGCCGACCCAGCCGTTGCGGGCAACCTGGAAATCATTTGCCTGACGCTTTGCGAGGAATGTAGCCCATTCCATGTTCTCCAGCTCGATGTCGATACCAAGGTTCTTCTTCCACTGCTGCTGCACCCACTCGGCAATCTTCTTGTGCGCCTCGTTGGTGTTGTAGATGTAGGCCAGCTTGGGGAAGCCCTTGCCGTCCGGATAGCCCGCCTCGGCGAGCAGCTTCTGTGCGTCGGCGACATCGTAGCCCGGTCCTTCCACAGGGGTGTAGCCCGCCATCTTCGGCACAAATGCACGGGCCGCGAACTGCCCGCCCTTCGTCACTTTGTCAACCAGCTCCTGACGGTCAAGGGACTCTATCAGCGCACGGCGGACGCGCACATCCTTGAGAACCGGGTCATTCTTGTTCAAGTCCAGATAGTAGCTGGCAAGGTTCTCGTATACCTGATAGTCGTCGCGGAGCCTCACCTCGTCCAGCATGTCCAGCGGGAAGGTGCCGGTGGTGTTCCAGTCAATCTCGCCGCTCTTGTACTTGTTGTAGGCGGTGGTGGAATTCTCTATCGGCAGGAAGGTAAGGGTCTTGAGGAAGACATTGTCCTTGTTCCAGTACTTGTCATTCTTGACGACGACGAGCTTTTCCTGCGGCGTCCACTCCTTGAGCGTAAAGGGGCCGTTGCCGACAAAGTTTGCGGGCTTAATCCAGTCCTTGCCGAATTTCTTGATGGCATGCATGGGGAGCGGGTCAAAAGCGTAGTGGGTCATCATGTCCACCGCATACGGCACGGGGCCGACGAGCGTCACTTCGAACGTGTAGTCATCGATAGCGCGGAGCCCGACGGAGCTTGCGTCCGCCTTGCCCGCATTGTAAGCCTCGGCGCCCTTTATGACGCCAGCAGGCATATAGGCATAGACCGCCGCAGTCTCAGGAGACATATAGTACAGCCATGAATCCACAAAAGTCTGCGCGGTAATCGGGGTACCGTCGCTCCACACACAGTTCTTGCGCAGATGGAATACGACGACGGAGCCGTCTCCCGTGCGCTCCCAGCTCTCCGCGACGCCCGGCACAGCATGGCTGTCCTTCGGGTCAAAGCCGACAAGCCCTTCAAAGAGCGCAAGATTTATACGATGCTCAGGCGTACCCTGAATCTGGGTCGGATCAACAGACTGCGGCTCGGAGCCGTTCTCAATTATCATCTCTGCATTTGAACCTGCATTGTTTTTTCCACATCCTGCCACAAGCAGCGCAAAGGCCGCAGCGGCGACAGCCACTAGTGCTTTTTTCATAAAGCCTCCATACAAAAAATCGCATTCTATTGTATAATATGGCGTAAATTTTGCAAGTATCAAAACAGCAATATGTTGAAAAAATTCGACAGAAAGCGGCGAAACTTTTACCGTGGATGCAGAGTGTTTACTGGCAGTCAAGAAAAAAAGCCCGGGCGGCACCGGGCGATGTCACGTTCGGGCACAAGGCTCCTATTCAAGGATGGTAATCTCAACGCGGCGGTTCCTGGCCATTCCTTCCGGCGTGCTGTTGTCCGCAAGCGGCCGCGTGCCGCCGCAGCCCGTGCAGATGAACTGCTCTGCGGGAATACCGCGGCGCACAAGCGCCTCGGCAACCGCGCGGGCACGCTCCACGGACAGCCGCAGCTCCCCATCGGGATTGCCGGTAGAAGCCGTATGGCCTTCCACCAGAAAGCGGGACTCCGGCGCCTCCTTGAGCACGCCGACGAGCGCGTCAAGCCGTGCCTGCTCGGCAGGAAGCAGCTCCGCGCTGTCCGGCTTGAACTGAAGATTCTGCATCGTCAGGCGTATGCCGTCAGCAGTGTTGTCCACGGCAATCGCAAGCCCCTTCCCGGACAGCGCGGCCTGCGCCGCAGCTTTGCTCCCGCCCGCGGAGGAGGAAGATGATGCGGCGGGCTGGCGGGAACCGTTCTTTCCACTGCTGCCCGCGCCATCCGCCCTGGCAAGCTCCTGCGCCTTCTCCGGGCTGACGATTGCCGCCCGCTGGAGCGCATGGATAAGCTTGCCGCGGTCATAGGCAGGCGGATACTTTGTGAACAGGGAAATCGTTCCTTTCAGGGCGACTTTTCTTCCGTCCTCGTACACAAAGTATTCGTCAACGATGTCCCTGACGACAATCGCATTGCCGCTCTCCTTGCTCACCAGGATAGTGGCGTCATGCTTCCCCTGCGCGCTCTTCAGCTCCGGGTCGCCCTCAGGGTCGATATACGAGACGCCGTAGCGGGTAGCCCACTGCGCCTTCAGCACATACACGGGGCTTCCGTTATAGCTATCATCGCGCAGGTAGGTATATTCGACCAGCATAGGCATTCTGCTTATCTGCCCGTTCCCCAGCGGGTCAACGGCGCGCTCGCCGCGGCACTGCCACGAATCCCCGATGGCGATGCGCTGGCGCGGATACGCAGGAAAACTGCGGAAGCTGGGGTAGCCGTTGTCCTCCAGCATGACAAGATTCCCGTCCGCAGTGATTTTGAACGAAGAAGGAATGGATGTGCTGATGCCCTGCCGCACAGCGCGGGTATTGCGCTTGGTCTCCTGCACGACAAAAAAACTGCCGTCGTAGAACAGCGAGCCGGCTTCCGCGGAGCTTCCCTCCGTCTGCCGGATAAAGGACTGGACCTCGCGGCTCTGCAGCCCCGTATATTTGTCGTTATCATAGCGGCGGAGGTCGCTCTTTTCTACGAGCATGTAGCTGCCGTTGCCTTTATAGGAAATGAGCGTCGTACCGTCCTGAGCGGCGGCAGGAGCGCGCGCCGTAACGGCAAGCAGGAGGACAAGCAGCGGAGGAATTGTTTTTATCAGTTTTTTCATAGGCTCCATACGCGGAAGACTGCGGCGCAATGCCCGTACAGGCGTTTTGCGGCAGCCCTCTCTCTGGATAAAAACAACAAAGCGCGCCTTTGTTACAGCCCTGGCGACCCGGAATCCGGCATGGGCAGGGGCTCACGCCGGGAGCACATTTTTTTATGAGGCAGCTTTACCTAGCGGCCGTCCTTCACCTCTATCAGATGCATTCCCTGCTGGATTCCGCCGGACGCGGGGTACAGCACCGTATACGTATACTGGGGGGCGGCGGCAATGCTTTCCTTCAGCGCGTCCGCGGAATACGAGAACGGCAGGTAGACAAGGAAGTACAAGCTATGCCCGTAGTCCCCCGTCGCAAAGAGCTTGCCCGCGTAGGAAGAAAAGGCCTCTAGGTTTTCCTTCTCATAGAGCATGGAGACGCCCCGCTTGCAGGAACGGTATTCCATCTCTTTTGGCGGGAAGGAATTAAGCTCGTAGAGCGGCCGCTTGCCCCCAAGGTAGACGAGGGCACTGTCCTGCGTGGTAAAGACAGGAACCGATGCATCGACATGCTCCGTGATGTAGTCGCAGGGCGGGCGGACGCTCGGATAAAAATCGTGGTTCAAGTCAAAGGCATTGCGTTCCGGCTGGAACAGGAGCAGCGAGAACACGGCGAGCGTCAGCACAGGAATGCGCCGGAACCACGGGTGCTCCGGCGAGGCATCCGCCGCGGATTCCTTTCTGCCGCACAAAAGCCACGCGTTGAATATAAAGATATAGAACCACAGAACCGCCCGGTTCTCCGCGACCGCAAAAAAGATGAACACGCAGAAGAGGAGCATATACAGCAGCGACACGGAGCTGACGATGAACGCCTCCTTGTCTCGCCGGAACGTGTACGCAAGCGCAATCAGCATCGACAGCAGGGCGACGATACGCAGCGGAAGCGACTTGATACCGGTCTCGCTAAAAAAATAGAGCGCGTTTTCCAGATGCAGCTCTGGCGTCGTCCTGAACGAAGACTGTGAGAAGGCGGGGAGCACCTGCATGACTGCCAGCACGCCCCCGGCCACCGCCACACCTAGCCCGGCCAGCCGTCTCCTCCGCTCCCCCGCGCTCAGACTCCTCCACGGCAGCACGATGTCCCTCACCACAAACATCACGCCGCACGCCCCTACAAGCCCCTCCATGTACAGGTGCGTGTGCGCCAGCAGCACCAGCAGCACGCAGTACCTCACGGGCTTCCTCCCTGCCTCGCGGAACGTCCCTGCCAGCAGCCACAGCAGCGGCGGTATCATCACGTACGGCCGCGCTATCGCGGGGTTGAAGTACAGGAACGGCACGCTGAACATCACCAGCAGCTTCACGTATACGGGGAACGGCCCCTTCCTCACCAGCAGCCACATCCCCGCCGCGTTTATCGCCCACGACACCAGCCCCAGCGTCCACACCGGCGCCCCGTGCGCCGCCAGCGGGTGCAGTATCGCGAACCACAGCAGGAAGTGCCCCTCGTACCCCATCTCCCGGAACATCCGCCCTGCCCCGAACTGCGCTATCTGCCACGCGTGCAGCTCGTCCTCCCACGGCTCGTGCGTCGCCACCGCCATCCCCGTCACCACCAGCCACGCCGCGAACGCCAGCCCCAGCGCAAGTCGCTCCGCCTCCCGCTCGCGCCCCGGACGCCCACGCCTCAGCAGGTACGTCCCGTACAGCGCCAGCCCCAGCACTATATGCGGGCTGCTCAGCGGGCTCAGCCCTCCCAGGTACGGGTGCCCGATGCTCTCGAAGCGCTCCCGCCACACCGCGGCGTCCAGCTCCTTCCCCGCCACCCGGCTCCCCGCCGCTATCAGCGCGTCCTGCACCAGCCCTATCCCCAGCAGGTAGTGCGCCGCCAGCGGCACCGCAACCACCGCTGCCGCCACCGCAACCTTCAGCCATACTGAATCCAGGATTCCCCTCTTGCCTTCTTTTCCTTCCATAATCATCCGCACCTTTCAAAACAAGCCTAGAGCGACGGCCACGTGCTGCCAGGCTTCGTACTGCTTACTTGCCCCCGCTTCGTACTGCTTTCTTGCTCCCGCTTCGTGTCGCTTACTTGCTCCCGCTTCGTGTCGCTTACTTCCACAAGAACCATTCCGTCCGTAACAATACCCGGCTGCGGATAGCAGACGGTATACGAGTACCGCTCCCCGGCGCGTTCCACGCAGTCCCGCACCGCCTCCACCTGCTCGCCCGGCAGGAGGAAAAAGATAAAGTACGCGCGCGAACCGTACTGCCCGGACGAAAGCACCGCGTCCGCATACGCCGCAAAATGCCGTACGTGTTCCTCGTCATGCAGCGAGACGACTCCTTTTTCGTACGAGCGGTACTGAAGCTCTTCTGGCGGGAATGAATCAAACTCGTAGACAGGATGCGAGCCGTCAAGATAGACAAGCGCCGTATCCTGCGTGGAGAAAACCGGCACCGACGAATCTTCATGCTCGTTGATGTAATCGCACACCGGGCGGATGCTGGGGTAAAAATCGTGGTTCAGGTCATGGGCATTCCGTTCCGGCTGGAACAAAAGCAGCGACAGCAGCGACAGCGGAATCCAGAGCGCCGCGGCGCGCCATTTCGCACATCCGGGAGAGAGAGCGTCCGGCTTGCGCTGCAGCAGCCATACCGTGAATATGAGTATGTAGAACCACAGGACTGCCCGGTTCTCCACAAACGCGGGGTAGATGAGGATGCTGAACAGATACATGAACAGCAGCGAAGCCACTGCGACGATGAAGCTCTCTTTGTCCGCAAAGAAGGCATAGAGGAGCAGCGCAAGCATAGCGAGCACGGCGACAATCATGGCCGGGCGGGAACGTATGCCTGATACGGTCAGAAAATAAATCGCGTTTCCGGGCTGCAAAGACAGCCTTGGGCTGAACGAAGACTGTGAGAAGGCGG
>DGUD01000144.1 GCA_002393865.1 Treponema sp. UBA4319
ACATCTCATGCTGAAGCCCTGGGAAAAGCAGGCACCGCGCCTGAAGCCTGGCAGGATGTGTGGGAAGGGAAAGATTCCGGCAGAAAGAGACAATGCATCCATTTTTTACCAGCAAAAAGAGAGAATCGCAAGCATTAATTAAAACACAAAGAACGTTTTGCCGGAAATCACTGCTTTTACCGGGGCAGCCCAAAAGCCATGCGGCGGCAAGCAGGAATACAGAGAAGGAAGCTATAAAGCTTATATATACATTTTTTAGCGGCAAATAATGCAATTGTAAACACATACAAACCCCACGTATCATTTTCGCCCCCCCTGCGTAGCGCGGCTTGACAGGCAAGGAGCAGCATGGAGAAGCTGTATAAAGCAATGAAAGCCACAAAAAAACAACATTTTTTAATAGCAAAACATGTGCAACAAACTATCAGACACAAAGAGCACAGCTTTGGGAAAGTGCCAGCAGGCACCGGAGCCTTTGCCAGCCTTGACGCAACGCGCGGATGACTTTATAATTGTTCCATAATATGGAATATTTGTTTTTGGGGAATTCCGCCTCGCTGCGGCACTCTGTCGCAGCGGCGGGCAAAAAGCTTCCGCTGCTCATCGCGCTGCTCCTGACGGGGACGCTGTGCGCCGCGCAGGGAAGCAGCGCCCCCGGCGAGGCGGCAAGGAATAAGTCGTCCGCGCAGGCCTACCTTGATTTTGTGCTTGAGGAAAAAGCCGATTCTGCCGCCGCTGCCGAAAGCGAGCCGCTCGTGGAGAACCCCGACGCCGCGGACGCGGATGGCATGACGGCGCTCATGAAGGCGGCAAAAGAAGGAAACGACTGGGAGATACAGTGCCTTGTCAGGAGCGGCGCCGACCTGCAGAAGAGGGACAAAGACGGCTGGTCCGCGCTCATGTACGCGGTACGCTACCAGAACGACAGCAGAGTCGTGCGCCAGCTGGTCTCGGCGGGGGCTCATACGCGCGTCCGCAACAAATACAACTCCACGCCGCTGCTGCTCGCCGCCTACTATTCCCCGAACCCCGACATCCTGTCCCTGCTGCTGGAGAACCGCTCCAGCTCCGAGGACGAGGTCTTCAATGCGTTCATACTGTCTCTGACGAGTCCTGCAGGCACCGCGCAGGCAAAGCTGGCAAAAATCCGCCAGTTCCTTGCGAAAGGGGTTCCCGTGAACCGCTTGTGGCAGGGCATGACACCGCTCATGTACGCCTGCCGCTATGCCACGTCCACGCAGCCCATAGCGGAGCTGCTCAAAAACGGCGCGGATGTCTCCCCGCAGGACAGGGACGGGCGGAAGGCATTCGACTACGCGATGGAAAACCCGGAGCTTGCGCGCGACGGCACATTCTGGCAGCTGAACGCCACCCACTGAAGCCGGAGGCAGCGCATGAGAATCACCGGAGGAAAACTGAAAGGACGGCTCACCGAGACACCGAGCGGGCGCATGGCGATACGCCCCGCCATGGATCGCATGAGGGAGTCCGTATTCGACATAATCGGGCCGGATCTGCCGGGGAAATCCTTTCTCGACCTCTTCTCAGGCTCCGGGACTATCGCCATAGAGGCGGCATCCCACGGGGCAAGCGACATTAGCCTCTGCGAGATGGACAGGGCTAAGGCGCGGACAGTGCTCGGCAACGTCGCCATGGCGGAGGAAATCGGCGTCCGCATCAACTGCCACTTTATGGCGGTGGAGCTCTTCCTGAAGCGCTGCAAGCGGCAGTTCGACTATATCTTCCTTGACCCGCCCTTCCCCTACAAATTCCGGCAGGAGCTTGTGGAGACAATCGGCAGGAGGGGGCTCCTGACGGACAGCGGCAAAGTCCTCATCCACCGGCCGCAGGAAGACCCTCTTCCCGATGAGCTGGGCGGGCTCGTCCGCTTTGACAGCCGCGTGTACGGGCGCTCCATCGTGGATTTTTTCAAAAGAATGCCGAAAACAGAAGAAAAAAACTTGACAAATTAAGCCAAGCTGTTAAAATTAAGTATGTATGTAGTAATGATATTTTAAGGATTATTTGATGAATGAAGATTTAAAAAAGCAGATAGACAACAAACAGGGGCAAGACGGCTTTATCAAAGTGACGGATCAGCCTGTCGGAAATCTGTCTTCCCAGCAGAGAGTTTTTTTGAACCGCAAGGCAAACGCCCTGTTCAACGAGGGCAAAATCGATATGGCGGAACGCATATTCATCACAACCGGCTATTCTGACGGGCTCACGAGGGTCGGCGACGCGTATGCCGCAAAGGACGAGTACCTGAAGGCGCTCAAGCTCTACCTTCTGGCTCACAACAAACGGAAATCCGACCCGCTGATAGAGAAATTGTCAGGGGTTGTATCAGCAATGTTAAAATAACGGGGTAAAAAAAGTGAAAGAGGACACGAGACGTTTCAAACGGCAGGACATGGGCGAAGACAATCAGGCTGGCATAGACCTGCCGGAGCCGCAGCCGGAGGAATCCGCCACCAACGAAATCAGCGAGCTCTCAAAGAAAGGCTATTCCCTTCTCAAAGAGAACAAGATGGACGCAGCCATCGACGCGTTCAAGAAAATCCTCGCCATCGAGGACAACAACAACTACGCGCTGGTGGGGCTGGGCGACAGCGAGCGCAAGCGCGGGCATTTCAAGGACGCAATCGACTATTATTCCCGCTGCCTCTCCTTCCATCCGGGGAACAACTACGCGCTCTTTGGTCTGGCGGACTGCTACAAGGCGCTGAACCAGTACCACAAGGCCATAGAAATCTGGGAGCAGTATCTGGTGCACGACGACCGCAACATCACGGTGCTGACCCGCGTTGCGGACGCATACCGCAAGATCCGCGACTTCAAGAAGTCCAAGCAGCTCTACCTGAAGGTGCTTGAGATGGAGGAGAACAACGCCTACGCGCTTATCGGGCTGGGGCACCTCCACTATGACTTCAAGGAATACAAGGATGCCCTCTACTACTGGACAAAGATGCTGGACGTGAACCCGTCCAACGTGGATATCCGTGTGCTGACCTCCATCGGCAACTGCCACCGCAAGCTCAAGACATTCGAGCGGGGGCTCCCCTACTTTGAGCGTGCGCTTGAGATGGATCCCAAGAATTTCTACGCGCTTTTCGGTATGGCGGACTGCTACCGGGGCATAAACCAGCAGTTCCGCTCCGTGGAGTACTGGAACAGAATCCTTGAGATGGATCCGAACAACAAGGTCATCCTGACCCGCGCGGGCGACGCCTACCGCAATACCGGCGACTACAAGACGGCGACTGAATACTACAACCGGGCGATGGACATAGATTTTGACATTTATGCGGCGCTCGGGCTCGCGCTTATCTGCAAGGGAGAAGGAAAGTACGAGGAGGCGGCAGAGCGGTTGTCGCGGCTCATCAGGGACGACCAGAAGAATTTCCGCCTCTACATTGACCTTGCGGACTGCTACATAAAGCTCAGCCAGCGGCAGAAGGCGATAGAGGTGCTGCAGTCGTTCTCCCGGCAGGGCGGGCACAGCCAGGCGATAAGCGATATGCTGGACAGGCTCCAGAACAACAAGCCGCTCTTCTGATGGACGGCAGGATAGCGCTCGCGGGGCTGACTCCCGGCGAGATATGCGAGGCGCTGCAGCTTCCCCAGACTTTCCGCGGAAAGCAGATTTTCCAATGGATAAGCAAAGGCGCGCTTTCGTTCGACGATATGACAAACCTCAGCAAGGACTGCCGTGCGATGCTTGCTGAGCGGGCATGCCTCCGCTCCTCCTCCGTGGCGCAGGTGCTGCGCGACCCCGACGGCACGATAAAGCTGCAGATTGCGCTTGCCGATGGCTGTGCCGTGGAGACCGTCCTGCTTACTGACCGCGAGGGAAGGAAGACGGCGTGCGTGAGCTGCCAGGCAGGCTGCGCGATGGGTTGCCTCTTCTGCCAGACCGGGCAGCTGGGATTCAGGCGGAACCTGACGGCAGGCGAAATCGTGGAAGAATTCCTGTACCTTGAGAAAGAGGCGGGAAAGCTGGACAACATCGTTTTTATGGGCATGGGAGAACCGATGCTCAACCTGCCGGAAATCAGGAAGGCTGTCAGTATCCTTACGGACGCGCAGGGACGGGGGCTCAGCTCCCGCCGCATCACGCTCAGCACCAGCGGCATCATCCCCGGCATCTACGACCTTGCCGACAACGGGCCGCAGATGCGACTTGCGGTCTCCCTTACGACGGCGGACACGGAGCTCCGCGAGCGCCTTATGCCGGTCACAAAGGGCAACCCGCTGCCGGAGCTCAGGGATGCCATCCGTTATTATATAGAAAAGACCGGAAAGCGCGTGACGCTGGAGGCAGCGCTGCTTGCCGGGGAAAACACCGGAAAGGAAAGCGCGGAACGGCTGGCGGCATTCGCGGCCAGTATGGACGTGTATATAAACTTAATTCCTTGGAACCCCGTGCCGGGGCTCCCCTTCAAGACTCCAAGCCCGGAGGAGACGGCACAATTTGCGTCGCTGCTGGAGCGGAAGGGGCTGAACGTGAGCCTGCGGACACGGCGCGGAACAAAAATCGGCGGCGCATGCGGTCAGCTTGGGAAAACAACGATTTAAGGCATTTTTTATATCTTCATTTTCTCCAAATCTTTTTACCATACAAAGAATTACTCAAAACAGCTTGCATAATTTCAGTGCTCTCACTATAATAGAGAAGGTTGCCTGAGGAGCATTCTGGCTCTGAAAAGCACCTTCGTTTTAATATTAATTAAAGGAGCCGGTTGATGCAAAAGAAAATATATGTCACAGGAATGGATGATGATGCGGTCGCGGCAAAGGTCGATGCCGCAGTAAAGGCTGTCGCGGGAGTCGCGAGCGTTGTATCAACCCCGGCGAAATGCCAAGTCTGCGTCGAATTCGATGACAGCGTGGCCGGCGCGGCAGATGCCATCAACGCGGCAATCAGCTCCGTAGGCGTCAGCGTGCTTGGCTGACAGAGCGGCGGCTTGCGGACATGAAAATCACCATCCTTGACGGGAACGCGCTGAACCCCGGCGATTTGTCCTGGGATGCGCTGAAAGCATTCGGGTCAGTATCCGTCTATCCCCGCACAGCACCGGAAGACGTCATCGCACGCATAGGCGACAGCGACGCCATCCTGCTCAACAAGATAGCCATCACCGAGGAAGTGCTCGCCGCCTGCCCCAAGCTGCGTTATATAGGCGTGCAGGCGACAGGCTACAATGTCATCGATATCGAAGCATGCCGCCGCCATCACGTGACGGTGACGAATGTCCCTGCGTACAGCACGGCCGGGGTCGCCCAGCTCGTATTCGCCTTTATCTGTGAATTTGCCTGCCATGTGCAGCTCCATTCGGACAGCGTCATGGCGGGAGACTGGACGCGTGCCCCCGACTTCTGCTACTGGAAGGTGCCGCTCGTAGAGCTTGAGGGCAAAACCCTTGGTATTTTCGGCTACGGGAACATCGGCTCACGCGTCGCACGGATAGCGCAGGCCTTTGGCATGCAGGTGCAGGTCTGTACCCGCACGCCGAAAGCGGAGATTGCGCATCCGGTAGATTTTGAAACGCTCCTTAAAACGTCAGATTTTATCTCGCTGCACACCCCGCTGACCCCCCAGACAAAGGGAATCATCGGCAGCAGCTCGCTTGCTCTGATGAAAAAGACCGCATACCTCATCAATACCGCGCGGGGCGCGCTGGTCGACGAGGTGGCAGTCCGGAAGGCGCTGGACAGCGGCAGCATCGCGGGCTACGCGTGCGACGTCGTGGAAGAAGAGCCCATGCTCCCGTCAAATCCCCTGCTCGGCGCGCCGAACTGCCTCATCACCCCCCACATAGCCTGGGCCGCGACAGAGACGCGGAACCGCCTGCTCGGCGTCGTGACGGAAAACCTGCGCGCATATTTCAGCGGCACCCCGCAGAATGTCGTTTCCTGACAGAACAATGCCCTCAGGCACTTGCTTTTTTTACAAAGACTTCATATACTTTATCATGAATAAAGCATCAAAGAGGTAACACCATGGGTATGACCATTGCACAGAAAATTTTCGCGTCGCATCTTGTAGACACCCCCTTCGCGGGGACAAATATACTGAGGCTCGACCGCGTATTCTGCCACGAAATCACCACGCCGATTGCGATAAACGACCTTATGGAGCGCGGCAAAGACCGCGTATTCGACAATACGAAAATCAAGGCCGTCATCGACCACGTGACGCCCGCGAAGGATTCAAAGTGCGCTATGCAGGAGAAAATCCTTCGCGACTGGGCGCGCCGCAACGACATCAAGGATTTCTTCGATATAGGCGCGAACGGCGTCTGCCACGCGATTTTCCCGGAGAAAGGCTTTGTGCGCCCCGGCTACACCGTCATCATGGGCGACAGCCATACCTGTACCCACGGAGCCTTCGGAGCCTTTGCCGCCGGTGTCGGCACAACCGACCTTGAGGTAGGGATTCTGAAGGGCGTCTGCTCGTTCCGCGAGCCCAAGGCCATCAAATTCGTGCTGAACGGCACCCTGAAGGAAGGCGTCTACGCAAAGGACGTTATTCTCCACATCATCGGGCAGATTGGCGTCAACGGCGCCACAAACTGCGTGGCAGAATTCACCGGGCCGGTCGTGGATGCATTCGGCATGGAGGAGCGCATGACGCTCTGCAACATGGCGGTAGAGGCTGGCGCGACAAGCGGCATCTGTTTCCCGGACATGAAGACCGTGGACTACCTGTGGGAATTCATCAAGGACGAGTACAAATCAAAGGAAGACGCGCTCAAGGACTACAGCCAGTGGGTGGACGACCCGGACGCAAGTTACGAAAAAGTGTACACCTATGACTTGTCAAATCTCGTTCCTGTATGTACAATAAACTATAAGCCGGATCAGATTAAAAAGGTGTCGGACATGAACGGTACCCGTGTCGATCAGGTATATATCGGGAGCTGCACGAACGGTCGCATCTCAGACCTGCGCATCGCGGCGGCAGTCCTGAAGGGGCATCATATTGCGGACGGAGTGCGCGGCATAGTATCCCCGGCAACACCAAAGGTGTACAAGATGGCTCTTGATGAGGGGCTGATAGACATCTTTATGGATGCCGGTTTCTGTGTCACGAACCCCACATGCGGTGCGTGCCTTGGTATGAGCAACGGTGTCCTTGCGGAGGGTGAAGTCTGCGCGTCTACGACGAACAGGAATTTCAACGGACGCATGGGCAAAGGCGGCATGGTTCATCTGATGAGCCCTGCGACTGCAGCAGCGACAGCTATTGCAGGAACTATCACAAATTCAGCCTTTTTTAAGGGCTGAGAACAACATGAGAGGAAAGTAATGAAACACTTTGGTGGAGAAGTCCTTTTTCTTGACCGCTCAGATATCAACACTGACGAGATTATCCCTGCAAAGTACCTGACCGAGAACACAAAGCAGGCGCTGAAACCCTATCTGCTGGAAGACCTGAAGCTTGAGGGCTTCAACCCCAAAGTTGACGTGTCCGGCAAGAAGGTCATCATCACGCGCGAGAATTTCGGCTGCGGCTCAAGCAGGGAGCACGCGCCGTGGGCACTTGAGGTGAACGGCATCTATTGTGTCATCGCGGTGAATTTTGCGCGTATCTTCCGCCAGAATATGTACAACTGCGGCCTTCTTGCGCTCGACATGCCGAAACGCGACATCGACGATATGTTCCACACTTTTGCAAGCAAGGACACGGAATGCAAAATCGAGCAGAAAGAGGACGGCACATGGAAGGTAAAGCTCATCGCCGGCTCCCTCTCCAAAAGCTATCCTTTCAAGCTGGAAGGCTTTGAGAAAGCCCTCGTGGAAAACGAAGGCTGGATTGGCTACG
>DGUD01000055.1 GCA_002393865.1 Treponema sp. UBA4319
ACATCTCATGCTGAAGCCCTGGCAAAATTCCACGGAGATCAGCTTTGTGTTCCACCTGTTTTCAGATAAAATACACCCCGTGCAGAAGTCGTGCGCCGGCGATAAAAGCGTTGGACTTTTAGCGCAGTCGCGCTTATACTTATAAATAGGAAGAAAGCTACAAAAAGCCCAGACGGAATTTTGCAGCCACCTCCAGAAGCATACAGCCGGGAAAGAGCCCGGCACGGAGATTTTGTACTTTATGGAAGAAAAAAAGTTCAGCAGTCCGCCGGTGCCCGCAGCAGTGCCATTCTTGTTTTTCTGCGTATTTTTTGCGGCGGAACTCGCAGGCTCCGCAGCCCTCATCGCAAACCACCTGATAGCGCCCCAGCCGCTCGCAGGGCTGCTCACCGCCCCCGCATTCCTGCTGGCGGCGGCGCTCAAGTACGCGGCCGCCGCATGGCTGTACCATTCGTCCATGCGGCGCATACGCGCCTACGACGGCTCGGAGACATCGCTTTCGGACAGCGCGGCGGCAGCACAGACGCTCCAGTTCCGCACGGTGCAGCTCGCCGCGCTGTCGGTGCTGCTCTTTACGCCGTGCCTGCTCGCCGGCGGACTTCGGCAGGGCGCGCTGGCATACAACCTTCCGGGCATGTTCTTCAGCAGCACGGGGCTCGCCAGCATCGCGTCCATTCTCTGCTACCAGCTCTTTCTCAGGCAGCTCGGCCCCGCAATCAGCTGGCTGCCGCTCACAGAGCGCGGAACCTCCCTCTCCGCCGGAGGAAACAGCTTCATCGTCATCTTCTTTACGCTCATAGGTATGGCCTTTGCGGCGGCAGGCACGGTGCTCGCGCTCGGCGCCGCGGGAACGCCCCCGGAGAAGCTCGTGCTGCGGATGCTGCCGGTGCTCGCGGTGGCGGCGGCGCTTTCCATCGTGAGCCTCATGCTGCTGGTCTGGCAGTTCTCGGCAAAGCTCCAGGTGCTGCTGAGCCAGACGGAGGCGCTGCTGCGGCGCGACGGCTCCGGCGGGGAGCTTGCGGTAACCAGCCGCGACGAATACGGGCTGCAGGCCGCAAAGCTGAACGGAGCCCGGCGGAATCTTGAGGACATGCTGGACGGCATAGTCCGTTCGGCAGACCAGGCGGAGTCCGACAGCCGGCAGCTCTGCGAGGCCGCCGGACATGCGGCGGAGCTGGCGCGCAAGACGGAAGCGTACGCCGGCCAGAGCGCAGCGCTCTCGGAGCAGCCGGACAGCGTGAGCGGCGCCCTTGCGGCCGCAATCGGCAGCATGCGGCGGCAGCTGGAGGAGCTCGCGGGCGGCATAGCGGCAATAGAAACTGAGGCAGGACGCATGGCGGCGCAGTCCACCGGGAGCAGCGCCGCACAGGGAAGAGGAGCCGCGCTGCTGGACACCTGCAGTCAGAGCGCGTCGGCCCTCTCCGCCGCGGCGGAGCAGGGCAGCAGCGGCATGGAGCGCTCGGTGCAGGCGGCAGACCAGGTGCTCGCGGATTCGGCAGGGCTGCTCAAAGCGAGCGCCGTGGTGCAGAACATCGCGAAGCAGACGAACCTGCTGGCCATGAACGCCGCCATCGAGGCTGCCCACGCAGGGGAAAGCGGGCGCGGTTTCTCCGTGGTGGCGGACGAAATCCGCAAGCTCGCGGAGGATTCCAACAAGCAGGGGCACGCCATCGCCGTAAGCCTCAAGGGGCTGCAGAATTCCATCGCAGGAATCTCTGCGGACGTAAAGAAGCTTCAGGCAGGCTTTGCCGCTGTCGCGGAGCTTGCCGGAAAGGTGCGGCGGCAGCAGGATGAGGCGCGGCAGGCGCTGGGCTGCAGCCCCGCAGACAGCACAGGCAGCGCGGCGGCGGCAACGCTATCCGGGCGGGCGCAGGCCGCAGGCACGCTGGCGGGGCAGCTCCTCCAGCAGTGCCGGCAGGCAGCAGCCATGGCGGAAGCCGCACAATCCGCGCCGCAGAGCCCCGCAGACAGCGCAGGCCAGACTGCCCGGACAGCAGGGGAGCTATCGCAGGCACTCGCCGGGCTGCTGCAGGCGGCACAGCGGTGCGCGGAAAGCAGCGCGGGTCTCCGCAGCCAGGCGGCAGCGCTCATACACCGGCAGAACGGCGGCTAGCACGCAAAGCCGCAGCACGGAAAAACATACGCCCCCGGCGGCAGGGGCATTTGATTCCGGCGGCAGGGGCATTTGATTCCGGCGTAATCAGGCGGCCGCCCTGCCCCGCAGCGGAAGAGGCGGCGATAACAATATTTTCTTGTTTTCCCTGTAACACTTTCACTGCCAGATTTATTATATTTTTTGATATCAGGCTGGTACACCACTACGCTGGTATCAGAAAGCTCAAGCATAGGAAAGCCCCCGCGCAGACGCGCACCGGGGTTCCATACATAATGGAGGTTTTACCATAATGAAGCATTTGACACAAAAAATACTGGGGACGGCCGCAGTCGCAGTCTTTTCCTTCGGCCTGTTCGCGCTCTCATGCAAAGTGAACAAAGGTTCCGCGAACGTCGCTTTCGCGGACACAAAGAAGAACGCGTCAACCCCGGCACTCTCATCCGACCCGCTCGCCATCACGCTGGCGCTCCAGAATACATTCCGCTCCATAAGCTCCACGGTGCTCCCCGCAGTCGTCGAGGTCGATGTCACGGAGACAACCAAGGTGCAGAGCTACAACCCCTTCAAAGACCTTCCCTTCTTCTTCGGCTTCCCGGACAGCGGCAGCGACAAAGAGGGCAGCACGCGGGAGCTGCAGCAGTCCGCGCTCGGCTCCGGCGTCATCGTGCGCAAGACCGGCAAAACCGTTTACGTGCTCACGAACAACCACGTGGCAGGCAATGCGACCACAATCAAAATCAAACTGAACGACGAGCGTGAATTCGACGGCAAGCTGGTGGGCGCGGACGAGCGCATGGACATTGCCCTCGTCTCCTTTGAATCCGACGACAAGAGCATCCCCGTGGCGGCGCTGGGCGACAGCGACGCGGTGCAGCAGGGAGACATCGTGCTGGCGCTCGGCAGCCCGCTCGGCTACTTTGCGTCAGTAACGCAGGGCATCGTCAGCGCGACCGGGCGCTCCGGCGGCCAGATTGGCTCCATCAGCGACTTTATCCAGACAGACGCCGCCATCAATCAGGGCAACTCCGGCGGCCCGCTCGTAAACATCTACGGCGAGGTCATCGGCATCAACACGTGGATTGCCTCGCAGTCAGGCGGCAGCCAGGGACTCGGATTCTCCATCCCCATCAACAACATCAAGACCACCATCGACCAGTTCATCGCGAACGGCAAAGTCTCCTACGGCTGGCTGGGCGTAAGCCTTGTGGATGTCTCGGCCGAATACAAGAAAGACCTCGGCATCAGCGAGACGCAGACCGGCGCCTTTGCCGCGGAGATTTTCATGAACAGCCCCGCGATGAAGGGCGGCATCCAGGCGGGCGACTTCATCGTCGCGCTCGACGGCCACGACGTAAAGACGGTCGACCAGCTGGTGCGCGAGGTCGGCAACCTGCAGGCGGGTCAAACCTCAAAATTCACGGTGCTCCGCGGTAAGAACAAAATCGAGCTGAGCATCAAGATTGAGGAGCGCAGCAACGAAGTCTCCTCCGACAACAGCAAGCTCTGGCCGGGCTTTATCGCGGCGCCGCTCACCGATACCACCCGCAAGAGCATCAAGCTGACCGACAACAGCGTAAAGGGCGTCATCGTCAGCAACATCCAGGAGAAATCACCTGCCGCAGCGCTGCGCCTGCAGAACGGCGACGTCATAACCGCCGTCAACGACAAGAAAATCTCCAGCGTCGAGGAATTCTACGCCGCGCTGGACACAAACAAGAACAAGACCATCTGGTTCGACGTCTACAGCGACGGGCACACCATCAGCACGGGACGCTACAAAATCCAGTAAACGGAACCTCCCGTAAAGCGGAAGCCGGCGGAAACGCCGGCTTCCATCCGTTTAAAAAGAGCGGAAAGCGGCGGCAATACCCGGAATTCCCGCTTTCTTCCAGCAGAGAAAAAATCCGATAAAAAAAGAAAAAAATATGCAGAAAGCTGTAACCCTCAGAGGCTTCGGCGGTTAATAGTGTTGTAAGGCACTGAGGATAACTCCTTGATTCCAAGCACACGAAACTCCTTGAACAGGCTCCGGACGGCACACCGGAGTCTTTTTTTTGCTCGCAGGCCGGAGCGCCACGGAAACGCGCCCGCGGAACAAGATAAAGCTTGTCTTTTAAAGATTCCACTATTCTGAAGCCGGCTCAATACCTGTAATCGGGGGCGTCGGAGCCGGCAAAGACGCGCACCCGGCACGGTTCCTGGCAGGAATTCTCCGCAAAGCGGGCGATATCGGCCGCCGCAGGGGAAAGCAGCTCGTCCGGGTTGTACGTGGTCTCCACAAGCCCCTCCTCGCCTTCCGCCGCAACGCGCGAGAACGCCCCGTTCAGGCGGACAAGATCATCCACCACGGGGAAGAGATTCGCCTTGTGCTTCTCATCGAATTTCTCCTTCAGGAAGGAAAGCTGCATCTTCTCTATTTCGGCATGGGGAACGGCATCCGGGTCAAAGCCGGTCACATAGGAGCAGCTGCCGCACTGCTGCCATTCGTCAAAATCGGCAAAGAACGCGGACGGCGAGACCCGGAGCGCCTTCAGCACGCCCATGAACCACGGCACCGCCCTGCCTGCCGTATAGAACGTGCGGCACGCAAAAGCCATGCCCCGCGAAAAATCCATGTCCTTGGACGAATACACGCCGGTGGGCTTGGGGTCACGCGGCTCGTCCAGCTGGGGAAATTCCACGTGGTTGGGGTACAGAGACAAGGCAAAGTCCAGCCTGTCGCGGAAGGCGCGGAAGGTATCGCCCGGCTGGCAGCCCCAGCCCATGAGAAAGCCAAAGACCAGCCCTTCCCGGTTCAGCAGGGCAGCCCGTCCGGAATAAAGCTTCTTGTCAAAGAGGAGGGCGCCGCCCTTCTCCGTGCCGGCAAGCGGAATCTCCACGGAGCAGCAGAGCCCGCCGAGCGCACGGACAAGCTGCTGGTCAAGGGTCTTTGCATCTATCTCAAGCGAGATAAAAAGCTCCGGGCAATGCCGGAGCACGGCGGCGGCAACAGCAAGCAGGAACGTGCGGTCTGACGCCGCCTTCCTGTCGTGCAGGGAAAATTCCGTGATGCCGCGCCCGGCAAACGACGGAATCTCCCGCAGCAGTGAGTCCGTCCCGATATGGATGGTATTGTCTTCCATGCTGCGCTACAAAAGGCGGATACCAGCCTTGGCGCAATCAGCGCGCATGCTGTCAGGCCACGTGCTTACCTGCGTCTCGCCGATATGCGCCTTGCGCAGGAAGTACATACACAGGCGGCTCTGCCCGATACCGCCGCCCATCGTCTGGCTCAGCTCGCCGGCAAGCAGGCGCCGGTGGAATTCCAGCCGTGAGCGCTCAGGGCAGCCGCGCTCGGCAAGCTGCGCCTCAAGCGACTGCGGGCTTACGCGGACACCCATGGAAGAAAGCTCCATGGCGCTCTGCAGCACAGGGTTCCACACGAGCAGGTCGCCGTTCAGCCCGCGGTGCCCGTCGCCACTCTCCGTAATCCAGTCGTCGTAGTCGGGGGCACGCCCGTCGTGGATGGAACCGTCGGGCAATTTCCCGCCGATGCCTATCAGGAAGACCGCGCCATACTTGCGCACCACCTCCGTCTCGCGCTCCTTGGGGCTCTTGTCCGGGTACTGGCGCTGCAAATCGTCCGCGTACAGGAACGTGATATGTTCCGGCAGCACCGGAGGAATGGCGGCGTAGCGGTCGTAGATATAGAATTCAGTGCGCTTCAGGCAGCGGTAGATTTTCTCCACCACGGACTTCAGGTAGGGGATGGAGCGGTCGGAACCGGCGATGCACATCTCCCAGTCCCACTGATCCACATACAGGGAATGCAGGTTGTCCAGCTCCTCGTCGGCGCGGATGGCGTTCATGTCGGTATAGATGCCGAATCCGGGCTTGAGAGCCATGTCCGTCACCTTCAGGCGCTTCCACTTTGCAAGGGAATGGACAATCTCCAGCTGCGCATCCCCCATGTCCTTTACGGGAAAGCGCACGGGGCGCTCGACACCGTTCAGGTCGTCATTGATGCCCAAGCCCGATTGCACGAATAGCGGTGCGGTAACGCGCGTCAGGTTCAGCTCCGTGGAAAGCGCGAGCTGAAAAAAATCCTTGATGAGCACGATGGCGTGCTCCGTCTCCTTCTCGTTCAGGAGCGCCTTGTAGCCCCCCGGAACCTGTAACTGTGCCATAAAAACCTCCTGGCAAGCTTCAAAAGCCGCTTAGTTCCGGGACTTGCCCCGTCCCGGCTTCCGAAACCGCCTCTCCTATGCGAACGTGCTCATAAAACGGTGGAAGGCATCCCTGCCCTCCGGGGTACGCTTGAACACGCCGGAGTCCTCCAGTACGCGGACGAAGACCCGTGCCGTCTCCTCCTGCAGGATGGAACCGACATTATCGCGCGTGATTTTGCCGTAATGGGGAAGGAAGGTGCCCACCCAGTCGGCGTGCTTGGCCAGCTCCGGGTCGGCGCTGACGTCGCGCCCGTTCACGATGGCTTCGGCAAGGTCGTTCAGCTCCTTCTTGAGCCGGGCGGGCAGCACCGCAAGCCCCATCACCTCGATGAGCCCGATGTTCTCCTTCTTGATATGGTGCAGCTCCGCATGGGGATGGAACACGCCGAGCGGGTGCTCCTCCGTCGTAATGTTGTTGCGCAGCACCAAGTCTATCTCGTAATCGCCGCCCCGCATGCGCACAATCGGCGTGATTGTATTGTGCTTCTCGCCGCCGGTCTCGGCAAAGATAAAGGACTCCTTGTCCGTGTAGGCGCGCCACGAATTCAGTATCCTGTCTGCCAGCTGCACCACGCGGTCGGAATTATGCCCGGACAGCCGGATGACGCTCATCGGCCACTTGACAATGCCGCAGCGCACGTCGTCAAAGCCGTGCACGGGGAAGGACTCCTCCACAGGCGCGCGCGCCATGGCAAATTCGTAGCAGCCGCCCTGAAAGTGGTTGTGGCTCAGGATGGAGCCGCCCACAATCGGCAGATCGGCGTTGCTGCCGATGGTATAGTGCGGGAAGAGCTTGATAAAGTCAAAGAGGAAGAGGAATGTCTCGCGGCTTATCTGCATCGGCGTATGCTCGTAGCTGAACACGATGCAGTGCTCGTTGTAGTAGACGTAGGGCGAATACTGCAGCCCCCACTCCTTTCCGGCAAGCTTGAGCGGGATAATGCGGTGGTTCTGCCGCGCCGCATGGTTCACGCGGCCGGCGTAGCCCACGTTCTCCTTGCACAAGAGGCACGCCGGGTAGCCGCCCTGGCGCGCGTTGCGGGCCGCGGCAATCGCCTTGGGATCCTTCTCCGGCTTGGAAAGGTTGAT
>DGUD01000085.1 GCA_002393865.1 Treponema sp. UBA4319
TGGCGCTTGTATTCGTGCAGGCGCTTTACCTGCGTGTCAAAGATGCTCTCCGGGTCAAGGAATTCGTTCTGCGTGTGCTTGAGGTAATCGGCGAGCTCCTCCTTGTTGTGCTGCTTGATGGCCATCAGCTCGTTCAGAGAGGCGTCGTCGTCCTTGAATTTCTCAAGCTCCTTCAGCTTGGACAAATCTGTCTCCCAGCCGTGCCCGATGCGCTTGGTGATGAAGGCGGCGAGCTCAGGGTTGGAGCACAGCAGCCAGCGGCGCTGGGTGACGCCGTTCGTCTTGTTGTTGAACTTCTGCGGGTAGATGGTGTTCCAGTCTTTGAACTCCTGCTCCTTGAGCAGCTTTGTGTGCAGTTCCGCCACACCGTTCACGCTGAAGCAGGCATGGATGGCGAGCCAGCCCATGTAGACCTTGCCGTCGTGGATGATGGCCATGTGGTTCTGCTTGTGGTAGTCGTTGGGGAATTTCTGGCGCAGCTCCATCATGAAGCGGCGGTTTATCTCCTCCACAATCTGGTAGATACGCGGGAGCAGCTTCTGGAAGATGTCGATCGGCCATTTTTCCAGCGCCTCGGCAAGAATCGTATGGTTCGTGTAGGCGAATGTCTTGGTGACGATATTCCACGCGTCGTTCCAGCCCACGTTGTATTCGTCCATGAGGATGCGCATCATCTCAGGAATGGCGACCACCGGGTGCGTGTCGTTCAGCTGGATGACGTGGTAGTTCGGGAACTTTGAGAAATCAGTGCCGACGTTCAGCACAAAGTGGTGCACCAGATCCTGCAGCGACGCGGAGGTAAAGAAGTACTGCTGGCGCAGGCGCAGCTCCTTGCCCATCGGCCCGTTGTCGTTGGGGTAGAGGACGCGGCTGATGTTCTCCGCGTTGTTCTGGCGCTCGACCGCGCGCTGGTACTGCATGTCGTTGAAGAGCTGCAGGTCGAAGCCGTCCGGGCTTGTCGCCTGCCACAGGCGCAGCGTATTCACCGTGTTGTTGCCGAAGCCCACGATAGGCATGTCGTACGGCGTCGCGGTGATTTCCTCCGCGTTCTCGATGTAGAACCTGTCCTGCCCGTCAGGCGTTTTGCCGTATTTTATCTCCCCGCCAAAGCGGACGGTGACGGCAAGGTCTGAGCGCTTTACTTCCCACGGGTCGCGGTGGCGCAGCCAGTTGTCAGGGTATTCCACCTGCTCGCCGTTCTCTATGTGCTGCTCGAACATGCCGTACTCGTAGCGGATGCCGTAGCCGTTGCCCGGATACTGCAGCGTGGCGAGCGAGTCAAGGAAACATGCCGCAAGGCGGCCGAGGCCTCCGTTGCCGAGACCCGCGTCGGGCTCCTCGTCCTCCACGATGTCGTAGTTTATCTTCATGTCCTTGAGCACTTCCTGCACCTGGTCAAAAATGCCGGCGTTTATGAGGTTGTTGCTCAGCGCGCGCCCCATCAGGAATTCCGCGCTCAGGTAATAGAGCTGCTTGGTAGGCTTCGCCTCGTACTCGCGGCGAGTCTCCATCCAGTTCGGCATGATGATTTCCAGTGCGCTGGCGCTTACCGCATCAAAAAGGTCGTGCTTTGTGGCCTGTGTGATGTCTTTTCCGTACTGCCTGCGGAGACGTGCGGTAAGGTTTGCTTTAAACTGTTCTGCGTCAAAGTCCATCTGTAATCCTCCAGAAAGATGTGCTTGGGCTGACCGCCGGGACTCCGGCCCCTGCGGCCTCCCGCTTACTTTGCGATTAATATTATCAGCGAGCCCGCAGGAATGACATAGTGTTCCTGCCCCCGCAGTAATTCCTCTTTTCCCTCTTCGGTGATGGCGTCCGGCCCGTCAATCGAGGTGTCCGCCACCAGATACCATTTTCTGCCGCCCAGCGCGGATGGCACCGTCACCATGATGTCCCGCCTGTCCGTGTTCGCGGCGATGTAGAAATCGTTGTCCTCGGAGCCGTCGTCGTTCTTGGCGTAGCGCCCGCAGAGGCGGAACGCGAGGAAGCGGGAAATCTCCTTCCAGTCGGGGTTGCTGCCGTCCGGGTTGTACCACTGGATGTCGGGCACGTCCCCCGCGTGCTGGCCACGGAAGAACGTCTCCCGGCGGAAGACGGCGTGCCGCTTGCGCAGCGCAATCGCGCGCTTGGTGAACGTAAGGATTTTCTCGTTCAGCGGGATGAGCGTCCAGTCGAACCAGCTGGTGTCGTTGTCCTGGCAGTAGGCATTGTTGTTGCCCTGCTGCCCGCGGCGGAATTCGTCGCCGCCCAGAATCATCGGCGTTCCCTGCGCTATCAGCTCCGTCAGCAGGAAGTTGCGCATCTGCTTGTTGCGCCGCTTCTCTATGGCGGGGTTCGCGGTGGCGCCCTCGTATCCGTGGTTGTAGCTCCAGTTGCTGTCCGTGCCGTCGCGGTTGTCCTCGCCGTTCTCCTCGTTGTGCTTGTGGTTGTAGCTCACAAGGTCGTTCATGGTGAAGCCGTCGTGGCAGGTGACGTAGTTTATGCTGTGCCCGGGCTTCCTGCCGGAGCTGGCGTAGATGTCGCTGGAGCCGCTCAGGCGCGTGGCCGCCCCCGACGAGGCGAATTCGTCGCCGCGCCAGAAGCGCCTGATGTCGTCGCGGAAACGGTCGTTCCATTCCGCCCAGCGGCCGCCGGGGAACCTGCCCACCTGGTATGCGCCGCCCGCATCCCATGGCTCCGCGATGATTTTTGTGCGCGACAGGATGGGATCCTCCGAAATCTCGTTGGTGAGGGGCGGAAAGTCCAGCAGCGCGCCTTCCTGGCTGCGGCTCAGGATTGACGCGAGGTCGAAGCGGAAGCCGTCTATGTGGTAGTTTATGACCCAGTAGCGCAGGCAGTCCGTGATGAAGCGCCGCACGATGGGGTGGTTGCAGTTCATCGTGTTGCCGCAGCCGGAGAAATTCATGTAGTACTCGTTGTGGTTTCCCACAAGCATATAATAGATGGAATTCTCGAAGCCGCGCAGGTTGAGCGTGATGCCGTGCTCGTTGCCTTCCGCGGTGTGGTTGAAGACCACGTCGAGGATGACCTCTATGCCTGCCCGGTGCAGCGCCTTGACCAGCTCCTTGAATTCCCGCACGCAGCCGCCGGGGCTCTTGTCCGCGGCATAGCCGGCCTTGGGCGCGAAGAATGCGATGGTGCTGTAGCCCCAGTAGTTCTTCATACGCTCCCCGGTGCGCGGGTTCACGTTCGTGTTCTCGTACTCGTCGAATTCGTAGACCGGCAGCAGCTCCACCGCCGTTATGCCGAGCGCCTGCAGGTAGGGAATCTTCTCGCGGAAGCCGTCGTAGGTGCCGGGATTGCGGACTCCTGAGCCTTTGCCCGCGGTAAAGCCCTTTGTGTGCACCTCGTAGATGATGCTGCGGGAAAGGGGGCGGTTGATGGGCATGTCGCCCTCCCAGTCGAATGCCGCATCGTCGATGACGACGCATTTGGGGAATCTGTACAGGTGCCTGCTCTCCGCAAGCTCCACGTCCGTCTTGTCAAGCGGCGTCTTGTAGGTGGGCGGCAGGTTACCGAAGACGGACACCGGCGTGAGCGCCTTTGCGTACGGGTCAAAGAGCAGCTGCTTTGCGTTGTAGCGGTGCCCCTGCGACGGCTCGAAGGGACCGTCCACCTGATAGAGGTAGAGCGTCCCTGCCTTTACGCCGGGGACAAAGACATGCCAGATGTCCCCGGTGCGGTTTTTCTTCGGATCAAGCTCCACGAATGCATACGGATCGGTCGCATCGGGATTATCATACAGGTTCAGAATGACGCGCGTTCCGTTCCTGCTGAACACCGCGAAATTCGCCCCTCCGTCTGATAGCTCAGCTCCGAGCGGGAAGGGTTTTCCCGGTGATGTATTCTCCATTCTCATGGAGCCATTATAACAGATAATTCCCGCTTTTGCCACAAAAAAACGGGAAAAATATGGATTTTAAGGTAACTTTTTTAATTCCCCGTCCCGGTGCCGGGCGGAAGCGGGCTGCCGGTGTACGGCGAGAGAATCCTGCTTATGTCCGTGCAGATGGCCGCCAGCAGCTCCGCCTGGAGCTTCTGCCCCGGCAGCTGCTCCTCCGTGCCCTGCGGCTTGTAGAGCTGGTAGGGCTCCACCTTGAGAGCTGCCGCTATCCGCTCCACGAGGGGGAGCGATGGGAATCGCCTGCGGATCTCAATCTGCCCGATGTAGGAAGTGTCCGTCCCGCAGAGCTCCGCCAGCTGCTCCTGCGTGATATGCCGTAGTTTGCGGAAGCGTTTCATATTGCAAATAAAAATGTCCTGCAAATCCATTGGATTATAATCTATAAGACCATCTTTTCTTTTTGTATGCACACTCCGATAATTTATATCATGGAAAATATTAGCAGAAAGATAATAAAGTGTCTGACGGAGCTGTGCAGGCGGAACCGGCCCGCCGCCGTCTGCTGCGCCGTCGTGCTGCCCTGTGCCGTGCTGCTTCTGCTGCCGCCGATGCAGGGGCTCGCTATTGCCTGCGCCGAATCGCTGCTCGGCAGGGCGCTGAACCACCCCCACTGGCACCGGGAGCTTTGCATATACGCGCTGCTGCTCCTGCTGGGGCTCTGCCTCGCGCTGCCTTGTATGCTCCTTCCGGGCGCGTACCGGCATGCGGGTGATGGCGCCGGGCGGCGCCGCCTTGACCTCCTGTATGCCGCTGAGCTGCTGATTCTGCTTGTCTGCGCGCAGCCGTCCGTATACGCTGCCGCGCTGGAGAGCAACGCTTTTCCGCTGGACGGCAGGGATACGGTCATCCTCTTCCTGCTGCTCCGGGCAGGATTGCTGTGCACGGCGCTCGTGCTCGCGTGGATCC
>DGUD01000169.1 GCA_002393865.1 Treponema sp. UBA4319
TGAGATGTATTTTATCTGAATACGGACGCGGTATTGGAAAATTATGTAAACTGTTTTAAAATGATTTTCTTTTTTATGCTACCAAAGCCAAGGATTCAACATAAAAAATGCGCGGAAGCGGAAAAACGCCCGGGCTGCCATTTGCAAAGCGAAGCGTGCAACCGGCAGTCCGGGTGTTTTCCACTGGGAGCGCATTTTTGTTTTCATGCTGAAGCCTTGCCGCGCTGGATTTGCCTTGTTGACAGGATGCCGTAAAGGTTTGTATAATCGTTGTGCCGGTCTTTCCGGGCAGGCGTAGTATCAAAAAAAGGAGCGGGGGCGCTCTGTCCCCGGTGTTTGTTATGAGAATGCTTAAGAAACTTTTGCCGCTGTGCCTCTGCGCAGCTCTTGTGACCGTATCCTGCTCCAACAGCAGCTCGTCGTCTTCCTCTTCCTCAGGGTCTGGCTCCGGTACCCCGGCCACCGCGAACGAAGTGTATACATCGCTGTCAAAATACAGCAAAATCTGGATATACGAGGGCGAGTTTACCCTTACCAACGGTACCAAGGTCAAGCGCGCGTACCGTCTTGGTATCCGGGCGGGAACTGCACAATACAGTCTTGTCCGCTGCGTCGCGTCCGAAGGCTCCGAGAGCTGGAACGTGCTGGAGGCCAACCTGCTGAATGCCGGTGAGGGCGCCGGTGTATCGTATATCGATACGGATGGCGACGGCTCCCCTGATATGACGTGCAAAACGGACGAAAACAAGAGCTACATAGAATTTGAGGCGGCTGACGCAAGGAAATTCCTTGGTGAGAGCCATACCACCAGCTCCGCCCCCGCCGTCACCTTTCCGGGGATCAATGTCACCGGCACAGTCAGGTTCAACAGGGTGTATTGAACCTGTCCGGGGGCTCCTGCAGCAGGGCTCCCGCTGCGCTGCGGGAAGGGGGCGGCCTTTCCCCGCGGGACTTTTCCGGAAATGTAAAAAAAAATTTGACAATTCCTTGTCGCGGGCTTATAATAAAACCATAATATAACCCCTTGGGAGGCCGATTTTGGCAAAGGTAGAACTGAAGGGTATTGGCAAGATTTACGAGGGCGGCGTCCGCGCTGTCCAGAATGCCAATATCACTATCGAAGACAAGGAATTCTGCGTATTCGTAGGTCCTTCTGGATGCGGTAAGTCTACGACTCTCCGCATGGTTGCTGGTCTGGAAGATATCAGCGAAGGCGAGCTGTACATTGACGGCGAGCTGATGAACGACGTTCCGCCGAAAGACAGGAACATCGCCATGGTATTCCAGAATTACGCTCTGTATCCGCACATGACGGTGTACGACAACATGGCATTCGGCTTGAAAATCCGCAAGATGGACAAGGCTGAGATCCAGCGCCGTGTTGATGAGGCTGCTAAGATTCTTGGTTTGACGCAGTATCTCGACCGCAAGCCGAAGGCGCTTTCCGGTGGTCAGAGACAGCGTGTTGCTGTCGGACGCGCAATCGTCCGCAATCCGAAGGTCTTCCTCTTTGACGAGCCGCTTTCAAACCTTGATGCAAAGCTTCGTGTTACGATGCGCGGAGAAATCGCTGCACTGCACCAGAGACTGCAGGCTACGATGATTTATGTTACCCACGACCAGATTGAAGCTATGACGATGGGTACCAAGATTGTCGTTATGAAGGACGGTCACGTTCAGCAGATTGGTGAGCCGCTCTATCTGTACAACCACCCGATTAACAAATTTGTCGCGGGATTCATCGGTTCTCCGCCGATGAACTTCCTCTCAGTGACAATCAAGAAGGTCGGCGACAAGATTGTTGCGGATGAAGGCTCATTCGAGCTTACCCCGACGGCAGCGCAGCAGGAAGCCCTGAAGGCGTATGTCGGTAAGGAAGTGTACTTTGGCGTGCGCCCGGAAGACCTTGTGTATTGCGAGACTCCTGCACCGGAGAGCAATATGCAGATGAAGGTTACCAACAAGGAGCCGCTTGGCGCAGAGACTCACCTCTTCCTCGCAACGAAGGGACAGAATGTGATTGCCCGCGTACAGGCTTCTGCAAAAGAGTCCTTCAAGCTCGGCGAGACGGTCAACTTCAAGCCGTCAATGGAACGCTGCAAGTTCTTCTCAAAGAATCCGGATGATCTGGATGCAGAGCTGAACATCTGCGAGAAGATTGACGCTCCGTGGCTCAAGAACCCGCTGACAGGCAAGATTGGCTACGACAAATCAACGGTAGCCGATGCTGCTGCAAACTCATAAGCCTTTTCGCTCTGAGAGGCAGATGTAGCTGAAAGCGTCGCCGGAATCCCGGCGGCGCTTTTTTTATCCTCCCCAAAAAACAGCTGCCATAGCCTGCTGTGCAACGCGAAGCTTGTAGCGGCAGACCCGGTACGGGGTACATGGTTTCCCGCCGGAATCAGATACCATTCCCGCCGGAAGTGCATGCTCGCTTCTCTTGCAGACCGAACCTTGACAGCTCTTTGTTTTTCTGCTAGCTTTTTTCTATCGGATATGTGGTGCCCCCTGCCACTGTGGGGCAGACCAAGGAGCTTTCATAGTATGTTTATACCCCCCCCCGGTATTATAAACGGCTGGAATATCTTTCACTTTGCCTCGCGTCGCTGATAGCCGCTTCTGTGCTGGCTGTTCTTTCCCGCAGCTATAATCCGCTGTATCCCTTGCTTATCATTTTCTGCGAATGTATTTTTCTTTTTGTGCTGGCACTGTGCTTTTCTGGTGTGCTGGCAGGCAGTGTGTTTGTGCATGCTTTCCGGGAAAACTCCTCTACCTGTATTGTTGCCCTCTTTGCGGCTGCTTTCTGCCTGCTTGTCAGTTATCCGGGGAACCTCTATAGCGATTCCTATGGCAGGATTGGCTTGGCACAGCGCTTAAAGACAATCGTTGGCGGGGTGCTGGAAGGAAAACCTCTTCCGGTGAGTTTCTGGCTGACCGTCACGCCCAGTTATTTTTTAGCTTTCTTCTACTATCTTACAGGCAACATAGCGGCCTTCACCTTTGTCCAGGCATTCGCCTTTTTCTATGTGACGCTGCTGCTCCTGCAGAAGCTTTGCCCTCGCTACCGCTTTTTTGCCTGCCTGCTCGTTATATGCAATCCCCTTTTCTTCTGTGTGAGCATCTACCATGAAACGGGAATAGGTGCCGTCATTGGCATGGAGATTTTCCTGCTCCTGCTTGATGCCGATGTGCCCCGGATGGGACTGTTCGACAGAATCGTTGTGTTTTTCCTCTTGTTTTTCGCAAGCTTTGTCACCTTTGGTTTCCGTGCAAATGCGCTTACCGTCCTGCCGCCGCTTGTCGCGTTCTTTGTTCTGTACCAGAAAGAGCTGCTCGGCAGAATCCTGTATCTTGCCGCACTTTGCGGCGGAATTCTTGCCGTGGTATTGATTCCCCGCGCGCTGCATATCGACACGATGTCCTCGGTTTCGGCAGGCTTTGTCTGGGAGATGGGCACCTCCATCGCGTACATGTCCCCGGACAAGCAGCCTGAGTATCTCGACTATCTGGACGACTTGTTCGGCGAAGGCTATACCCGCCGTTTGTCCGCGTATATAGGGCCGATGGGGAAATTCAACGCGAATATCTGCTCTATGTTTGAGCTTGAGGGCGGGGCGGGGGCGGACATATCCAGAGTCGGGCTGCGGAAGATATTCGCTAAATATGTCGGGCTGTACGCGAAAGCTCCGTCTGACAGCCTGCGGACAAAGGGCTTCTTTGTGGCGCAGGTGCTGGGCACCGGCCGCTGGCCGCTCCATCTTTGGGAATGGGATTATGACCGGTGGGGCAGGGGCGCGGAATTCGGCCTGTCGGATTCCTTCCAGCGCCATATTTTTATGAATCTCTATGAAGTTGCGGTGACAAAGACTTTTTTTCCGCTTCGTCCCTATGCGGTTCTTCTGCTTGCCGTGCTGGCTGTCTGCCTGCGCCTGCGGCTCTGTCATGTACAGCTGCGTGATTGCCCGGAATGGCGGCTTATTGTTCTTGCGGTATTTTATTATGTGGCCTTTGCAATCGATACCCAGAGTATGGAATTCCGGTATTTTTACCCTGCATTCTTCCTGCTCGCGATGTCTGTCATAAGCAGTGTTGCAGCTGCCGCCGACGCTGCCACCGCCTGCGCCGCACGGGCGCTTTCGGCCCGAAGCCGCGGCTAGGAGCGGCTTTCTTTGTACCGATTGTAACACCAGCCCTTTTCTGCTAGAATGGGGGCTGAAGCTATGGAAAAGACTGTCAAGACGAATTCTGTCGTGTTATATAAGAACAATGCTGCCGTCATTACGGGGGAGCCCGTGAACGGCAAGTATCCTGTCCGCTTCCGTTCGGCACCTGCGGCGGGGAGCAAGGCTGCCCAGTACGCCGTCCAGAGCATCCGGTTCAAGGATTTTTTGCTGCTGCACGAAGGGCCTGTGTCGTCGCTGGAGCAGGTGCTCCAGTTTGCGGATGCTCAGGCGCCCTCAGAATCGGATATGTATGCGCCGGACAGCGGCAACGAGCTTGCTTTGCAGATACGGGAGGCCTACGAGCTGCTTGTGTCCGACGATGAGACTGCCGCGGCGCCGCTTGCGTTTGAGGAGCTCGTGCAGCTGGCGCGGGGGGATTTTGCGGCCGACGAGGCGTGGGGCATGTATACGGCGCTGAAAAACACGCTCTATTTCAGCCAGAGCCTGAAGGCGCAGATGGACGGAGACATCGTGTTTGTTCCGCGCCCGCAGGAAGAGATTGATTCCCTGGTGCGCAAGGCTGACGAAAAGGGGCGGGAGGCGGAGCTGCGGGAGGCCTTCCTGGCGCGGCTCAAGTCCCGCCGCCTGCAGCTGCCGGAGGACGGCACCTATATGGGGGATGTGGAGGCGCTCGCGCTTGGCAAGACTGACAAAAGCCGGACGATGCACGACGCGCACCTGAAGGAGACTCCGGAAGCCGCGCACCGCCTGCTGCTGGAGACGGGCATCTGGGACATATCGCGGAATCCGTACCCGCTGCGCTGGGGGCTTTCCACCCAGTCTGCCACGGAAGGGCTGGAGTCCCCGCCCGACGAGGAGCGGCTTGCTGTTGCCGGGACGGCATGGGCCATAGACAACGCATGGTCTAGCGACCCAGATGATGCGGTCGCTTTTGACGGAACATACCTCTGGGTGCACATCGCCGACCCCGCCTCGACTGTTCTGCCGGACAGCTCCATAGACAAATCCGCCCGCGGCCGTGGCTCCACGCTCTACATCCCGGAAGGCGCCGTCCGCATGCTCTGCGAGGATGCGCTCGCGGACTACGCGCTTGGTCTGAACGAGAAGAGCCGCGCGCTTTCGTTCCGCATACTGCTCGATGCCGACGGCAACATAGAGGACTGCTCGGTGTTCAAGACGATGGTGACTGTCAGGCGCCTGACTTACGAGCAGGCGGACGGGCTCAAGGATAGCCCGGAGCTGAAGCCGCTCTTTGACATTGCCCTGCGCAACATCGCGCGGCGCGACAGAGCGGGCGCGGTGCAGATTCAGATGCCGGAAGTGCATATTTCCGTTGACCCGGAGACAAAGCAGGTCTCTGTCCTGCCGGAGGTGCATCCGCAGAGCTCGGAGATGGTGCGTGAGATGATGCTGCTGGCGGGGGAGGGTGCCGCAAAGTTCGCTTTCAAGAACCGCATTCCGTTCCCCTTCGTGAGCCAGGAGGCGCCCACGCTGCCGGAGACCGTTCCTGACGGGCTTGCCGGGCAGTTCCGGCTGAGGCGCTGCATGCACCGCCGTTCCGTAGGCGTTACGCCGGGGATGCACTGCGGGCTCGGTCTGAACATGTACAGCCAGGTGACCAGCCCGCTCCGCCGCTACGGCGATCTGATAGCCCATGAGCAGCTGCGCTCGTTCCTTGACGGGCGCCCCCTGCTGGACAAGGACACCATGCTGCTGCGCGTGAGCGCCGGGGATGCCTCGGCGCAGGCTGCCCACAAGGCCGAGCGTAAGAGCAACCTGCACTGGACGCTCGTGTACCTGCTGCAGAACCCCGGCTGGACTGGCGACGCTGTCTGCGTGGACAAAGGCCAGCGGCAGCCCCAGTTCTGCATTCCGGCGCTCGGCATGGAGATGTTCATGACGCCTGACCGGGAGCTTGAGCTGAACGAGACCGTGCGGGTCAAGGCCGCCAACATCAAGCTTCCGGAGCTGACGGTAGATTTTGTGCAGGTTTCCTGATTAGTGCGGAAGGCCTGCCGGCCGTTGTGCGAAGGCGGCTCCGGTGCGTTTCAGCTTCCGCGGCAGCCTTTGCCCGTTCCGTGCTCCATTCCTGCAGAATTTGCGAAATGTGCCCCGGAATGCTGGAAATTATGTATTTTTTTGCCGAACATAAAGATATGAGAAAGTGTTTGTTCCTGATAGTCCTGATTGCCATGATGTCCCCGCTTGCTTTTGCCCAGAACGATGATGAAGAGGTTCTTGAGGAGCCGCTGTTTACGCAGGCGTGGATTGGTTACAACGTGACGCCCAGACCTCTTGTGGGCACCAGCTTTGGCATGAGTGCTGAGCTTGGTTTCAAGAAATTCTCATGGATGCCTGAGGCTGCCGACCTTGGCATCAGCCTCCGGGGCGATTGGGTTCCGCGCGCTCTCTCCAGCTCATTCACTGATTTTGTGAGCATGTCATTTGGCGGATGGATGCGCTATCCGCTCGTGGATTCGGATAAAATCCGCATTTTTATACAGCCGGACGCCTCCCTTGGTTTTGTCTCTGCCGGAACGGCTGTCCTGCCGCAGTTTTCCCTCAGCTCCGGCTTCCGTTTTGCCCCGCCTGAGCACTACGAGTCCAACATGGAGCTTGAGCTTGCTCCGCTCCTCAATGTCAGCGCCGAAAACACCAGTCTGGGGCTCCGCATCGGCATTATGTACCATGCGACCGCAGAAAAGCTGAGCCCTGAGCAGATTGCGGAGCGCAATGCCCGCATAGATGAAGAGAAGGCAAGGCTTGCCGCCGAAAAGGAGCTGCGGGACGCGGAGCGCCTTGCGGCACTGCAGGCGCGTGAGGCCGAGCGTGCG
>DGUD01000135.1 GCA_002393865.1 Treponema sp. UBA4319
TCTTACAATCCATCATGCCTGCGCCGGTCTTTTCGCGCAGGTCTTTTACCTGAGCAGCTGTGATAGCCATGTATGTCTCCAATAAGTATAGAACTTGCGGGCCAGCTTTTACCGTCAACCCGCAAGGTATTATGTGTGTCTGTGTTGCAAGCTTTATGCCCGGAAAAGCGAATTTTCCGGGCAGCTCCCCGTATTATTTGTAGAGCTTGTCCTCGTCAACAAGATCCTGCTCGTCCCGCTTGTCGGCCTCGGCATCCTCTTCCTTTGTCTCGGTGGGGGTGTAGTTGGAGTAATCGACGATTTCCTCGTCTTCCCTCCTCGTTGAGGCATCGGTCGTCACATCGTCGTCGTCGTTGAGCGTCTCGATAATCTTGAGTCCCTGCTCGTTGTCGGCCTCGATAACCGCGTTCGCGATGATAGAGGTGAAGAGGCTGATTGCGCGGATAGCATCATCGTTGCCTGGAATCGGGAAATCGATACCCTCAGGGTTGCAGTTCGTATCGACGATGGCGACAATCGGGATATGCATCCTGCGTGCCTCGGTAACAGCAATCTGCTCCTTGTGCGTGTCGATGATAAAGACTGCGCCCGGCAACTCCTTCATTTCCTTGATACCGCCATAATTCTTGGTGAGCTTTTCCTTCTCTTTCTCAAGCTGGGAAACCTCTTTCTTTGTGAGGTTGGCGAAAGTCCCGTCTACTTCCATCTTTTCTATTTTCTTGAGACGGAGCAGTGATTTTTTGATTGTCGCGAAATTGGTGAGTGTACCGCCAAGCCAGCGGTTGTTTACATAGAACTGGCCGCAGCGCTCCGCTTCCTTCTGGATAGCCTGCTGCGCCTGCTTTTTGGTGCCGACAAAAAGAACTGACTTGCCGGCTGCTGCGACCTTGCGGATTTCGTCGTAGCTGTCTTTGATTGCAGCGATAGTCTTCTGCAGATCGATGATATGGATGCCGTTACGCTCTGCGAAGATGTACTTCTTCATGCGCGGATCCCAACGTTTTACCTGATGTCCGAAATGAACGCCGGACTCAAGCAGACTTTTCATGGTTACAACTGCCATGATTAACTCCTTCACCGGAAAAACGATACGTTTTTCCACCTGACCTTATTTCTCGTAGCTGAAAATTCAGCCCGGAAGATTCCGTCCCTCATACATGACGAACTGCCCGCATGACGGAGGACAGAGCTATCGCAAAATGTGATAACCCTGTTCTTTCAGCATATCATAAAGCTCAAAGATTGGCAAGCCCATAATACCGCTTTCTGAGCCGCTTATCTTTTTTATGAAGCAGGACGCCAGCCCCTGTATCCGGTAAGCGCCAGCAGCGTCGTGCCATTCCCCCGTGCTGACATACCAGGCAATCTCGTCATCGCTCATCGCGTTGAACGTCACCTTGTTTATGTTCGTGCGGGTCGTGATGTCGTGGATATTGCCGTTGTAGAGCACGAGGCCGGTGACGACCTCATGGCTGTGCCCCTGGAATTTCTTAAGCATGGAGAAGGCTTCCTCCCTGTCCTTGGGCTTGCCATATATTTTCCCGCCGCTGCAGATAACCGTGTCGGCGCCCAGCACCCAGCCAATCTCCTGCGTAAGGCCGAGCTGCCGGACGACAGCATTCACTTTTGCGCAGGCAAGATACTCAGGGATTTCTCTGGGAGAAAGGTCTTCCGGCACATTCTCTTCTATATTAGAAGGATGGACGACAAAGGGAATGTTCAGCCGCTGAAGGATTTCCTGGCGCCGGGGGGAAGACGATGCAAGAATTATAGGATCCATAACAAATGCTCCATACCTGCCTTTTTTTCATAGAATTCACTTTTTTTATCGGTAAGCAGGTTGACAATTTGAAAGCAAAAATATATGCTTTAGCCGTTGCTTGGGAGATTAGCTCAACTGGATAGAGTGTCGGCCTCCGGAGCCGAAGGTTGTGGGTTCGAACCTCATATCTCCCATATATACCAAAGCGATACAAAAAAAGCTGCTTATGTAATAAGCAGCTTTTTTATTGCCATCTCTCAGGCTTAATTGCTTGCCTGCAGCGCCTTGATGAGGTTCAGCGCCTTGAGGCGGACAGGGGTCGCAAAGCGGTAGTTCGCCGCAATCTCTGATATAGACTGAATCATCGCATTCTTGTCCTGCACGGTCGGTGCAAGCTTCTCGTATGCGTCAAGGATATCATAGGCAAGTGAGCTTGTCGGGTTCAGGGCTGCATACTTGTGCTGGATGAACTCGATGGCAGTTACGACCTCGTCATTCTTGTTGATGCCGATTGCACCGAGAGAGCGCACCGCAGCGCTGACGACCATCGGCTCGTTGTCCTCGTTGGCGATGGTAAGGAGGGTCGTCTTTGACTCCTCTGACGGAAGATTCGCCAAAAGGTCACATGCCTTTGCGCGGATATCCGGATAGTTGTTCATAAGACGTCCGTTGGTGCGGACTTTCGTGGTGATGCCTTCGCCCGCGAGGCTCTGCAGGGCATGGCGCTGCTCCGCGGAAGCCTTGCCGCCCTTTACGGCATCCTCAAGGTACTGGAGCGCGACGAGCTTGTTGTCGTATTCCTGCGAATTCGCAAGCTCCGTGATGATGACGTCCTGCACGCTTGTCAGGTAATCATCTTCGACGGAAGTCTCCGTCTGAGCAAAAAGTCCGCTGCACAGCAAGAGACAGCATGCGCCGTATGCAATAGGTTTCAGTAATTTCATGGTCAGTTCCTCCTGATAGATATAATTGATTCTACAGCATACTTAATAAAAAATCAATTAAGTTTTCTTAGAATCTGCATACTTAACAAAACTTCCGTCTTGTTGGTTACAACGTGGGCAGATGAAGTTTCCACTGCCCGTTGATTTTACGGAGGTTGTAGTACACCGTGTCCCCCTGGATGGTACCGTCCTCATCCTTCTTTACCTGCACCGCCTTGACGGAGGTCTCCGTGAGGTAACGGATCTCATCGACCTTGTGCCCGCTGCGGGAAGGGATGAAGATGTACTTGAAGTAGTCCTCCATGCTGTTTATCTGCACACCTTTGATGGGGAGCCGCTTCGAGACTTTCTGCAGGTTGGAGCGCTGCGACCAGTACTTGATGCTCTCGTCGTCGAGGTAGGTGAGCCATGCCTTGTAGTCATTTTTCTTCATGATTTCATCAAGGTTCTCGATGATGGCAAGGACTTTCTTCTTGTCCTCATTGAACGTCTCCTCGCTGATGTTGGCACCGCCCTGCATCTGCTTGACGGAACGGGTGTATTCCTCGCTATGCTGGACTTCTTTCGGGGCTTCCTCTTTTGGCGGCTCAGGCTTGGCAGGCTCCTCCTGCTTCGGGGGCTCGGTCTTCTTGGGCTCCTCTTTCGGCGGCTCCTCCTTCTTGGGCTCAGCCTTGACCTCCGGCTGCACCTGCGGGTCTTTCCAGACGACAGGCACCGGATCGTCCTTCGGCTTTGCCTCTTCCTTGGCCGGTTTTGCCGGCGCAGGAGCCTCATCCTTTTTCTCAGGCTCAGCCTTGGGCGGCTGCGCAGGCTGCGTCAGCGGCACCTGTTCGGGCTCTTGGGTAATCGGAGTATCTGTACTTGCACAGGTCGAGACACATCCAGAGACGACGAACGACGCCCCGGCCGCGACCATGCATTTCATTATATTGTTTCTTTTCATGCTTTTATAGTAATATTTAAAAGCAGTTTGGTCAAATGCTTTCAGCAATTTAATTCGTGCGGAACCCCATCCCCTGGCGCTCCGCAAAAACGCGGGCACCACAGCCCGCTGCCCGCGGGGAGGGGCAGGGCAGCGCACCGGTCCTCTTCTGAAGTCCGGCTTAAAAAACAGCCGGGGCTCTTGGACAGAAAGCGGTTTTGTGCTATAGTGTGCTCAGGTTCAGCAGTCCGCCAGACTTTTGCATCCGGCTCAGCGGGCAGGCGGCGGAAAAAGACGGGAGGTTCCTATGACAACTGCGGTGTTCCCCGGGTCTTTTGACCCCCCCACGTACGGTCACATCAATATCATCGAGCGGGCAAGCAGGCTCTTCGACGCCATCGACGTCGTCATCTCAATCAACCCCGACAAGCACCACCTTTTTTCCGAGGACGAGCGGCTCTCCATGATACGCCAGCTGACGGAACCGTACGGAAATGTCAGCGTGCACGCCTGCAGCACGCTTATCGTGGACTACTGCCGGAAGGTCGGTGCGAACGTCCTTATCAGAGGCATACGGAACGTCAATGATTTCTCCTACGAATTCGACCTGTCGCTCATAAACCGCTCGCTCAACAAGGACATCGAGACGCTTTTTGTCCCCACAGAGCAGCGCTACTTCCTCATACGCTCCAGCAGCATCAAGGAGCTCGCCCGCTTCGGGGGAGACATCAGCGGCATGGTACCGCCGGTGGTCGAGCAGGCGATGCGGGAAAAGTACCGCGGCACGGTACAAGGAGCGTAGGGGCTGACGGCGGCAGGCGCCTTCACCCGCTTTCTGACATTTTTCTTGCTTTTGTCAAGAAAAATATTGACAAACAGAAAGAAATGGCTGTATAATTCTTGACAAGAAATAGGAATCTGTAGTAATATACGGAACGTTATACAGACGTCTAAAATTTATAGCGAGGTTATATATTATGGCAGTACCTAGATCGAAAACATCAAAAGCCGTGACGAAGAGAAGACGCGGTGTAAATATGCATCTTGACACCCCGAACCTTGTTGCGTGCAGCAACTGCGGGAACCTTATCATGCAGCATCATGTGTGTCCCAAATGCGGTTTCTATAAAGGGCGTCAGGTGATTACGCCTGAAGTGAACGGCTAAACAAGGAGTATGACCATGGCAGAAGACGAACTGTTTGCGAAGATGAAGACGCTGATTGCAGAGAAGCTTGAGATTGACCCGGAGAAGGTTAAGCTTGAGTCATCTTTCCGCGGGGATTTGGGCGCTGACAGCCTTGATACATACGAGCTTGTCTATGCTATCGAGGAAGAGACCGGTGTGCAGATTCCTGACGAGAAAGCCAACGAATTTGAGACCGTGAAGGACGCCTACGATTTCATCAAAGCCGCAAAGGCGTAAGCAGCTCTTTTGACAGGCAGAGGAAGGCACGGCAGTTTTGCTGTGCCTTTTCCATTTTAAAGGAGTCCGCCTGCAGCCGTACAGCAGGCGCCTCCGGGAAGGACGGACATGAACCTGAGGGATCTTTTTTACGAATCGAAGAAGCTTCGCCCTGAGCGGAAAAAAGAGCTGGAGCAGTTCTGCAGGAATCTTGATGTGCATTTCAAGAACCTGAACATCCTTGACCTTGCCTTCCACCACCGTTCCTTCTCGAACGAGAACAAGGAGCACAAGCGCTACAACAACGAGCGGCTTGAATTCTTGGGCGACAGCGTGCTGGGGCTCGCGACCGCCGCCTTTCTCTACGAGGACATGATGGACAACCCGGAGGGGGATCTTGCGCGCATAAAGGCGAATGTCGTGAGCGAGCAGGTACTTGCCCCCATCGCAAAGGACACCATGCATATCGACCGCTACCTTGTCATGGGCAGAGGGGAGGAGCTGTCGGGGGGACGCGAGAAAAAGGCCATCCTCGCGGATGCGGTAGAGGCCGTGATAGGCGCGCTCTACCTCGATTCCGGCTACGCGGCGGCAGAAAAGCTGGTGCTCAGGCTGATTGTCCCGGAAATACGCAAGGTGCAGCTGGACAAGGGCAACAGGGACTATAAGACCGTCCTGCAGGAATACTACCAGCAGAAACACAAGGTATGCCCGGTTTACGAGCTTGTGCGGATGAGCGGCCCGGATCACGACAGGACATTCGTCGTCTCGGTGCATCTGGGAGATGTCTGCTACGGGCCGGCAGAGGGGAAGAACAAAAAGACCGCCGAGCAGCATGCCGCGCAGATGGCGTGCGAGGCGCTCGGCCTGGAATAGGCGCAGGCACCCGGCCTGAGTGGCGGTGCCGCAGCCCCTGTAAGAACTGAGTGCCGGGCAGCGCTGACATTCCTTTAAAAACAAAAAAA
>DGUD01000190.1 GCA_002393865.1 Treponema sp. UBA4319
TGCTCTAATCCAGCTGAGCTAAAGCGCCGAATACATATAAAAAGAAGCGCTGTCCAAGCCCCAAGGCATTATCCAACGCTCCTCTAGTATACACGGAAACGAAATTTTATGCAAGCCATCCGGCACAAGGCGGCACACCCGGCCGGTGCATTCCCCGGAGCAAGCCTAATACTTGCTGATAGTGACCGAACCGCAGTAATGCGGGGCGCTGTAGGATACCGAGCCGCGGCTATCCGTACCGACGGAAACCGCATACATGTCCACATACCACGGTCCGGCGCTGCTTGTGGTGCCGTAGAAATCCGTGTCGCCAGAAGCCGGAACGGGACTGCGGCAATAGGCGGCGCTGTCCGCGGAGACGCCGAAGTCAAATCCGCAGCTACGCCCGATAGAGCGGCGCGGGGAGCCCAGCATAAGGGCGCTGTCGTACTTCGTCATCGCGGAATTCCCCACCTGGATAACATTGCGGTAATCATCGCTGTTCGCTGTATTGTAATCATTCAGGCGGATATACACATAGCGGTTCCTATTTGCGGACTGAATCAAGGGCGAAGTCTCGGAGCCCTCTTTCAGCAGCAGTTTCTGGTAGCCATAGTCGGACGTAAGCTTGGTATATGCCTCCGTGGCTGCAAGATTGTCTATGACAGCCCTGCGCCCGCGCATGGTCGAAGCATCGGTATAAATCTTGTAATAGACTTCAGTACCGTTGAAGGTGAACGAGCCTGACTGATCATTGCCGGTCTCGCTCGTCTGGAAGCTGAAATAAATCTGCGTCGGATCCAGCGTAGTGGCATCAACGCTGTGCCCGCCGGAAGAAGAAGAGCTGAGGCTATGGCTCGTATCCAGCCCGCACGCGGAAAGCGCGAGCAGTCCGCAACAAAGTACCGCCATACATGCGCGCACAACACAAACAGTCCTCTTCATTCCGTCTTTTCCCGCAGAGAATAAAGCGGGGGCACCGGGCGCCTTAACGCCAGCGATTCCCGCCCGCTTTTAATAGAATCGTCCGGAAACTTAAGCGTCCGAACAAGCCTAGTCTATCTTATGGTCAAGCTTGAGCTCTATAATGCGGCTCTGAGCCACATCCGCCCATGCGTCCGAGCTATACGTATCGATGAGCTTCTGGTATGCCTCCGCAGCGGCCTTATAATCCTTGTCGGATTCGTGCACCCTGCCCTCGCTAAAAAGCGCATGGGGGGCAAGATAAAAATCGTCCGCAGCGGCCGCAAGCGCGTAGTACTTGGCGGCATCCGCATTGTTGCCGAGCTCCTCACAGCAAGACGCCGCGTTGAAATAGCAGACGGGCGCGGTATATGACTTTGCGCCGGCCCCGGCAGCCTTCAGCCACGCATCAAGGCTGGACGCATAATCCTTACCAGCATAATAAATATCCGCAGCAAGCATGGAGGCGCGGACACCGACGATGTCGCTCTTGCCCAGATAAGGCTGCAGCGCGGCAAGGGCAGCCTCGCGGCGGGCAGCCATATCAGCATCGGAGGCGTCGGCGGCATTCGCCGTCAGCGTATATTCGATAGAATCAACCGCAGAGATTCCCTTCTTACGCTGCATATCGGTGACTCCAAGGATAATGCAGGCAGCAAGAGCTGCGACAAACAGCACCGCAATGACAACAAGAAGCGGCACGCGGTTCTTCACGAGGAAATTCTCTACGGAAGCCTCTCTATTTTTCTTCTCAGATTTCCCGTTTTCCATACTAACGACATTATTCGCCATTTTTAATATCTCCACATAACAAGTGCTACATACTATATATGAATTCAGCAACTTTGTCAAAACCTTGCTACGGCTTTACAGGGTTTTTAATCTGAAGCTCATTCAGCAGCCTGGAAACATAGGTGCGCTGCACGCCGAGAATCTTCGCCGCAGCAGTCTGGTTCCAGCCGGTCTCCTCAAGCACAGCCGTCACGTACTGCCGCTTGAAAAAATGCAGCGCGGCCTTGAGCGAGCGATTCCCGGAATCCATCACCTCCTCCATGGCCATGCGCGCGGAAGTCGCGGGAACCCCCTTTTCCCCCGCAGAACCGCCTTCCGCAGGAGCAGCCGCAGGAAGATTCAGATCCTGCACCTGTATCCAGGAATCATGGCCAAGGATAACCGCCCGCTCCACGGTATTCTCAAGCTCGCGGATATTGCCCGGCCAGTAATAGGAATAGAGCGTCTTGATGGCGGCGGAAGAAAAGCCCTCAAAGCTTTTCTTTGTCTCCTCGCTGTACTTCTGCAGGAAATACTGCGCAAGCGGCTCTATGTCCTCCCGGCGCTGGCGGAGGGGCGGGATGTTGAGCGGCATGACATTCAGGCGGTAATACAAATCCTGCCGGAAGGTTCCGTCCCTGACCATCGCCTCAAGGTTGCGGTTCGTGGCGGCTATGATGCGCACATCCACCGAGATGGTGGTACCAGAGCCGACCCGCTCGAATTTCCGCTCCTGCAGCACGCGGAGCAGCTTTGCCTGCAGGTTCAGCGGCATCTCGCCGATTTCGTCAAGGAAGAGCGTCCCCCCGTCGGCCAGCTCGAAGCGTCCCTTCTCCGCGCTCACGGCGCTGGTATAGGCGCCCTTCACATGCCCGAAGAGCTCGCTCTCAAGCAAAGCCGGCGAGAGCGCCGCGCAGCTTACGCGTATGAACGGCTTGTCGTTCCGGTCGCTGCGCAGATGCAGCTGCTCCGCAAAAAGCTCCTTGCCGACGCCGCTCTCGCCGATGATGAGGACGGAGGATTTTGTCTTCGCGACCCGCCCGATAACATCCATCAGATCCAGTATGATGCGGCTTTTGGCGACAAAGGCATGATAGTCCTTGCCGACATTCACGGCATTCTGCAGGACATTGATTTTGTCCTTGGTGCTCTGGAACAGGGCGGCGTTGTTGTACGCGGTTCCCGCAAGCTCCCCCATCACGGAAAGCACGGAAAGGTCTTTCTCGTTGAAGTACTGGTCGCGCGCCTTGTTTATCAGCTCGATGACGCCGACGCACTCGTCCTTTACCCGCATGGGAAAGGCTATCATATTGCGGGATATATAATTAGTCTTATTCTGAACGTCAGGGGAAAAGCGGGAGTCATGCATGACATCGTTCAGGATGAGCGGCTCATTGTGGTCGGCGACCCAGCCTGCAATGCTGTTGCGGCTCACCCTGATATTCTTCGCCTCCGCCCCCTTGGGTCCCAGCGCTATCATGAAACGCAGGAAATCATCTTCCCGGTTAAGCAAAAGAACGGAAGCCGACTCGCACTCAACGAGGCACATCGCCGACTCCAATATAGAAGTCAGCAATGCGTCTATGTGCGAATAGCTTCCGTTTATGCGGGTATGAATTTCAATGAGCGATTTCAGCTTTTCAAAATCGATACCACCGACCTCACTCATTGAAAAAACTCTTTATTTTTCTTCCTTGTGACTTTTCAGGCTGTCACCGATAGTGTAGGCACCGTCATCGTCATCCCCGTTCGATGCCATATACTGAGAAAGCTCAGCACGAGCCTGCGCCTTCTTGTATTCTTTGATGGAGAAAGCGACCTTCTCCTTATCGACATCGATGGAAACCACGTAGACATTCACCTTGTCACCGGCGTTGTACTTCTTTATCGCTTCCTCGAAAGGCACGTCACGGTCATCGCTGATATTCGCCTTGTTCACCAAGCCCTCAATACCATTCGGAGCCTTCACAAAAAGACCGAAATCAGTGATAGAGGTAACCTCGCCTTCCAGCGTGCTGCCCGGCTTATACTGGGAAGCAAATTCCTTCCACGGGTTGTCCGTCAGCTGCTTGATGCCGATGCGGATGCGATGGTTCTCCTGATTGCACTCGGTGACGACCGCATCAAGCTCCTGATCGACCTTGATTTCGCTGCCGGGATGCTTGACCTTCTTTGTCCAAGAGAGATCCTCTCCGGAAAGGAACGCGTCGATACCTTCCTCAAGCTGCACGAAAGCGCCGCTGTTGGTAATCTTGACGACCTTGCCGTGCACCTTTGTCCCGACCGGATAGTTCCCGCTGATAGAATCCCACGGGTTCGCAGTGACCTGCTTGAGCCCCAAGGAAACGCGGCCAGCCTGAATATCGTAGCCGAGAATCATGCACTCGACCTCATCGCCCTCTTTGAGCATATCGGACGGCTTGTTCACCTTCTTTGTCCAGCTGAACTCGGAGATGTGCGCAAGCCCCTCGATACCTTCCTCAAGCTCGATGAAAGCACCGAATTCCGTCAGCTTCGTGACCTTGCCCTTCACCACGTCGTTGACATGATATTTATCCTCGAAGTGCAGCCACGGATCCTCCGTGAAATGCTTGAGGGAGAGATTGATACGCTTCTTCTCGGGGTCAAGGCGGATAACCTTGAGCTCGATTTCCTGCCCCTTCTTTACGAAGTCCTTGGGGCGGGTAACATGACCCCAGCTCATATCGTTGATATGGAGGAGACCGTCAAAGCCGCCCAAATCGATGAACGCGCCGAAGCTGGTGAATGACTTTACGGAGCCCTTCACGGTATCGCCGATACGGACTTCCTCAAAGAACTTCTCGCGGTTCGCGTCGATTTTTTCCTCAAGATACTTGCGGCGGTTCACGACGACATTTCTTCTGCCGTCGCTGTACAGGCGCTCGATATAGAACTGCCCCTTTGTGCCGAGCAGCTTCTCGGCTTTCTCGACCTTCTGGCTGTCAGCCTGGCTAATCGGGAGGAAAGCGCTGATGCCGCCGCCCAAATCGACCATATAGCCGCCCTTTGTGAGGGAAGCAATTTTGCCGTCGACGGCTGTCTTCTCGCTGAAAGCGGTCTTAAATCCTTCCCACAGACGCTTTTCGTCAGCCCGAATCTTTGATACTTCCGGACCGTTCTTTCCGAACTGGCTGATGAGATACACGGTAATTGTGCTGCCGACCTTAGGAATATCGTCCCCAAATTCAGCGAGAGGGATTTTTCCTTCCGACTTGCAGTTCACGTCTACAAAAACGGTATCGTCAGTCACCTGTACGACTTTGCCCTGAACGAGGACATTGTCCTCGACCTGCTCCATCTTGTTGATAGATTCCTCTAATTGTGTGTGAATGTCGTCCTTGGAGCTCTGGTCGATATTCTGTTCCACTTCCTTCTGCGCCATTGTCAATCCTTTAGTTTTGAGTTTTGATTCAATTATCTCACAAACCTGATTTATGGTCAAGTCTGAAGTGTCAATATATACCGCATCAGGCGCTTTTTTTAACGCCCCCTCGGCCTTATTCCTGTCCATCTCGTCACGTTTTATGATGGCCTGCCTGATTTCCTCCAGGCTCAGATTGCTCACGCCCTGCTCAAAGCGGCGCTTCGCCTGCACGTCGATGCTCGCGTCAAGGTAGAACTTGAACTCAGCCTGCGGAAAGACGACGGTCGTCATGTCGCGCCCCTCGCAGATGACGCTCAGAGAGCGGACGATTTTCCTCATGCGGGCATTCACCAGATGGCGTAACGGTACTATAGAAGAAACTTTTGAGACGCTCGCATCGACCCTGTCCTGATGCAGCAGGTCGTCCACGTCCTTGCCGTTGAGAATGAGCCGGGCGTCCACGTAGTCAAGGCGCTGCTTTGCGGCAAAGGCCATGACGGCGCCGGTATCGTCAAGGGAAATCCCCTCGTCCAGCAGCGCAAGCGTGAGCGCGCGGTAAAAACTGCCGCTGTTCAGGTAGACAATGTGCAGGTGTTCCGCGACCGCATGGGCAACGGTGCTTTTGCCCGTTCCCGCCGGGCCGTCAATAGCTATGACCATTTTCTATAACTCCTTGCTATACAACAGCTTGCCCCAAAATAAACAGCGTTTTCGGGCAGGCCTGATATTTTTTTCAGTTCTTGCATTGGCGCAGCAGGGCTGTCACCTCGGCGGAGGAAAGGTCGCGGAACTGCCCGAACTGCAAGTCCTCCACGCCAACGCTGCCGATTCTGATGCGCATGAGGCGTTTTATGCCTATCTCGCGCGATTCGAAGACCCGGCGGATTTCCCGGTTCTTGCCTTCGACAAGCACAATCCGCATGCGGCGGGCGTTCAGCTCCACCGCCTCCTTGCAGCGGTAGAACACGCCGTCTATACGGATTCCGGCCATAAAGTCCTCCGCCAGCCTTCGGGGGAGCGGAAGGCTCGTGTCCACGATGTACTCTTTCTCAAGCTCCGCAGAGGGATGGGAGAGCTTTGCGGCAAAATCGCCGTCATTCGTAAAGATGATGAGCCCGCTGGAGAACATATCGAGCCGCCCCACATTGTAGAGACGCTCGCTGTAGCGCTCCTTGAGCAAATCCGCGGCAACCGGGCGCCCCTTCTCATCGGCAAGCGAGCAGACGTAGCCTGCGGGTTTGTTGAGCAGCACGTAGCGCAGCTGTTCCTCCGGGCGGATTTCCTTGCCGTCCACACAGACGCTATCCCCCGCAGCCACTTTGGTTCCGGGGGACGTGATGAGCTGCCCGTTCACGCTCACCCGCCCCGCAGCGATGATAAGCTCGCTCGCGCGGCGGCTCGCCACCCCGCAGCGGGCCATGTAATGCTGGAGCCGCATCGCTCCTCCGGTCTTATCTTGCAAGTACGAACCTCTCGTTCTCTTTCTCATCAAGCTGCGGCAAATCCGCAATGCTCTGCAGGTGGAAGAATTCCAGGAATTCCTTGGTGGTACCGTACAAGACAGGCTTGCCCGGCACATCCTTCTTGCCCACCTCCTTTATGAATTTCCTGTCCAGCAGGATACGCATCATGTTGTCGGCGTTCACATGGCGGTAGTTCTCTATCTCCGCGCGGGTGATAGGCTGGCTGTACGCGATAATCGAAAGCGTCTCTATCGCGGCCTTGCTCAGCCGCCCCTCGTTCTTCTTGCCGTAGCGCTCTTTGACAAGCTCAAAGCATTCCTTTTTGGGGACAAGCATCCAGCCGCCGATTATCTGGGACAGCTCTATGCCGCTGTCCGGGCTGAGGTATTTCTCCTTCAGACGCTCAAGGCACTCGGACACGACGTCCTCGGAAAGCTGCGTTATCTTGGCAAGAACCTCCGCGCTCTGCGGCTCGCTCTCAAGGAAGAGCACCGTCTCAAGCAGAGCCGTCTCGCCCTCAAGATTCATGTCCGCGCGGCGCGCGTCCAGACGCGCCTGCTCCTCGGCCTCGGCATCTTCGTCAAACAATTTGAGGTTGTTGTCATCCTGATATTTCTTCATCTCGTCTTCGCCATCCGGGGCAGCCGCAGCAGCATCCACCCCCTCTTCCGCGACGGCAGCTGCCGCCGGGCGCTCGTCCTGCGGGGCAGCGGCATCCGGGGCTGCGCTCTCCTTCGCAAGGACGGCATCCACCGTGGGGATTCTCCTCCCCTTCCTGCCGCCGGACGTATTCCGGCCAGCTTTTTTCCCGCCGGACGGGGCGGCATCCGCTACGCTGCCTGTTTCTTCCTGCATATCTTTATGTCTCCAAACATCTTGTTCTGGTAAATGTCAGCCAGCTTGAGCTTGACAGCCTCAAGCACCGCCATAAAGGCGCAGATGACGTCGAGCTCGTTGCCCCGGCGCGTAATCAGGTCAGTGAACATGCACTCCCCGTCCCGCTCCAGAAGCTCGGTCATAAGGGCAATTTTCTCGTTGGGGGTGATATCCTCGCCCATGCTGATGATGCGCTCGTCCGCCCCCACGTCGGAGAGCGAGCGGAAAATCTTCTGCATGTCCTGCAGCAGCGCCCAGGAATCCATCTTCTCCCACATATCCTCGCTCTCCTCAAAGGGAAGCACGCGCTGGATTTTCTTGCGCTCAAAGCTCCACTCGCTCTGCTCCTCCTGAGCCTCCATCAGCTGGGAAAGCTTTTTGAAGCGCTGGTACTCAATCAGCTCGTTCACCAGCTCCGTGCGGGGATCCTCCATGCTCTCGTCATCGTCATAGCTGACCTCCACGGGAAGAAGCATGCGGCTCTTTATATAGATGAGTTTTGCCGCCCACGAATAAAATTCGCTCAAATCCTGAAGGTTCGTGTCAACCGCATAGTCAAGGTAATCCAGATACTGCTCGGTTATCTCCGCTATCGGGATGTCGTAGATATTTATCTTGCTTTCCCGGATAAGGCTCCACAAAAGATCGAGCGGCCCCTCAAACTGCCCTGCGGTGAATTTCCTGCGGCGTGCGGGGGAACTGCCCTCCGCATCTTCGTCAAAATCAGCCATGTCATGCACCCCTTATGACGGCGGGATGATTCTTTTGAAATCAGCCCTGTCCATAAGTTTTTCGATTTTCTGGCTGCCCAGCGCCCCCAGCGCACTGCGGTAGCGTCCAAGGCTGCCTTTATCTACATCGGCATTCCTGCCCAAAAGTTCAATCAGCGGGCACAGCACAAAGGCCCGCTCCATCATGCGCTCATGGGGAATCTGCAGATCGGGCTCCCGCACGGAGCAGTCACCGAAGAGCTCGATGTCTATATCCAGCGGCCGCGGGCCGTTGCGGAATTCCCGGCTCCTGTCCCGCCCGTATAAAGCCTCAATCCGCTGCGTCTCGTGCAGCAGAGCCCGCGGGGAACCGTCGTAGCTGCCGCCGACGACCATATTGCAGAAGTCCTCCTGCGCGGTAACATAGAGCGCCCCCGTGCGGTACACGGAGGAGCAGTCCATGCCGCAGAGGACGGCGCCCAGCGCAGCGCATGCGGAGGCAAGGAGCTGCACGGGAGTCCTGCCGCCGTATGCCCTGTTGGAGCCAAGACCGAGCACGACGAAGGCCATGCGCTAGAACAGCTCCTCCGGCACGGGTTTGTCCGCAGCGGCGGCCTTTGCCAACGAGGCAGCCGGGGCGGAGCTTGCCGCAGGCGGACGGCCGCGCCGGGCAGGAGCCTTGTGAGCCTCTGACGCAGGCGCAGGGGAAAGCGGAGGCTCCGGGGACACGGGGGGGATTTCCGGGACGGCAGGTTTCTCCGCGTCGGTGACGAGCGTGCCGGTGCCCACGCCTTTGGCGCGCATCTGCTTCTCGTAGTCGCGTATCTGCTCCTCGGTGACGACGGCGCCTTCTTTTGTACGCAGCACCTGACCGGGGAATATCTTCTCGCGCAGGGTATGCTCCAGCTGGATGCGGTAATCAGGGTTGTTCTCGATGAAATTCACGGCATTCTCTTTGCCCTGCCCGACCTTCTCCTCGCCACGGGTATACCAGGCGCCCTTCTTGTCGATGAGGCCGTGCTTTACGGCGGAATCGAGGATGCTGGCGCTGGCCGAGACGCCCTTGCCAAAGTAGATGTCCAGCTCCACCTTGCGGAACGGGGGCGCGACCTTGTTCTTGACGATTTTGACGCGCACGCGGTTGCCCACGGCATCCTCGTCGCCCTTGCCGTCGATGGATTCGATGCGGCGGATCTCAAGGCGCACGGAGGAATAGAATTTGAGCGCGTTGCCGCCCGTCGTGGTCTCCGGGTTCCCGAACATCACGCCGATTTTCATGCGGATCTGGTTGATGAACACGACGATGCACTTGCTCTTGCCGACAATCGCGGTAAGCTTGCGGAGCGCCTGGCTCATGAGGCGCGCCTGCAGCCCCATCACCGAGTCTCCCATCTCGCCCTCAATTTCCTTCTGCGGGGTAAGCGCGGCGACGGAATCCACCACCACGATGTCCACCGCGCCGGAGCGCACGAGATTCTCGCAGATTTCCAGCGCCTGCTCGCCCGTATCGGGCTGGGACACCCACAGCTCGTCCGTGTTCACGCCAAGGTTCTTGGCATACACGGGATCCAGCGCATGCTCCGCGTCTATGAAGGCCGCGATGCCGCCCAGTTTCTGAGCCTCCGCAACCGCATGGAGCGCAAGCGTGGTCTTGCCCGATGACTCCGGACCGTACATCTCTATAATTCTGCCGCGCGGATAGCCACCGATGCCGAGCGCCTCGTCAAGCAGGATGGAGCCCGAAGGAACCACGTCGATGTTCGTGGTGTCGGTCTTTGTGCCGAGCTTCATCAGGGAGCCGGAGCCGAACTGCTTCTCTATCTGCAGGCGAGCCGCCTCCAGCGCTTTCAGCTTCTCGGACATTTCCACAGGTGCTTTCTCTTCTGTTGTCTTAGCCACCTTAATTCCTCCAAAAATACGTTTTGCCCGGTGCGGGAGGCAGCAGCAAAGACGCCCGTCCCGCACCGCATTTAAAATAGGCGCAGTCTTTCACTTTTACTCAAAATTCCCCGGAATTCCGGCAGAAAACAGCAAAAACCGCGACTTTCCGCACGGCGGAACCTATTCTAGCAGATTTTTTGTGTTTTGGGAACAGCAGGGAAGCAGTATATCATAAAATCAAACTTAAAACGTTTTTTTTATCAGAGGAGAGGCACCGGACAGGGCAGCTTGACAGGGCGGCGCATCTGTGCCATCATTTTTCCGCACGTTAGTATAATAACGCGCGAAGGAGGAACTGGTATGCATACAGACAAGCTGAGGGCGCTGCTTTGTGCGGCACTGTTTTTGTGCCTTGGCGCAGCGGCAGAGGCGGAATCTTCGGTCGGCGAGCTCTACAGTATGCGGCAGATACGCTGCCAGAGCAGCAGCATAGACTTTACGGCAAGCTACCCGGTGTTCTCAGACGCACCTCTGGTGAACCGGCGCATTGCAAGCAAAGTGAACCTTGCGCTGCGGGCGTTCGGGCTGGATGTGGACATAGAGAATTTCAGCGAGGCAAAACTTGCGCTCAGCGTGCAGGAGCGCTGGCAGCAGAGCTATTTCAAGACCCCGCTCAAATACCGCGTGGAATGCAGGCTGGTATCGCGCACGGCAAGATTCATCACGGTAGCGCTGGAATGCACGGACTTGTCGCCGCTGTCTGACGGGGGAAACGGCTGGATTACCACGGGTATCTTCATCACTTACAGCATAAAGGACAAAAAATTCATCGGCAGGCTTGCGGACATTCCGGGCAGCACCGCCGTCACCACACAGAATCTCGTAAGCTTTATCCGGCAGAACAGGCAGCAGCTTTTTCCACTCAGCCCTTACTCGTTCTCGGTAGACCGGGAATCGCTGAGACGGACGCTCATAGACGAGCACTACGATATGTTCACCTATGACGGCGAGCAGCTTGTGCTATTCCACGACTTTGGCGACGCAAAACCAAACATCATCGCATCTTATCCGCTTGCAAGCTATATCGTCCTGGACAGTGACGACTCCAGCACAAGCGGTGGCTTTGCCATGGACGAGCGCTAAAGGCAGGAGCTACAGCGGAGGGAGCGTGTCGCCGTCAAGAGGCTGGTAGAAGGCGCTGGCGGTCAGCATGATGTGGCCGCTGGCATCCTCGCCCACCACGCCCAGTATGCGGACAGGCTTCTCGCTGTTAAGGGCACGGGCTGGCGGCGTCAGGAACAGCACGGGAACCATGCCCAGCACAATCTCTTTGCCCTCGTAGCCCACAAGCAGGGTAAAGGCCACAGAGCCATCGTCGCGGGTCTCTATATTGGCAATCCGCCCGTCCCAGATGACATAGCAGCCTTCGTAGAGCAGATGGTCTTTGTCCACCTGGTCGTAGCTGTAGTTGTCCCTGAGGGTGTCAAAGGTAGGCGCTTTGAGGGTCACAAGCAGATCCTCCGCCTTCTTTTTTATGGAAGGAACGGCATTGCTGTTGCGCACACGGTTTATCTCCACGCGCGCGGCGTTGTCCCGCCCAGCCTTTACGTAGGAAATCGCGGCATCGGAGCTTTTGCGGATTTCCGTGCCGGAAAGCTCAAAATGCACCTCGCCCTTGCCAAGGCTCTTGTCCAGAGGGTTGCGCACCTCGTCATCCGTCAGCTTCAGGCGATGGAACGTCTTTTCGGCGGCGCTATCCGAGGAGGAGCGGGGAAAGAAGCCCTGACCGCGCTGGAGCCGCCCGCCGATGACGATACCGGCGGAGATGCACGCGCCGAGCAGCAGCCCGCAGATGATGCTGTTGCGGATGATATCCGGGTTCACACCGAGCTGCGGGTAGAAGCGCCGGATTTTTCCGCTTTCCCTCCACTCGCATATCGTCTTGTAGTCGCCCTTGCTGCGGATGAATTCGAGCGCCTCTTCCGCGATTGTGTTGTTCGGGTCGAATTTCTGGATATCAAGGTAATACTGTATCGCGCGGCTGGTGTCTCCCTTCTGCAGGAAAATGGCGGCCTGCCCAAGGTACAGCTCCGAATTCTCTATCCTTATCCTGCGCGCCAGATCGTAATTGTGGGAGGCGTTGCCTATATCCCCCACGTACAGGTAGCAGGTGCCGAGCATAAGGTAATACTCGAACGTTCCCTTGTAATACTCGTAATACTGGTGGAGCAAGGCTATCGCGCTGCCGAACTGGCGGCGGCGCATAAAACTCTTTGCTACGGCAAGGACAGACTTTGTCATGCTCAGTTTCCCATGCTCCTTAGCTTCTCAAAGATTGCGTCCAGCTCCTCGTTCAGGCTTCTCAGCTCTTCCTCGTCTATATCCTCACCGCTCTGGATCGACTCGATGTAATCGATGAGGTTCTGGATGTACTCCGGATCCAGCTGCTCCTCCGTGACGGCCTGCGCAGCGGGAGAAAGCTCGTGCCGTACCTCCTCGGCCGCTGCCGCAGTCCCGGCCGCTGTTCCTGCGGTGGCTTCGGCAGCATGATCCGCAGCGTCCTGGACTTCCTGCTCCGGCGCCTGCTCCTGAGCAGGAGGAGCGGAGACGGTGCTGTACGAGTAGCCGCCGCTCGCCATCGCGTCAAGGAATTCCTGGTTGGCAGGCTTCCGCCCGGCATAGATGGGCACAACGCCCTCCGCGATGGAGATATAGAACGTGATGGTGCCCATCTCCTGCGGCTGCAGGTACAGGGGCGCCCAGTTTACGGCGACGCCAGAATCATTGTACGAGCGGGAGGAGCTGAAGCTCTTTGACTCCAGCGCGGACGGCACCCAGCTGGCCTCCAGGGAATCCATCGTGGAGAGCGTGACGTACTGGGGGCGGGTGATGTCGCCGCCCTGCAGCAGGAATTCGATGGCAGCCTTGTCGTTCGATGAGCAGACCCATTTGTCCGTGCTCATATCGGGAAACTGGAGCTGCGTCTTTATGTCTTCCTTATCGCCGGTAAAGAAATGCTTGCCGGAGGTCTCGCCGAGCACGGTGTCAAAGATGCCCTTGACTGAGAAGACCTGCGGCGTGGTGCCGAGGTTCACGGTATAGAGCGTCACGCGAAGCACGTCGTCGCTCACTTCTGTCGTGTTCGTCTCCGGGAAGCTGAAGTCCGCCACAAAGTAGGCCTTCTTGGGGATAGTGTAGGCAAGCTGCCCGCCGGATGCCGTGCTGCGGGCTTCGCTCTTGACGCCGCCCGCGTACTTGAGCTTGTATTCCTTGCGCCCTACCCGGAGCGTAAAATAAGAGCGGCTGAAGCCGTCGTACCGGGAGAGGAGCGGGATACGCTTTCCGTTCGGACTGACGGCATAGAGCCCGAATGCGCCCCGCCTGCCGTTCAGGGTCAGCCGCACGCAGCTCCTCGTCTCGTCATATTTTGAGACCGGGGCATAGCTCCAGCCGGTGTACTCGTCAACAGCCGCCGGTGCGGGGGAAGCGCCGGCTGCGGCAGAAGCCTCATCCCCGCCTTCCTCCATGGCGGCAAGGAGCGTCTCGTCATTGTCCATGGTGTCGGCGGACACGGGGTCTGCGGAAAGCAGCGCCGCAAACAGGGTGCAGCTCAGGGCGCAGCAGCATGCGCGGAAAAAACTCGTTCCTCTACTTTTTATCATCAGTATTCTCCTTCGTCAGATGCGGCGGACGCACTGTATCTCTCATCGAGCAGACGCTGCAGCTGGGCGGCACGTATCTTAAGCTCCAGCAGCTCCTCCTCGGAAATGCCCCTGCGGCGGCGCAGCCGGACGATATCGCTGTCATCAGGATAATCCTGCAGGTCGGGAAGCTCCTCCACGGCGACTTTCTCAGCCGCGACGGGCTCTGGCTCCGCGCTTGCGGGCTCCGTGACCGGGGGGACGGCCTGTGCGGGCAGCTTCTCTTCCGCGGGAGGGGGTGCGGGAGGCTCCTCCTTGCGCGAAGCGCCGGCAGCCTCCTTCTCCAGCTCGGCGATACGGCTGTTCGCTTCGTTCAGGAGACGGCGGAGCGTCACGATGTCCTCGGTCTCATATTCTTTCAGCTGTTTTTCATAATCCCCGCGGGAATTCAGGTATTCCTCGCCGGTCTCGCGCAGGAGGCTCAGCAGTTTCTGCTCGCGTTCCCGCTGTGCGATGGCGTCGAGCTTGAATTTTGCGTCCACGGCCTTCCGGTCATCCGGGTAGAAGTCCACAATCTGCTGGTACAGGCTGCGGGCGGTGTCAAAATTGTAATCCTCGTAGAAGCACTCCGCAATCCAGTAGAGGGCGGAGGGATACATACGGCTGTCAGGATTCTGGTGGCAGAAATCGCTCAGCAGCAGTACGGCCTTATCGTTCTGGCCTATGTGGTGGAGCGCCCGTCCCTTCTGGTACTGCACGTTCTTGGAGAGCCTGCTGTCCGCGCAGGAAGCCAGGAAGGCATTGCAGTCGCCCACCGCAGCGGCATAATCCTTGGACAGCATCTCGCTCATGATAAGCAGATAGCGCATCTCGGCGCTGTCGTTGCGCGCGTCAAGGAGGGCTCGGCGCATGAATATGGCGGCGCTCGCCCAGTCCCGGTCGCGGTACGATGCGAGCGCCTGCACAAGCGCTTCGTCCGCAGAGGAGGCATCCGCAGCGGCGACAGTCCGCTCATCCTCCACCGCAAGCACGATTCCCCCATCCTCAGGTTCCGGCTCAGGCTCAACCGCCGGCAGGATAATCTCCGGCTCGGAGGCGCTCCCGTTGCGCTCCCTGCTTGCTTCCCCCGGCTGGGAAAGATCCGGCGAGGTCTGGGGAATAACGGCCATGCCGCTTTCCACAGGCTCATCGCGGTTCAGCCGGAACGGGAGCCCGCTGAAGGTGAGCTCTCCCCCGGAGCTTTCGGCGGCACCATGCAGGACGGCAGCCGACAGCAGCAGGCACAGGCAGGCGGGCAGCTTGCGGCTACCATCCGCGTTGCCGGAACAAAAGCTGAGGTGCCTATGCTGCTTTCCAATCATTTTTCCCAATTTAAATTCCCCTTAAAAAAGGCGGAACCAGAGACTATGATATCAGTGCCAGCCTTCACGACGGAAGGGAGCGTCTCCGCGTTTATACCGCCATCAACGGAAATAAGGTATCCAAAGCCCTTTTCCTTTTGAATATCGGCAAGACGGGAGACTTTTTCAATGGTATATGGAATAAGTTTCTGGCCGCCCCAGCCGGGGTTCACCGTCATCACAAGCACGATATCGGCAAAGGGCAGCAGATGCTCCACCGCGGACACCGGGGTTGCCGGGCACAGGGCGATGCCGGCCTTCTTCCCTGCCTCGTGAATCATCTGGAAGCAGCGGTCGGCATGGGCGCTCGCCTCGATATGAAAGGTGATGTAGTCTGCCCCGGCCGAGATAAACGAAGGAATGCAGGTTTCCGGGCGCTCCACCATCAGGTGCACGTCAAAGGGAAGGTTCGTGCGCGGACGCAGGGACGCTATGACCGGCTGACCGTAGCTGACGGGCGGCACAAAATGCCCGTCCATGACATCTATGTGGACCAGCGAGCCGCCGTTCCGGGCGATAGTCCTGAGCGCGGCACCTAAATCAGAAAAGTCCGCAGAAAGCAGTGACGGAGAAAGCAACACATCCTTTTTCATAATACTCCCATAATAATGGAAAAAGAAATATCTGTAAAGGCAGGAAAGCGGCAGCTCCAGGGATTCAGCATGAAAACAAAAATGCGCTCCCAGTGGAAAACACCCGGACTGCCGGTTGCACGCTTCGCTTTGCAAATGGCAGCCCGGGCGTTTTTCCGCTTCCGCGCATTTTTTATGTTGAATCCTTGGCTTTGGTAGCATAAAAAAGAAAATCATTTTAAAACAGTTTACATAATTTTCCAATACCGCGTCCGTATTCAGATAAAATACATCTCA
>DGUD01000006.1 GCA_002393865.1 Treponema sp. UBA4319
TGAGATGTATTTTATCTGAATACGGACGCGGTATTGGAAAATTATGTAAACTGTTTTAAAATGATTTTCTTTTTTATGCTACCAAAGCCAAGGATTCAACATAAAAAATGCGCGGAAGCGGAAAAACGCCCGGGCTGCCATTTGCAAAGCGAAGCGTGCAACCGGCAGTCCGGGTGTTTTCCACTGGGAGCGCATTTTTGTTTTCATGCTGAATCCCTGGGCACCGGGCGGCAAGGGCGTGGACTTTCAGGGAGCGCTCTGTTATACTCTGCTTCATGAAACGAATTCTCTTCCTTGCGCTCACGGCGCTCCTCTTTGACTCCTGCACCACTATCAGCGTCCCGGAATACAGCGTGGGAGCAGCCGGCGGGGAAGCAGGGGGAAGCGGCAGGCAAATCCGCATCGTGCAGATTTCCGACTTCCACAGCAACGATTTCGGGGAGCAGGAGCAGCTGCTGCTGGAGCAGATTGAGCTGGCAAAGCCGGATATCATCGTGCTGACCGGCGACATCTTTGACTTCAAGCAGAAAGGCGACAAGCCGACGGAGAATGTGCGGCTGCTGCTTGCCGGAATCAGGGGGCGCGCACCGTTTTTCTACGTGTCCGGCAACCACGAGTATTTTTTCCGCCATGACGACGAGTACAGCAGCATGATAGCGGACTACGGCGGCACGGTACTGCGGGAGACCGCGGAGCTCGTGGAGCTGCCGCAGGGCGCGCTCATACTGGCCGGAGTCTCCGACCCCTATGCCGACCTGAGCTACGAGGAGCGGGACAAGGGCACGGAGGACAGGGGCGCCTACCTCGCGCGGCTCGCGCAGGCTGCCCGGAAAGCGCGGGCGCTCAGAGAGGCGCATCCCGGCGCCCCCATGGTGCTGCTCGCGCATCGCCCGGAATATATCGACGATTACCTGCTGTTCGGCTTCGACGTCATCCTGTCAGGACACGCCCACGGCGGCCAGTGGCGCCTTCCCGGCATAAACGGCCTGTACGCGCCGAACCAAGGCCTGTTCCCGAAATATGCGGGCGGACGCTACGACTTCCCGCAGGACGGGCATAACACGGCCTTCATCATCAGCAGGGGGCTCTCCTACCAGCGCCCGGCCTTCCCCCGCATCATGAACAATCCTGAGCTGGTCGTCATAAACATCGGGATAGCCCCGGCGGCAAAGCCGGAAAGCTGAATTTTTCTGTTTTCGCGCAAATACATGGTGAAAAAAACAGAAAAGAGGTGTATACTAGAAAGGCGGTTCGGTAGCCCGGCGATTCAGAACCGCCCCAGGAGAGTTTCGGGAGGTCTCTGTTGCGTACGGTCATACGGAAAAAATTGCTTTTGTTGCTCTGCATACTCATAAGCCTCGCCTGTTACGTACTTGTCACATATATAGGACGACACCCGGCGTTGAAACTTGTAATCCACGACACCACCATCCCGCTGAGCAGCATCCAGGGCTCCATTCTGGTCATAAACATCCTCAGCTGCATCCTCATGGTGTTCATAGACCACAACTCCGGCAGCATCATCGGCACCAGCCTGATTGCATTCTCGTTCGTCTCGAACCTCGCCCAGATTCTCCGGACGCATTCACTCACCTCGCTTCCGGGGCTCTTCACCTCCGCAAGCTTCCTCGGCATCATCCTCATCATCTCTGCCTTTTACCGCAAGAGCGACCGGAACAGCCGCACGGACTTTATCACGGGGCTGCCCAACCGTCGCAGCTTTGTGGAGGAAGTTGAGCGCAGGATTCAGGACAAGCAGCCGTTCTGGATGTGCTGCCTGGAAATCGACTCCTTCAAGCAGATAAACGACATCTACGGCATCCTCGCGGGCGACTTCATCCTCCAGAAGATAGCGGAATGTTTTACCGCGATAAGCGGAAGCAAAAAGAATCTGTTCAAGATGTCGGGGGCAACGTTCTCCTTTATCTTTGACGGGGAGGAGCTGCCGGCGGACATCATCAAACGGATTATGACGAACGAGCACGAGCAGATTGTGATCCCGGCACACACCACCGATGGCAGCTTTGAGAATTCCTGCCGCATCTCCTTTGCCGCCGGAATCGCCGGTTTCCCCAAAGACTCCCATGACTCCACCACGCTCCTCAAGCACGCGGACATCGCGCTGTCCTGCGCCAAACGCCTGCCGGCCGACAAATGCTGCGTCTACAGCGAGGAGATGGAGAACGATGAAATCAAGCAGAAAGAAATGGAGCTGCTCATCAACGAGAGCATAGAGCACAATTATTTCTACCTGATGTACCAGCCGCAGTTCACTATCCCGGACAAGAAGCTCCGGGGTTTTGAGACCCTGATACGCTGCCGCAAGAGCGATGGCTCCGTCATCAGCCCGACGGCCTTTATCCCCATGGCGGAAAAATCAAACCTCATCTTCAAAATCGACGACTATGTGCTCCGCCGGGCAATGAACGAATTCAAAGATATCCTGCAGAACGCCGCGGCGGGGGTCACCATCTCCGTGAACATCTCCGCAAAGAACATCTCCAGCCCCGGATTCTCGCTGAAGGTAAAAGCCCTGCTGGAAGAGACCCGCTTCCCGGCGCAATGCCTGGAGATAGAGATTACCGAATATTCGCTCGCGGAATCGCTCGACACGACGATTGCCAACATCAACGAGCTGCGCAAGCTTGGCATCCAGATTGCGCTCGACGACTTCGGCACCGGCTACACATCGATTGCCCAGCTGCTCAAACTGCCCATCAACCTGCTGAAAATCGACAAGAGCCTGATAGACGACATAGAGCGGAACCACATGAACCGCGACCTTGTGGACTCAGTGATTTACATGGGGCACGTCATGAACTGCGAGGTCATCTCCGAAGGCGTGGAGACCGAAAAGCAGCTGTCCCTGCTCAACGAGCACAAGTGCGACTTTGTGCAGGGCTTTGTCTGGGGAAAACCGATGCCCTACGAGGAAGCCCTAAAACTTTACGCGGAATCAGACAAATCGCGGATTGGCGCATGACCGGCCGGGCACATCGGGCGACGGCACGCCCGCGGCATACGGCCCGGCGTGGCCGCCACAACCAGCGGCTTTTCACATCGTATAGCCCGGCTGGATAACCGTGTCCGCGGACGCGACGACCTTGTCGTAGACGCTCGCCTTCCATGCATCCTGCGGAATATCCGTAATGCTCACGGAAAAATGCTCCTCGGAACGGGACAGCTCACGTGCGGCGGTCTCAACAAGGGCTTTGGCAAGGCGCTGCTTTGTGGCGGCGTCCCTTCCCGGATACATCTGAATCGCAATATGCGGCATAGCACAACCTCCCTGCATAATGGCGCCAGTTCCAAAAGCAAGCGACTTTTCAGACTGGCTCAGCGGCATAACGGGCGCCCCAAAACTGCGCATGAGTTCCGGGCAGCCCCTGCCGGCCAGTCCCAGTCTAGCACGCGGCTCCGCTTGTTGCAATACAGAGCAGCTCCCCCTGGAACTGCCGCACAAGACGTATTCCTCAGAAAAGCGGCGGAGCCGTTGCGGTGCCCGCCCGGCTTCCCGCCGGAATACGATGCCCTTCCCGCCGGAATACGATGCCCTTCCCGCCGGAAGCGCACGTTTGATTCCCACGCAGCAGCCCCAATCGAGCGAACAGAGCCTTGACAAAGCGGAATTCCGGTGCTATACTAATAATTGTAATGATTACAATTATAAAATCATTACACGTCATACGAATGACGGATCAACTGTGTAAGGAAGCAAAGTATGAAGAAATGGGTTTGCAAAGTCTGCGGCTACGTCCACACCGGCGACAATCCGCCGGCAGAATGCCCGCAGTGCCACGCAAAGAATCCCTTCTCGGAGCAGAAGGAGGCAGCATCAGGTTTCGCGTGCGAGCATACGGTCGGTTCCGCAAAGGGGCTGGACGCAGAAATCGTGCAGGGACTCAGGGACAACTTTGCCGGGGAATGCAGCGAGGTAGGAATGTACCTCGCCATGTCCCGGCAGGCAGACCGGGAAGGCTACCCGGAGGTAGCGGAGGCATTCAAACGTTATGCCTTTGAGGAAGCCGACCATGCATCCCGCTTTGCAGAGCTGCTAGGCGAAGTGCTCACGGATTCCACAAAGAAAAACGTGGAGATGCGTGCGGCAGCGGAGGCCGGAGCCTGCGAAGGCAAACTGAATTTGGCAAAGCGCGCCAAGGAGCTCGGCTACGATGCCGTCCATGACACCGTGCATGAGATGGCAAAGGACGAGGCACGCCACGGCGCAGGATTCAAGGGGCTGCTTGCCCGCTATTTCAGCAAATAGCAGGCGGCGGCATACACACCACATATCCGGCTGCACGGTTAATTCCCATAGACTGAATTAAATGACCTCCGTGCCGCCGGTTCTTTTTTCAGGGCATAGCACAGCATGGAACAGGACAGCGGCTACCTGCACGAGCTGCAGGCAAAGGGCATCCGCCCCTCTCAGCAACGGCTCGCAATCTACGCATACGTAAAACAACATCGGACGCACCCCACAACAGACGCCGTGTACACCGCGCTCAGCCCGGACTATCCCACGCTCTCAAGGACAACCGTCTACAACACCCTGCACCTTTTTTGCGAGCGGGGGCTCATCCAGAAAGTCTGCATCGAAGACGAAGAAATCCGCTACGACGCGGAGCTGCGCGAGCACATACACTTCAAGTGCTCGTGCTGCGGCGAGATTTTTGACATTTTCAGCGAAAAGATACCGGCGATGTTCAGGGACTGCAGGGAGCTGCTGCCGCCCGCATTCCGGGCAGCCCGGCAGGAAATGACCGTCTGGGGAACCTGCCCGCAGTGCCGCAGCAGAACGGAGGCGGAATAAAGCGCCCCGCCCTCCTGCATGCGCCCCGCTCAGCCAGGGAAATCGGGCAGCTCCGCCTCCTTCAGCACGGCAAGCACCCTGCGGAATGCGGAATTCTCCTTTTTCAGCTCACGCGAGCCGCGCGTAATGTTGCAGAGAGACATATTGTACTTGCGGGCAATCTCCCGCTGCGTCGTGCCAGCGTCCAGCTCCTTGACCAAATGCCAGCGGTTCGCAAAGTCCTTCAGCTCAGCTTTGGTGAACAGGCAACCAAAAAAATCGTAGAGCAACGACGCATCCTCAATGCGGGCAAGCAGCATGCAGATTTCCTGGATAGCGTCCACATTGGCTTCATTTTCAAGAGAGACTGTATTTTTCTTCTGCATCTTCTCCTCATCCGGGGGAGCACGCGCAGGACGAACCCCCGCCGCTCCCCAAACACTAAACCGGTCAAGGCAGTTCCAGAAGTCCTGAAGGAATTCTGAAAACCGACCCGGTCAGCACATCCCGCCGCACGCAGCGGGGCATAATTCTCCCATAACAGCACAAGCCCTCATAGCGCACACCGTTATGCAAAGCAACGGGGGCTGCGGTATCCGTGACAGGTATTGCGCAAGGAATGCCCCCTCCCTCGCGAATCAGGGAACGGCTCTTTCCGCAAAACCGCACTGCTCCTTCAGACAGTATACAGGTTTTTCCACCAAAAGTAAAGCTGTAGCAGGGAAGTCCCCAGGGATTCAGCATGAAAACAAAAATGCGCTCCCAGTGGAAAACACCCGGACTGCCGGTTGCACGCTTCGCTTTGCAAATGGCAGCCCGGGCGTTTTTCCGCTTCCGCGCATTTTTTATGTTGAATCCTTGGCTTTGGTAGCATAAAAAAGAAAATCATTTTAAAACAGTTTACATAATTTTCCAATACCGCGTCCGTATTCAGATAAAATACATCTCA
>DGUD01000206.1 GCA_002393865.1 Treponema sp. UBA4319
CCTGATACAGGCGGTACAGGGCATCGCTGTTGCGCGGGTTGGACGTCAGGCTCTGGCGGAGGCTGTCAAGGACGGAGGCCTCGTCGCCATAGAGGAAGCTGCGCTCGTAAAAAAGGAAGCTTTTCATCTGGGAATCGGCGGCAGGCATGAGGGAGGCAATCAGCCTCGCAGCCTTGTCGGTCCTGCCGGTCGCGACGAGCACCTTCAGATACGCCTTCTGCGTCTCCACGTCGGCGGGGGACTTGTCGTAGAGGGCAGAAGCCAGCGTCCACGCCTCCGCGGTACGGCGGCAGGCAAGGCAAATATCGACATGCATGAACTGCAGCCATGCGGCGGAGGCGCCTGCCCTGACTGCCTCGCTGCTGAGCGCATAGGCGCCCTCGTTGTCGGAAATCTTCATCAGCTCCGCCAGGCAGACGCGCAGCGCGTCCTCGTCGGAGGGCGCCTTCGCGAGCACCTTGCGGGCAAGCTCCAGCGCGCTGTAACCGCCGACGGACATATTGGCGTCGGACGCGACTTGCGCGGCATAGAGCTGCACCTTGCGGTCGTCAGGATACGAACTAAGCGCGCGCCCCATGGTCTCGGCGGCGGCCACATTGTTGCGGTTCCACTCCTTCTGGAGCCTCGCGCGCAGCAGGTAATAGTCGCGCGACTGCGAGCCGCTGCGGGCATAGGCATCCAGCAGCGCGGAGGCCTTCACAAAGTCGGCCTTTGCCATAAAAATCTTTGCGCGCAGCAGCACGTAGCTGAAATTCTCCGGCTCGGCCATGAGCACCTTCGCGGCAAATTCCTCGGCCTTGTCAAGGTTGCCGAGCCCGAAATAGGCATTGCAGCAGTATTTTATGATGGTGGTGTCCTGCGGGTAGGTCTCCAGCAGGCGGCTCCCCAAGGCGAGCAGGTTCGCATAGTCGTTCTGCCTGCTGTAGACGAGCGCTTTCGCATACAAAAGCTCCTTGCGGGAAGCATCGACGGCAAGGGCGGCGTCCAGACAGGAGAGCGCCTCGCCGTACCTGCGCTGCCGTATGCGCAGCAGGGCCGTCAGGTAGTTCGCGAGCATGGAGTCGGAACGAATCTCCTGCGCCCGCGTAAGGGCACGGTCAACATCGGCAAGGTACGCCGTGCCAGACGAATCGCCCAGCAGCACAAGGCAGGGAAGCACGAGCGTCAGGAAATCCTCGTTCATGCCGCCGGAAGAAGCCTTCGCATTGTAGACGCCCCGGTCGGCATTGTCCAGCGCGCCGGTATACGGGTCGGCGGAATTCACCGGGAACGTCTCCCAGCTCACCGCCGCAGACGGCCATGCCAGGCGCATAATCCGGGCGCAGTCAGTGAGCAGGATTTTTTCCTTCTCGCTGTATTTCTCCGCGGCGGAACGGTGCAGAAGAGACGCCGCCAGCTTGAGCGAGCGCGGAGAACCGTCCTCCATCAGCGACAGGATACGGGGACTTATAGAAGAAAAATAAGAGCGGGCACGGCTGGCCGCCGCAGGAATGGAAAGGCTCACGCCGCCGGACGCGGTGCCCTGCCCTTCCGCAGCCGGCTCGGCGGCCGCAGTTTTTGCCGAAGCCGCAGGTTTTGCAGCAGCTGCGCTGCTCTGCCCGGATGACGGCTGAGACTGCGCCGCGGTCTTCTTCTTGGCAAAGACCGGCAGCACGGAGAGAGACAGGGATAAAAGAGAAAGAAGGCCTATCCTTGCAAGACGCTGCATCTTATTCCTTGACATCCTCACAGTCCACGAGCGAATCATCTTCCATATAAGGGAAGTTCTTGACATTCGCCTGCTGCACGAAAAAAACGATGACAAGCGAAGCCCCTCCGAGCATGATGAACAGCGGCCACCACTTCGTTATGAATTCCCCGAAGGTAAAGGGGAACACATGCATGGAGAACAGGAGGAAGATGACCCCGAACGCCACCAGCATGATGGCGGGGAACAGGTACACCGTCCTGATGCGCCGTGCCTTGTACAGCCCCGCAGGGAACAGGGCAAGACCGCTGCTTATCACTATTGTCGGCCACAGTTCCTTCAAACTATAGCGGATTACCCCCGTATCGGCAAGCAGGAAAGTCCCCCCCATAAGCACAAGGACTATACCAAAAAAGAGCAGGCTGCTGCTGGAGGTAAAGGCAATCCCCATATAGAGGAAGAGCACCCCGGCAAAAAGGATGAGCACCGGGCGAAGCACAAAGACCCGCGTCGCGTTGTCGGAATTGTTCACCATGAGGAACAGCCCGGCCAATATCAGGATTAAGCCTGCCGAAAGAACCACGTGCGCCTTCAGCGTAAGCTTTCTCCGAGGAATTCTGGATTTCTTGTCCACGTCCACCTGGCACACCCCACAAACACGGAGCCTGCGGGGAATCGAGCTCCCCCGGCGGCCCTTATTTTTCTGGCCGGCATATCGCGCCGGTCTCAAAAGTCCGTTGCTTCCGACCAGCTCCAGTATAGCACATGCCCGCCCCAAAAGTCCAGACTTCTCCAAAAACTCCAAGGCGCAGCCAGTCCCCCGCACGCGCCTGCATGGGGGTTCTTGCACATACGTTCCGGCTCTGTTACAATCAAAACATGCCTACGCTCAAGAAAGTTACAGTTTTCCTCCGCGCGTCGCTATTCGGCGCGGTGCTCCTGCACACGGTGCTGCTGTGCACGGGCTGCCGTTCCGCAGAGGATGGCCGGACGGTCACGATAAATTCAAAAAATTATCTTAAAACACAAGAAAAACTACAGAAACTCCTCGCGAACCAGTCGCTCAGCCAGGAGACGCGCTATGCGGTGGTCAACCAGATTGCCAGCAACATGCGCGCCGTCAAGGACTACAACTCGCTCGTCCTCTTCCTTACCGGCTGGGTCGAAAGCCACAGCGACGACATGTACAACGCCTACTGGCTGCTCATGACGGCGGACGCCTACCTTGCGAACGACGCAGAGCCGGTCGCCGAATACTACATGGAGCGTATCCTCGCGAACTACGACGACCTGATGGTAAAAGGCCGCTCCGTCCATTTCCTCTGCCTGCAGCACCTCATCAAGATAAGCGACAAGCCGGAGAACCGCATATCGTACTTCAACCAGCTCATCACGCGCTTTCCCAACGACGTGAACATCACGGAGCTGTACTACCGGCTCGCACTCGAATACGAGAAACTCGGCGACTGGACGCAGGCGCTCAAGACATTCCGGCTCTTCCTTGACCGGGAGGACGCCCCCACCATCCAGCTGCAGGACATCCCCAACGCGTACCTGACGGCGAAGCAGCTCGTGGACTTCGGCAGCTCCTCAAAGAACTGGACGTTCGAGACGCTGGAGGAGCTTGTCAGCGCCGTGCAGAACGCCATCGCCAATTACGACTACCGCACGCTGGACAGCTACAAGTCCAAGGTCAACTTCTTTGCGATGTCATGGCGCCAGGACGAAAAGGACGCGAACTCGCAGGACTCATTCTCCATGCGCTCCTACATGCGGGGCAACCGCATCCGCTACGAGAAGGAGCTCGACTCCTCCATATCGACCCCCACGCAGGCCTACCTGCGGACATGGGGCTGGTCCAGCTACCTGAATGTCTGGTACTTCTATTTCCGCAAGGTGAATTTCCCCGTTGATCCCGACATCCACGGCAGATGGGAATGGGCGGGCATATATTATGGAGAGAAATTGTAAGAAAAGGCGCAAATTCTCTCTTCCACAGCGCCACAAACAGCGTGAGCGGACATTTTTCCGCCGGGAGCGCCAGCGCCCGGATTCCCTGCATGAGATGTATTTCATCATCAACGCGGCGTTTGCACAGCACGGCATAAAAATATCTTAAAACGTTTTTCCACATATCCGGAACAAAGGCTACAGGATAAGAAAATGCGCGGAGGCGGAAAAATGCCCGATGCCGTCTTTGTAGCGCGCAGTGCTACAACCAACGGCTTCGGACATTTTTCCGCCGGGAGTGCATTTTTTTCTTGCAGCTGCCCTGCCGCGGAGGCGGAAAAATGCGTTTCTTCGCTAAGGACGGCACCTAAAAAACGCCGAAAATAAGAAGGATGACATTCCAGACGATACGCAGGCTCATATTCCTCTGCATGGCAAGCGGCGCAGCGGCGTTCGCGGCAGCCGAAGCCGATATGCAGCCCCAGCCGCGCCCCGCAGTGCTACGGGAAAGCCCGGCTGCGGCGGCAGAGGCTTACCCAGCAAAGAAAAAGAAGGACACAAAGAATACCGCGGAGCAGCCGCAGCCGGAAGGGCAGCTCCCGGAGACAGCGGCAGCGCCAGAATCAGAGCCCCTGGTCGTGCCAGAAGCGGCCGCAGGGCAGCCGCAAACGGAGGAGCCGATTCCGGAGACAGTGGCAGCGCAGGAAGAGGCGCCGCTCACAATCATAGAGGAAAGCGCCCACCACGATGCGGAGGACGAGGCGGCGGCTCCTGAGCCCGCAACGTCCCCTGTGGAGGCAGCGCTCGCGGACACCCTGCCGGAGCGCAAGCCGCTTGAGCTGGACGGCGTGGACAATCCCATGACCGTCAAGTACCGGGAGCGCTACCTGAGCGAGCGCGACCGCAAATGGATTATAGAGGCGCTCAAGCGCTCCGTGCCCTACCGCCCGTATATCCGCCAGCAGCTGCAGGCAAAGCAGCTGCCGATGATACTGCAATACCTGCCCATCGTGGAGTCCTACTACAACGTCAACGCGGTATCCAGCACAAAGGCGACCGGCATCTGGCAGTTCATGGAGAATTCCATGGCGCCCTACCTGAGCAAGGACAGCTGGTACGATGACCGGCGGGATCCTTGGAAGTCCACGGACGCGGCGCTCGCAAAGCTTGCCTGGAACTACCAGCAGTTCGGCGACTGGGAAATCGCCATCGCGGCGTACAACTGCGGCGCGGGCGCGATGGGCAAGGTCGTCAAGAACAACAAGGGCAAGGATTTCTGGTACCTCGCGGAGAACAACCTGCTCAAAACGCAGTCCGCGCAGTACGTTCCCAAGCTGCTCGCCATGGCGGACATCATAGAGAACGCCGCCTACTACAACGTGCCGGACATCGCGGAGGCAGACGCCCTTATAGACGGTGTGGAGCCGGAGGAATTCGACTATATCACCACGGCCGGCATGTTCAGCCTCAAGCAGATTGCCGAGACCGGCGGCATAGACGAATCGCTCATCTCCCTGCTGAACCCGGCGCTGCTGCGCAAGTGCACCCCCGCGCGACAGTCCTACCAGCTCCGGCTGCCCAAGGGCACCGCAGAGGAAGTGGGTGGGAAGCTCAAGAGCGCGGGAACGGCGGCGGACGCCCTCATCTACACGGTAAAAGAAGGCGACACGCTCTGGGGCATCTCCCGACGCTACGGCCTCACCGTCGCGGATTTGTGCGAGATAAACAACATAAAGGAAAAAAGCATCCTCCGCATCAAGCAGAAAATCATCGTTCCTATCTTCCCCTAGAAGAAAGCGGAATATTGCCTGAAAGCACGCAAGTTTTGAAACTTCCCCCGCCTTCAGGCATTTACATTTTGTCGGATAGTTCCGATAATAGATGAGAGGAAACGCACCATGAACAAGAGACGCCTGTATTCTATATGCACTTTATTCTTTGCATTGCATACATTTGCACCCGCACAAGACCTCATGTACTATACATTCAGCGAGGAGGATATCGCCGAGAAACAGGCCGCAGCCACCGCCAATGTCCCCGCGGACAAGGCAATCATGTCGTCAAGCAGCCGCATCGACTGGAGCAAGCAGCATTTTTCCTCGGATGTCTCGCTCGACGTCGTAAAGGCGGGCATCCCCATGCCGAGCGGCAAGTCGTCCTCGCTCAACCTCATCCAGAAAGAGCTTCCGGTGCTCGTCAAGGACACACTTCTTTCTATATATGTTGACGATACCCGGACGCTCGGCGACCTCGTGCTGGACGGCACCATCACGCTCGACGAGCTGACGCGCATCATAGACAACTCGCAGCAGACGCCCGCCTCGTTCAAGGACGGCTCCAACGAGCTGCTGACCCGCCATACGATACGCCTGCAGGAAATCGGCTCGCTGCTGGTAAAGCATCACACGCCCTACACGCAGCAGAAGCCCATCCAGCGCATCGCATCGCGCGCGTACACCGGCATCGTGATTGACGCGCGCAACGTGCTCCCTGTGCAGGGGGAATTCGTGGAGAGCTACGTGCAGCCCTGCCTCTTCCCCAAAATATGGGACGACCAGATGACCCTCGTCTACGAGCGCAACATGGTCGACCCGGACACCGCCAAGCAGCAGGGCATCGTCACCTACATGGAATCAAAGAACAGCAAGGCCTTCACCGAGCGCGCGGGGAAAGACCCGCTGTGGATTACGGCAAAAAAGGTCTACGGCGTGTACCGCTGCGACCCCGTCATCTCGCACAGCGACTACCTGCGCATCGCCACCATCCCGGAGAACCTCAAGCTCCTAAAGGAAGGAAAAGTCGTCGTCCTGCTCAGCAAGGAGCAGCTTGCCCATGCCGTGAGCGCCCCTGCGCGTGACAAGAGCTACTACATCAAGTTCAACGAGACGAGGAAATACTTCTTTGACGCAAAGCTCCCCGGCGTCACCGCAAAGGACGTGGACGGCATCGGAACGCAGATTACCGTGCAGGATCTCCGCTTTATCGCGGACTCCGCGCAGCTGCTCCCGGAGGAACGCCCGCGCATAGAGCAGATTGCCGCGCAGATACAGAAATACGTGGCGTCCGGCGGCTACACCATCATGGTGGAAGGCCACACCGCCGACGTGAACAAACCGGAAGGCCAGCTCAGGCTGAGCATACAGCGCGCGCAGTCCATCGTAGACGCGCTCGCGGAGCACGGCATCAGCCGGGACATCATCAGCTACCGCGGCTTCGGCGGAACAAAACCCATCGCCTCCAACGAAACGGCGGAAGGCAGGGCGCAGAACCGCCGCGTTGAGATTCTCATCATGCCGAAGGAGTCATTCACCCAGCGCCGCTAAGCGGCAGTCCGCCGCACGCATGCAGCTCCCGTGTCACCAGCAGGCACGGGAGCCGTTTTTTTTGCGGCCGGAGGCATTCCTTCCGCAAAATCAGCACGTGAAAACAATATTTGTAGCATATCGTAAAATTTTCAACGATTTTCAAGATATTTGCGCATAAAACAGTAAAATTCCATTGCATTTCTTAGAAAAATCTTATATAGTACAGGTCAACAAAAAACTGGCACATCTAAATCAAAATGAGGCATATATGAAGATTTTTCTAAAAGCTACCCGTGCACTGGCACTTTCAGCAGCGCTGCTTTTGACGGCAGCCTCATGCACAAGCGAGCTTAGCGATCCGGCATCAACGTACAGCGAGCTCACTGAGCAGCAGAATAGCGCAAAGAATGCAGGGAAATCGGGCACCAGCGCAACAAACAGTAGCGGCGCCCAGAAAGAAGCACCTGCCGCACAAAAGCAGGCGGCTGCCGCACAGGAGCAGGCGGCGGCATCCCGGCAGGAAGCCGAGGAAAAGGGAAAGGAACTTGCCCAGGCAGAAGAGAACGGCAGTCCGGCAGAGGTGAGCCAGAAAAAAGAAGAGAAAGCGGTCGCGGAAAAGAAGGCCGAGGCAGACGAAAAGGCTGCGGAAGCGGCAAAGCAGGCAGAGAAGGCCGCGGAGAAGACGGACGCAGCCGAAGAGCACCGCGAGAAGGCGCAGGAAAGCGCCGCACAGGCAAACAGCGCACCGTCCGCCGAACGCGCACAGCAGAAGGCGGCAGACGCACAGCAGTCTGCGGACAAGGCACGGCAGGCGGCCGATGCCGCGCAGCAGTCCTCCGGCAAGGCAAAGGAGGCGCTTGAGGACTCCATCGAAAAGACAAAAGACGCCGAGCAGGCCGCAAAAGCATGCAGCAGCGACTATGCTCGCGACAAAATACGGGAGCTGGAGGAGAGCCTTCAGGATCACGAGCGCCGCATCCAGAAGCTTGAGGAAATGCTGGAGAAAGCGCAGCAGGCAGCCGATGCCGCACAGCAGGCAGCGGACAGCGCGCGCGCAGCAGCAGCACAGAAAGCACAGACCGAGAGCGCGGACACCGCTTCCGCAGGCAGCAATGGCTCTGCGGGCGGCAGCGCAAGCCCCGCGGGCAACACCTCCTCTGGCAGCGGCACTGCGTCAGGCTCACCCACTCAGGGCGGCAGCTCCGCAGGCAG
>DGUD01000219.1 GCA_002393865.1 Treponema sp. UBA4319
CCTTCCCGCTCCACACAAAACTGATTTCCGCGTTGCTTAACTATAGAAAAATATATGAAAACTTGTCTCCGTGGCATTTCTTTTTCATGCCCCCCGGCCTGCCTTACGAAATGCGGATGTTCGTCAGGACGCACTGGTCGCCGGTGAGCGAGAGGTAGACGTCGGGCATATCTTCCTTGAGGATAGAGACGCATTTGATTGCGATGCCCCCGTTCTCGGTGAATACGGTGATTTTGCGGCTCTCGCGCTTGATGGAGACGCGGCAGTCCATGCCTTCCTTGTTTTTAGCCTTCCATGCCTCCCAGCCCTCAAAGGTGTCGTTCTTGTTGAGGATGATGGTGTTGTTCGCATAGTCGTCTTCCTCCCAGTTCTCTCCGTCCAGGCGGATGACGACCAGCTCCTTGTAATTGGGGCCGTCAACTTTCTTGTTGTCGGAATAGAAGAGGCAGACGAAGGGGCAGTGCCAGATGAGCCGTGCCGTCGGGAGGCTCTGCGTGTGGAAGCTGATGTTCATGCCGTCCTTTACCGGAATACCGTCCGTGGACACATAGCGCCAGCCGTCAATCTGGATGCTCGGAATGTCGCCCTCCGGCCCGGTGATGTAGCTCACTTCCTCCGCGATGCGCGGGATATAGTCGGAAGAAACGGGGGGCTCCCGCTTTCGGACATCAAAATTACTGAACGTGCAGTGCTCCCCCGTCAGGGCGATATAGGCATAGCGGGCGCAGTCGGGGAGCGCGGCCGTTACCTGGAACGTTCCCATGCAGCTTTTGACGCTGATGAGGACGTGATCGCGCACCTTTACCGCCTCTATGGTGTAGTCGATGCCGTTCTTGTTGGCTGCAGGGTCTTTGCCCGGCTGTGCCGGCGCCAGCACCGTGGTCTCCATCTTGCGCGCACCGATGCATTCCGTGTGCCCGTCGCAGCGGATGGACGCGTATTCGTAATAGAGCATTTCCCGCCGCTTGGATTCGGTCTCGTGCATGCGGGCGTCCAGCGAGTCAAAGAGGATGATGGTCGGCAGCGCGCAGGAGGCCTCGCTGTCCCTGTCGGCACGGCATCGGATGCGGATATCCGTGATGTTCCGGGTAAGGACGATGCCCTCGGATTTCTCCGAGCGGAATTCCTCGCAGTGGAGCTCGCGCTTTCCGGAGATGACGGCGCCAGCCTCGTGCTCCTTGAGCGTGTAGTCCGTATCGAGGTCAATCAGGTGCAGCATGATTTTTGCGAATTCCGGGTCGAATTGGGTGCCGATGCCCTTTACGATTTCCTCGCGCACCTTCTGCTGGGGAATCGGGGCGCGGTAGCTCCGCTTGGAGGTCATGGCGTCGTAGGTATCCGCCACCGCGATAATCCGCGCGATTTCCGGTATGTCTTCGCCCTTGAGTCCTTCGGGGTAGCCGCGCCCGTCGTAGCGCTCGTGGTGGTAGTTCGCGGCGATGGAAAGGTACGGCGACTTGCTGATGCTGGAGAGAATCTGCCGCCCGATGACCGGGTGCTTCCTGATTTCCGCGAATTCCGCGTCAGTCAGCTTGCCGCCCTTGTTGATGATGCTGGACGGGACGCCGATTTTTCCCACGTCGTGCAGGAGTCCGCCGTAATACACGTCCTCGCAGAACTTTTCGTCCTTTCCGGCTTCCTTCGCAATCCTGCGGGAGTACTCGGCGACGCGCATGGAATGGCCGTGCGTGTATTCGTCCTTGGCATCTATCGCGTTGGCAAGGGCGGTGACCGTCTGGTCGAACAAGATGCTTATGGTCTTCTGCTCTTCCTTGAGGAAATCAAGCTCCAGCTTGTTGACCCGCTCCACCGTCCTGTTCATGTCGTACAGGACAAAGATGTAGAGGACGATGGTCTCGCCGACAAGCGCGATGTTCTGGAGCGAGAGCCCGTAGGTAAAGAACTGGATGATTGTGGCGATAAACGGGATGATGGCAAAGAGTAGGAGCGGGATTCTGATTCTCCGGGCAATCCGCCGGTAATACTGGATGATGATGGAGAGCAGGAGAATCATCATCGCAAAGGGGAAGCTGTAGCTTATGACGATGCCCGGTTCCCGCTGGTAGCAGTTCATCTCGTCAAACGTGTAGTAAAAGCCGGTGAACTGCGAGATAATCAGGCTCAGGACGCCGCAGGCAAACAGTATCTCCACAAACCTGAAACGCCGCGGCATCTTTTGGAGACCGCCCTCATGGGTGAACAAATCGATGATGTAGAGGTTGAACGCATGGAGTATGCTGAGCGAGAAGAAATAGACGCAGAAATTGGCGATTCTGACCATCCAGAAGCCCAGCTCCGTCGGGTCGCCCCGGTACAGGTAGGCAAAACGGTCCATAATCAGCAGCAGCGAGCCGTACACCTCCATGGTTGTGAGCGCGAACCTGCGTTTTTTTGGCATGGAACGGGTAAGAAAACAGAGAACGGCCAGTACGCTGCATATACCGCTCACAAAGAGCATAATCGTCAGCTGATGTTGCCGCAGGAATTCCATGCTGTCATTATAAAGCATTTCATGCGGAAGTGCTAGCCGTGGGGCTGGGGAAGCCGTTCCCGGACGTGGACTTCCTGAAATTTTTCTTGCATTGGGCGGGGGCTGTGCGCTATAATAAGAATTTCAGAGGCGTTTTCCGGACGGCGGTGCCGTCGGGGCGCCCGTTTTCTATATCCAAGGAGTTTTCTATGGCTAAACAGCAGAGGACAATCGGAGTGTTCATCATCCAGCTGGCGCTGGCAATCTATCTGGTGATTACCGGCCTGTGCCTCTTCGGTGTCGGCGGCTCAATCTCCAGCTCGGAGATTCAGGGCGTCGCGTCTTTCTTCAAGGGGGGCGCAAAGGTCGTCGAGTATATCATCGCGATACTGCTCATCGCATGCGGCGTCGTCTTCCTCCTCAAGGCATTCGGGCTTGATTTCGGCAAGGCGGACGACCTTATCAAGTACATCACGCTGGTCGTGTGGATTGTCGTGACCGTCGTGACGCTCATCTCTCTCATCGGCGAGCTCAGCTCAATCAAGGTGCTGCACTGGCTGCTTGTCCTTGCAAAGAACGCCCTCATTGTCGGTGGCATTCTGACCATCAGGAACGGCAGGTAAGGCGTATACCGCCGGGCTGCGCGGAACAAAGCGTGTCCCGGAGGAAGCAAAGGCCGGCCATGCCTCTGCGACACGTCGTTGCGGAGGCCTGGCCGGCTCTTTTTATCTGCCGCGACGGGAAGCGCTTTCTGCCGCTACAGACGGCTTTTGCGGCCGGCGCCCTATTTTCCGCGGGCCTTGCGGAAAAGCTTTCTGAGCAGCCCGATTTTTCCGAAGCACAGCCAGTACAGGAGGATTGCCAGCAGCACGAGCGGTACCCCGCAGACGGCCACATACAGGATGACAATCAGCAGCCCCACAAAGAATTCCAGGATATTGCTGGCGAATCCCCGGAATGAGGAGCGGGCGTCCGGCAGCACGAAGCCGCTTTCCGTCTGCTTGTAGGGCAGGCGCGCCTGCACGGAAATCGTCGCGTAGTCCACGCGGGATGCCAAGCGGTTGAGCTGCCCCTGCATGCTCTCTACCTCGGCGGTGACGCTGTTGATTTTTGTCTCGATTTCCAGCAAATCTTTCATATCTTTTGCTGTTTTAAGATAGTTTTCAAGGCGCTCCAGCATCATCCGCTTTGTCTTGAGCCGTGTGGCGATGTCATAGTACTGCTCGGTGACATCCTGGCTGTTGATGTTCTTGGAGCGCAGCTTGCCGAAGCCTGCCGCATCGCTCATGGCCGCGTTAAAATTGGCGCTGGGGATGCGTGCGGTGATGCTGAGGCTGTTGCTCCATTCGCCAGAGTCCGAGATGTAGCCGCCGTATCTCTTTGTCCACGCCTCCAGCGCCGCGCGGGCGTCGGCAAGGCTCTCCACCTCTATGTCTATGCTGCCGGTGCGTATCAGCTTGCGCTCAAAAGTCTCTGGAGCGGGCGCGGCGCCTGCTCCTGCCGGCGTTTCGGCGAGGATGGATTCCTCCGCATCGTCGTATTCCATGGCTGAGTCGGCATAGACGTGGAATCCTTTCCCGTTTATGTCCGCCATCTCTTTGCTTGCCATGGCGCTGCCACTGGATGCGAATTGCGCGTCCGCCGCCTTTTTGCTGCAGCCTGCAAGCAGTGTGAGTGCCGCGATTGCGGCGGCAGCGGCCGTTATCTTCTTAGTCTTGCTCATAGGAAAACCTCGTTTCTCTGGTATCGGGGACGTTTTATCCGCCGCAGCTCCGGGGAATCTTCCCCCTGCTGCTGCCAGTAAAACGAATTTTCGCTGCCGATGGTTACAGGCGGCGCTTTTTGCCACAAGGGGGCGGGCTATGCAGGCCTTCCGCGCGACCAGCGCACGCGCGTGCAATCGGCTCGCCCTGCCGCAAAGGCTTCCCCATGAATCATCGCGGGCTGGAGCTGTCTTCCGCAGGAATCTCAAAGCCGCCGTCTACGCCGCTGTCGCCGTGGAGCGTACGAAGCAGCGGCTGCAGCTCTTCCTCCCAGAAGCGGCTGTCTATCTGCTTGCCGCCTGCGCTATGCCCCAGCTTGCGGTCTGCGCGCACCTGCTCGCCATGGAAATCGCTGCCCGCGGTGACAATCATGCCTAGCCGGTGCCCCAGCTCCTCCAGACGCTCCGCCTCCGCGACCCGCACGCCGGGATGCCATGCCTCCAGCCCCATGACGCCTTTGTCGCGGATTTCCTCCATGACGCCGTCGATTTTGCCCCACGATACGTACATCGAGAGCGGGTGCGCCTGTACGGGCACGCCCCCGCCGGATTTGATGGCGGCGACGGCGTCCGCGAGCTCTGCCCCCGTGCGCTCCACAAAGCAGGGGCGCCCCTTTGCAAAATATTTGTCAAAGGCCAGCTGCCGTTGTTTGACAAAGCCTTTTTCTACCATATATTGAGCAAAATGCGGGCGCCCTATCATTTTTGTGCTGAAATGCGCGCTGACTTCCTCCAGCGTGACCGGGATGCCGGCTTCCTGCAGGCGCTGCGCCATAAGGCGGTTGCGCTCCTCCCTGCTGTCGGCAAGGAAGCGCAGTATGCGCCGCAGCTCAGGGGAGAGCCGCCGCAAGCCCAGCCCCAGCAGGTGGAATTCCCCTGTGGGCCACGCGATATTTATCTCTATGCCGGGTATAAAGATAAGTCCCTGCCGCCGTGCCTCCTCTGCAGCCTCTTGCAGGCCGTCGATTGTATCGTGGTCGGTGAGCGCCAGTACGCGCAGATGCCTGGCGGCGGCGTAGGCCACAAGCTCTGCCGGGCTGTAGGTTCCGTCGGATGCCGTCGAATGAGTATGCAAGTCTATGATGTTTTCCATATTTTCGCCAAAATCATAGCATATTTTTCTTGTTTATGGTATAATAAAGTGTTGAATTCTTGTAACAGAGGTAAGAGGAGGGGAACTCATGCCTAAGGTTGTTCCGTATACAAAGGGATCCGTCATTTTCTTTGCAGGGGACAAGGATGAACGCATTTTTATTCTGCAGTCAGGCAAAGTCGTCCTAAAAAGCGTGGATATTGTGACCGGCGAGCTTATAAGCGAGAACCTCACTCCCGGCGAATTTTTCGGAATAAAAAGCGCCCTTGCCCGCCGCCCGCGCATAGAGACGGCTTCCGCTACCACTGATGCGCAGGTCGTCCTGCTGTCCACACAGGAATTTGAGCGCATTTTCTCCGCCAACAAGGGCGTCATCTCGAAGATGCTCACCGTGTTCTCAAAGACGCTGGGCGATTTATACGCAAAGACTGAGCTGCTGCTGCATTACGACCGCAAAGCCGTGCAGCCTGAGGAAGGGATGGCTGCGGTGGCAAAGGCCTTCTTTGATGCCGCGCAGTACCGTTCCTGCGTCTCCGAGTGTGACGTTATCCTCCGTGCCTTCCCTGAGACCAGCAGGAAGGCTGAGATAGAGAAGATGCGCGACGAGGCAGAGAACCTTTCCGCCGGGCAGGCAGCTGAGCAGGATCAGGGGCTGGGGAATTCCAGCCAGAACGAAAGCGAGAAATCGGCGCTCTCGCAGTTCTCGCTGCCGGTGTTCAGCCGCTTCCGCAAGGAATACAGCGATGGTTCGGTTATCGTGTCGGAATTTATGGATCCGCACCACTTTTATTTCATTCAGTCCGGCAAGGTGCAGCTCAAGGAGTGCATAAACGGCACGCTGAAGAATCTGGAGCTGCTGGAGGCCGGCAACTTTTTTGGGGTGCGCGCCATCATAAGTGGCGGCAGGCGGGATGTCTGCTGCATTGCCAAGGGAACCGTGCAGTGCCTGGAATTCGCCAAGGAGAATTTCAATGCCATTGTGCGGGATAACCCCCACATGTCCGCGCTGATGCTCAAGCTGCTGTGCAAGCGCATCTACGACCAGCGCCGCCAGTTGTCCGCGCTGAGCATTCCCGATTTGGGCGTGCGCATTGCGGACGTGTTCATGATGTACAACGAGCTCTACTATGTTCCGCCGTTCCTGGAGGACGGCATGGAGGAATCCCTCTCCCGCAGGTTCCCGCTCACGGTGGACGACATTGCCTGCTGGGCGGCGCTTTCCGCCGATGCTGCCCGCGACGAGCTGAACAAATACGTGTCCCGCAACAAGCTCGATATCTACGACAATTACATGATTGTGGGCAATATCGCGGATATGAAGCGCACCGTCGATTCGTGGTACCAGAACAAGGACGCTGCTCCCGCCCAGCCGCAGAAGAATTAGGGCTTCCGGCCGCCGTCTGCAACGCAAAGCTTGCAAGCGGCAGAGCCGGTGCGGTGCTGTCCGGTTCCCGCCGGAATCCAATGCCATTCCCGCCGGAATCAGATACTATTCCCGCCGGAATCCAATGCCACTCCCGCCGGAATCAGATACCCCCCCCCCGCTTCCTCGCATTTTTGTTTTTTATGTCGCATCCTTAGTGCTGCTTGCCGTGCAGATGTCGTGCAGCGGGAGCTGTTCCCGCCGGAATACGGCGAGCGCCTCTGCAGGTGTCAGCGGTTCCGGCTGCTCCGTAAAGCCGCAGAGATGCATGATGCGCCCGATGACTTCCTGCGGCGTGCAGGTGCTGCGCAGAAAGCCCATGTCCGTGTCCTTGCTCCGCTTTGACAGCCTGCGGCCTGACGCGTCCGTCAGCAGCGGCAGATGGAAGTAGCACGGCGGCGCAAAACCGAGTTTCTTGTACAGGTAAAGCTGCTGGTGCGTGGCGGCGAGCAGATCCCTGCCGCGCACAACCTCCGTTACGCCCATGAGCGCGTCGTCCGTTACGACCGCCAGCTGGTAGGCAAAATTGCCGTCGGCGCGGCGCAGCACAAAGTCCCCGCAATCGTGCAGCAGGTGGCAGCGCTGCAAACCGTAGTGCCCGTCAACAAAAGAGACTTCCTCGTCGCTTACCCGTATCCGTTTGGCGGGGCTGCGTTCTGCGGAAAGCCTGAGCCGCTCCTCCGGCAGCAGCGCCCTGCAGCGCCCGGAATAGATGGGCGTCCCGTCGCTCGCATGGGGCGCGCTTGCTGCCTGCAGATCCGCCCGGCGGCAGAAGCAGTCGTAGACCAGCCCCTGCGCCTCCATCGCGGCAAAGCTTTCCTCGTAAAAGGCGTCCCGCTGCGACTGAAAATACGCTGGGGTGCCGCCTTCGTCCCACGTGAGTCCGAGCCAGCGGATATCGTCGATGAGCTGGGCGGCGTAGGCGGGCTTGCAGCGCTGCCTGTCCAAATCCTCTATGCGCAGCAGCCATGAGCCGCCCTGCGAGCGGGCGGACAGCCACGAGAGCAGCGCCGCGTATATGTTCCCCAGATGCATCCTGCCGCTGGGCGAGGGGGCAAAGCGTCCTTTCATCGCTGTTTCGGGGAATGCTTTTCCAGCGCGCCCATGTACCTGATGTAGGCGGCGATGTTCGCCACAAAGGTCAGCGTCCAGCTGATAGGGTAGGACAGGAATATGGTGAGCGGCGTGTGGAACTGCGGCATCCTGAACACGGTGGAGAGCCAGATGATGCGGAATACGCATGCGCCCAGCAGCGATGTGATGACCGGCAGCAGCGAGTGCCCTATTCCCCTGATGGCGTTCGACATGCCGTCCATCATGCCGCAGAGATAGTACGTGGTGAATATGACCCAGAGCCGCGACATCCCTGCCTCCACGACCTCCGGGCTCTTGGTGTAGATGCCCAGCAGCTGCCTGCCCGCCGCAAGGAAAATCGCGCTCAGCACTGCCCCGATGACGGCGATGGACAGCTGCGATACCCAGACCGTCCGCCTGATTCTGCCGGTCTTGTTCGCGCCGAGATTCTGCGAGCAGAAGGTGAGCGCGCCCTGGGAAAAGCCGTTCATGGAGGTATAGATGAAGCCCTCCAGGTTGCAGGCGGCGGCGTTCCCCGCAATGAGCACGGAGCCGAAGGAATTCACAGAGGACTGGATGATGACGTTTGAGAAAGAGAACATGATTCCCTGGAATCCCGCGGGCAGGCCTATCCGCACAATCTGCGCGAGGATTGCGCCGTCAATCCTCAGCTTGCGTGGATCAAGGCGGAATTCGTCTTTTTCGCGGCACAGAATCAGCACCACGAGCACCGCGGAGATGCACTGAGAGATGACCGTCGCGAGCGCGACTCCCGCCACGTCCATCTTGAGGACGATGACGAAGAAGAGGTTGAGCAGCAGGTTTATGACCCCCGCGAGGAAGAGTATGTAGAGCGGGCGCTGGGTGTCGCCCTTTGCCCGCAGGATTGCGCTCCCGAAGTTGTACACCATCGTCGCGGTGATGCCGCCGAAGTAGATTTTCAGATAGACCGAAGCCAGCTCCAGCACCCTGCCCGGCGCCTGCATCAGGATGAGGAGCAGGCGTGCGCTGCTGACGCCTATCACGGTCAGCGCGATGCCGCTGTAGACGGATACCAGCATGGCGGTGTGCACGGCCTTTCTGAGGGCGCTGCCCTGCTTTGCCCCGAAGTAGCGGGCCGCTACAACGTTCGTGCCGATAGAGAGCCCCATAAAGAGGTTGATGAGCAGGTTGATGAGCGAGCCGGTGGAGCCGACCGCCGCCAGCGAGTCGTCCCCCGCGAATTGTCCCACGACGACCACGTCCGCCGCGTTGAAGAGCAGCTGCAGGACGCTGGAGAAAATGAGCGGGATGGAGAAGCGGAGCAGCTTGGTGAACAGCGGCCCTTCCGTCATGTCTATTTTGTTCTGCCCGTGAGGAACGGATCCCTTTGCTTCCATGCGCCTATTCTATTGGAATTGGCCTTTTATTGCTAGACCCGCCTCCGCTTGGACACAGGAATCAGTTTTGTGTTCCGCTTGCAGCTGAACACGGCAGGGAAATGCGCTCCCGGCGGGAGTGGTATCTTATTCCTGCGGGAGTGGTATCAGATTCCGGCTAGCACAAGCACGCCCCGTATGCTATACTGGCAGGGATGGCGGCGCTGCCGCTGCGAGGAGCGTGCGTATGGCTGAGAAAAAAGCTGATATAAAAAAGAAATCGGGGATGAAACGGGCTGTCTCTGTCGGAGCCGTGCTTTGCACACTGATTGTGGGCGCATCTTCTGCGCTGCTCTTCCGGGGAACGCAGGAGACGATTGTGCGGCTGGAGGCGCAGATTGCCTTTATGGAGGAAGACTGTGTTCCCCTCCGCTTTGAGGTCGTGCGGCGCGATGCCGACGAGATAGAGATAGCGGCCGCTGCCTATGACTGCACCACGGGCAGGCGGACGGGAGAGAGCAGGACTTTCGTGCTCCGGGGGGAAGAGCTGTTCGTCGATTTCCAGATTATACGGCTTTCGGAAAAAGATTACGTGTTCTTTCCCAGCGGGCTGTACACCGATACTATGGCGATGCAGGATGCCGAAAAGCTGTTCTCCCTGTACGATGACAATGGATTTCCTTCCATATATAAGGGGCTTGCGGAGACGCTTTCCGGGGCAGAGCGGGCCGAGGTGGAATCGCAGCTTTCCCAGTATTTCGACATGATAAAGAACGGCTGGCAGGGCAGCTCCAGCGGGCAGTTCGGGACCTCGGTGCACGACCTGAAGTCAGTCGCCCAGTTCAAGCAGGGCTTTACCTACAAGGTGCTCTGCCACCCGCATACGGGCGGCATGGAAATCGTAAAGGAATAGCGTATGGGCAGACAGGAACATCCGGCTGCTGAGGGGCGGCAGGCGGCAAAGGCGCATGGAAGGCGGCGCGGCTTTTTTGCCTGCGCGCTCTTTGCGCTGTGCGCGATGCTTGTGGCCGCTCTTGCCGTGTATGCCGCCGAGGGCGCGGTTGCCGCCGGGATGCAGGATTTTTCTCTGGAGCAGATGCCGCTTGCCACGCTGCTGCTTGCGGCGCTCCGGCAGCTCTACGCGCTGATACGGCCGTTCGCCGTGCCGCTGCTGCTTGCCGTGCTGCTGTGCGCCCTGCTTGCCGCGGCAAAAGCCGTGTATACGGAGGAGCGGCGCTTCGGCAGGCTTTCCGCGGGCGGCTGCCTCGCCGTCTCCCTCGATGCCTTCCGCCGCTTTCTGCTGGCGCTGCTCCGCTGGGTGCCGGAAATCCTTGTGATCCTGCTGCTTGCGGCGGGGCTCAATTCGCTCTTGCTGGGCATCGGCCGCTTCCGCAAAGTTGCCGACGATATGCGGCGCATACGGGAGCTGGGCGTGATGGTGCGGAACCTGTCTCGGGCGGACGACGTGGCGCAGATAACGCTGCTCTCCCAGCGTGGCGGCGCTGGCGGGGATGTGGAGAAGACGTACCGTATCGAAATTCTTTCCGAGCAGGGCAAGCCGCTTTCCGAGCAGACGGTCACGCTGCGGGGCAACAGGATTGCCATCGATTCCATCACCGTGAATTTCGACTATTCGCAGATTGAGACCGGGCAGCAGAATATCGCCTACCCGTACCGCGTGTATTCGGAGCTGATGAAGCCGGAAGACGCCGTGCCGCTCACCTGTATGTTCAACGATGAGCAGCTGCCCGTCATCTATTGTCTGGAGGAATCATCCATCTATGGCATGGAGGCGGACAGTTTTTTCCGCCGCCTCAAGGAGCTCTTTGCGATTCTGGGGGACGAGCGGCAGTGCCGGGAGCTTGGCATACGTAGCGTGAACGGTACCGTCAGCCATTTTGTCGTGAGCCGGGGCGAGGTCTGGCGGGTAAGCGTGCTGGCGACCGGCGGGCTGGCCGTACGCAAAAAGCTGAGCCTTGCCGATGATGCGCGCTGGTAGCAGGAATGCTGCACCGGAACAAAAAAAGCTTCCGCTTGGGCGGAAGCTTTGAAGCCAACTATCCGACTTGAACGGATCACCTGCTCTTTACGAGGGAGCTGCTCTACCGGATGAGCTAAGTTGGCATATCGTGCTCCTAGTATAGATAAAACGCGCGGTTTGGTCAATCCCTCGTATGATTTTCTTGCGGTAATTTCCCATAAAAAGCCCTGAAAAGCCCTTCCAGAAGCGGGCGGAAGTGTTGTATGCTGATGGTGTAGGAGATAGCGCTGACCGTGAACCTGAAGGTTCCTGCGCGGCTCGTATATGACGGCCGGGGCCGGATGCTTCCGTGCTCAGGGCTGTCCGATTGAAGGGGCGGCGGCGTTCCTGCCGGGTATGTGCTTTGCGCAGGTTCCGGCAGCAGGGGCGTGCAGCCGTCAGGAGGTTAGATAATGAAGAAGAAGACGGGTATAGCGATAACAGCCGCTTTTCTGCTCGTGTCCGCGCTGGCGCTCTGCGTCTGCGGCACATGCTCCCGGAAGGCACAGCTTGCGGACGGGGAGTGGAGCGGCAGCGCCGAGGGGCGCAACGGGCCGCTTGAGCTTGTCCTGACGGTGCGGGACGGCAAAATTGCCGCTGCCCGCGTTGTCTCCGAGAGCGAGACGGATTTCGCAAAGCCCGCGGAGGCGGATATCATCGCGCAGGCGGTAAAGAAGAACAGCGCCGACGGACTTGATGTGGTTTCCGGCGCGACGATTACGTCAAAGGCGACCATGCAGGCGCTCAAGGCGGCCATCGCAAAGGCGCAGGGAATCGCCCCCGCTGCTGCCGCCCCCACTGGAGCCGCGTCCTGCGACATCGTGGTCATCGGTGCCGGCGGCGCGGGGCTTTCCGCCGCGACGGAGGCTGCTGGCAGCGGCGCGAAGGTCATCGTGCTGGAGAAGATGGGCATTGCCGGCGGCAACACGAATTCCGCGACAGGCGGTCTGAACGCGTCCGAGACTTCCGTGCAGAAGAAGCTGGGCATCGCCGATACGAACGAGCAGTATTATCAGGACACGATGAAGGGCGGCTACAACCTGAACGACCCTGAGCTTGTGCGCACTATGGTGGAGAAATCCGCGGAGACCGTGGACTGGCTCATGGGGCTCGGTGCGGATTTGAGCGACGTGGGCAAGATGGCCGGCTCCACGAACAAGCGCACGCACCGCCCGCAGGGCGGCGGAGCAATCGGCGTGCATCTGGTACCCGTGCTGCAGGCTGCCGCAGAAAAAGCTGGCGCGGAAATCCGCTTTAACAGCAGGGTGACCGATGTCGCCCGCGACGGCTCGCTCTTTGCGGTGTCCGTCAGTTCTGGCACAGGGGATTATATTGTGCGCGCGAAGGCCGTCATCATTGCGAGCGGCGGATTCGGCGCGAACCCGGAGATGGTGGTGCGCTACCAGCCGGGGCTCGCGGGATTCGGCACGACGAACCACAAAGGCGCCACCGGCGACGCATTTGCGTGGGTGCAGAAATTCAACGCGGAGCTCGTGCAGATGGAGCAGATTCAGACGCACCCGACCGTAGTTCCTGGCAACGGGCTGATGATTACCGAGGCAGTGCGCGGCAACGGTGCCATCATGGTGAACCGGGAAGGTATGCGCTTCAACAACGAGATGGCGACCCGCGACGTTATGTCCGAGGCCATCCTGCGGCAGACGGGCAAGACTTCCTACCTTCTCTTCGATCAGGGAATCCGCGAGTCGCTCAAAGCGATTGACGGCTATGCCAGGCAGGGGCTGCTGACGGAAGCCGATACGCTTGCCGGTCTTGCGGACAAGCTGGGAATGCCGGCCGCCGCGCTGGAAGAGAGCGTCGCCTCCTATAACCGCATGCAGGCTGCCGGGAACGACACGGAATTCGGCCGCGCCGGGAGCGATATGCCCCGTCCGGTTGCGACCGCACCGTTCTATGCGGTCGAGGTTGGCCCTGCGGTTCATCACACGATGGGCGGCATCAAGATAAACACTGCCGCGCAGGTCATCGACCACGATGGCGCCGCGGTGCCGGGGCTTTTTGCGGCCGGCGAGGTGACGGGCGGCGTGCATGGCGGCAACCGTCTGGGCGGCAACG
>DGUD01000151.1:0-123 GCA_002393865.1 Treponema sp. UBA4319
CTGGACGAAATCGAGAAGGCTCACCATGATGTGTTCAACCTGCTGCTCCAGATGCTGGAGGAAGGCGAGCTGAGCGACAACCTCGGCCACACGGTGAGCTTCCGCAACACGGTCATCATCATG
>DGUD01000151.1:166-7677 GCA_002393865.1 Treponema sp. UBA4319
ACGGTCATCATCATGACGAGCAACGCGGGCGCCCGCGAGATTATGAGCGGCAGCCGTATGGGCTTTTCTGCCGCGGAGGACGGCGTGCTGCCGTACCAGGAGATAAAGGCGGGGGCGCTGGAGGAGCTGAAGAAGCTGATGTCCCCGGAGCTGCTCAACCGGATTGACGACGTGATTGTGTTCGGCGCGCTCAGCCGCGAGCAGATAAATGCAATCCTTGATATCCAGCTGCGCGAGCTTGATGCGCGGCTTGCGGAACAGGGGCTTTCGCTCCAGCTGAAGCCGAAGGCCCGCGAGTATCTGGTGGAGCACGGCTACGATCCGTCGATGGGTGCGCGCCCCATGCGCCGCCTTATCCAGCGCGAGCTGGAGGACACGCTGGCCATGCTGATTCTGAGCGGCAAACGCGGTGCGAGCGACAAGGTTGTCGTCGATGAGGATGACGGGCACCTGAGCGTACGCTTCAGGAAGAGCCGTGCCCAGCTTGCCGCCCCGCAGGGGGAGATGCTGGTGGTGCAGCATGACTGAAGCGATTTTCTCTGATTTCGGCAGGAAGCTGACGGGGGATTCCGGCATTCTCCGGCTCATGGACGATCTCGGTTCCCCGCCGCCTCCCGGCATACGGACTTACGCGCTTGGCGGCGGCAATCCCGCGCAGATAGCGCAGGTGGAGTCGCTGTACCGCGCGGAGATGGAGCGCATCCTGCAGGACGGGCGGGCCTTCGAGGATCTGATAGGGCGCTATGACGGGCCGCAGGGGAAGGCGTCTTTTATCGAGGCGGTGGCGTCGTATCTGTCCCGCAGCTATGGCTGGGCTATCACGCCGGAGAATATTGCCATAACGAACGGCAGCCAGAGCGCATGCTTTTACCTCTTCAATCTGCTTGCCGGCACCTGCACGGACGCGTCGGCTTGCCGTACCCGCCGCAAGATTTTGTTCCCGCTCGTACCTGAATACGTTGGCTATGCTGACCAGGGGATTGAGCCCGGCCTTTTTGTCGGCATTCCGTCCCGCTTCGAGGACTGCGGCAGCAACACCTTCAAGTACTTCGTGGACTTTGAGCGGCTGGAGTCGTACCTTGCGGGGCACAGGGACGTGGCAGCGATGTGCGTGAGCCGCCCCACCAACCCCACCGGCAATGTGCTTACCGACGGCGAGGTGCGGCACATGGCCTCGCTTGCCGCCCGCTACGGCATTCCGCTCATCGTGGACAATGCCTACGGGCTCCCGTGGCCGCACATCATCTTTACGGATGACGCCACGCCGTACTGGGACGAGAACGTCATCCTGAGCATGAGCCTCTCCAAGATAGGGCTGCCGAGCCTCCGTACCGGCATCATCATTGCCCGCAAGGAAATCGTGGACGCGCTCTCCAAGCTGAATTCGATTGTGGCGCTTGCGTCGGGGAGCCTTGGTCAGGCCATTGCCGAGCGGCTCATCAGGGACGGCTCGCTTATCTCCTGCGCCTCCAGCTGTGTGCGCCCCTTCTACGAGGAGAAGAACCGCAAGGCGGTGCAGTGGGTGCACCGCTATTTTGCGGGCGGTGACTATGCCGTGCACAAAGGGGAGGGCTCTATCTTCCTCTGGCTGCTTATGCGCGACCTTGCGGTGCCTACCAAAGTATTGTACCGCAAGCTCAAGGAGCGGGGCGTCATCGTTGTGCCGGGCGAGTATTTCTTCTTCGGGCAGGACGAATCTTCGTCCCTTCCCCCTGCGGAATCCCACCCCCATTACAGCAAGTGCCTGCGCCTGAACTACGCGCGTCCCGACGACGAGCTGGAGGAAGGCATACGGATTCTTGCGGAGGTCTACAAGGCGAACCGCCGCTAGGTTTTTCTGCGCGGCAAGCATCGGCTTTTTTGCGGATGCATAGAATCAGGGGAAGCGCTCGGAGCTTCGAAGCTCCAAGGCTTCGGTTTCTGGAGCTGGAGGCCGTTTCAAAAGGAGAGCTGATTCGGAAACGAAAGCTTCCCGTTCAGCCCTGGTGACAGGCTTTTGGGACGTGCCCGCTAAGGTTTGAAGGAGCTGTGGTGTAATATGAAAGAATTTTTGCAGTATGAGATTGTCCGCAACGACGCGCTTAAGCTTGCGCACACGATTTACCAGCAGGACGGCTTTGTGCCTGACATCATCTATGCCTCGCTCAGGGGGGGCGCATATATGGCGAACGTCATCAGCGAGTACTATAAGGTCGCGCTGCGCGACCATAAGCCCGTGCTCTATGCCGCCGTGGTGGCCCGCTCGTACAGCGACGTCAAGCAGCATGACGCGGTGCGCATCGACGGATGGACGTATTCCCCCGATTACCTGCGCCCCGGCGACAAGATAATGCTGGTGGACGACATCTATGATTCCGGCCGCACGCTCAATTATCTGGTGAGCGTGCTGCTGGAGAAAGGCGTGCCGAGGGAGAGCATAAAGGTTGTCGTCCATGACTATAAGATTTACAAGTACAAGGAGCAGCCGCCGATTCGCCCCGATTACTGGTGCCGTAAATTTGAGATTGAGCGCCCTGACGCGAACAACTGGATAAACTATTGCAGCCACGAGATGGTGGGGCTGACGCAGGAGGAGCTTGAGGAGCATTTTTACAAGCCTTACCCTGAGCTGCGGGATGTCCTTGCGCAGGTCTTCAGAAAGTGAGGGGGCGGCGGCATACGATGAAAATCTTCCTGCGCGCGCTCTGCCGCCTTCTGCTTGGTGCCGTCCTCGTACTTCCCGCGGCCGCGTTCTCTGCCGAGAATGTCATCAGCCCGCTTCCGGGCGTGTGGGGCAACGTGCAGCCGCTCGTCCTGAATGTGCCGGACGGCAGCGAGCTGTATTATTCCCTCACCGGCAGTGATCCGCTCCTGTCAGGTTTCGCGTATGACGGGCCTGTCATCATCGAGCAGAAGGGCGACGTGCGCGTCAAGATTGCCGCTGTCTCCAAAGACGGCAGGCGCAGCGACGTGACCGTCTCCTATACCGTCCGCGATGTCCCTCTGGCCGGGGCGAGTCCCGACGCCATAGCCTTTGTGCGGACGATATCGGAGAATCCCCTGCGCAGATATGTATCGGGCACGCTCTTCTCCATTCCCCCGGAATTTTCCTTCAGCCTCTACGATGATGCGGGGCGCTTTGTTCCGGGCACCGCGCTTTCCCTTTCCGAGAAGAACACCTGGGAACGCTATGTTCCGCTGACGGTGCGCTCCGCGGCGGGCACCGGGAGCTGGCATTTCGTGATGCATGTCGTGGCCGCCGATGCCGAGGCGCTGCGCAGGCGGAGCGTCCCCTTTGCCATACAGAACTGGACGACGCTTGTCCTTGGCAGCCGCAAGTATTCCTACCAGCTGGACGACGGCGACTGGATGGACGGGGAGACAGAGCTGACGCTTGAGCGTTTTTCCGAGCACACGCTGCGCTGGAAGGTCAGCGGAAGCCCGGAGAGCGCCTCCGTGTTCTCCTACCGGCTGCCCCCCATGCCCCAGCTGCGCTGCACGGGCAGCGGCGACGGCTGTGCCGTGTTCAGCCTGCAGCCGGCGGTGCGCGATTATTCCTCCGTGCCATTCCTGCTTGCCCGCCCCGTCGGGAGCCAGTCCCTTGACGGTGTCGCAGAAGGGCAGTTCCGGCAGCTTGTGGCGGACACCTTTGCGGGGGACGAGCTTGAGGGCGTCATGCGCGCCGGCGTCTACTATGACGGGGTGTATCAGGGGACGCTGGAAGCTCCCTTCTCATTGGACAGGCGCCCGCCTGCGCCTCCGGTCATCATGTCTTCCACGCGGAACGCATTCCTGCACAGCCAGGTGTCGGTCTCAATCAGCGCGGAGCAGCATGCCGATATCTATGTCGCCGTGAGCGAGCCGCTGGAATTCGAGATTGAGTCCGAGGAGCGGAACAGGGCTTCCTTTGATGCCGTGCAGACGGGGCAGTTCGTGCTGTATGACGGCAAGGATCTGCTCTTCTCCTCGGTCTCCGACCACGCGACGTTCTACAAAATCCATGCCTATGCGGTGGATGCTGCCGGCAACCGCAGCTACGAGACCGAATACCGCGTTGTCGTCGATGAGCTGAATTTCTACCTGCGGCCGTCGGCCTCGGCTTCCTCCGAGATTCCCGACGGCAGCTACAACCGCCCCTTCACCTCGTTCGCGCAGGCGGTGGAGGCGATAAACGCGAGCTCCGATATGCGCCTGCATGTGAGCGGGAACATTCCTGTGGGCGGCGCGTATACCATCCGCTCGTCCTGTACGATTCTGGGCAGCCACAATACCCTGCTTTTTGCCGAGGGCGAGGGGCTTCGCATTGAGGGCTCGCAGGTGGAAATCCGCAACTGCGTCCTGGACAAAGCCTCTTCCCGCGCGGACGACACAAAGCTCCTGACCGTGAGCGGCTCCACGCTGACGCTGCGCAACTGCGACGTGAAGGGGCAGTTCCGCCAGAACGGCATGCTTGTGGAGGCATCCTCCTCAAAGCTTTATCTGGACAACGCGGCTTTTGCCGTGCAGGCTCCTTCCTATGCCTGCGCCGTCTCCGTGCGGAATACGGACTGCTCGGTGTCGCAGGGCGGGGTCTCCGCGGCCGCGCGCACAGCTGTCGTCTTCTGCGTGAGCGGCGGAAAATTCTCCCTGCGGAATTCTACGCTCGCCGTCACCTGCCGCACGGGGCGCTGCCTTGAGCTGGTGCGGGCGGAGGCGAGCCTGTCGGACAATTCCTTTGCCGCGCGCCCCCTCTATGCCGGCGCCGCGGGAAAGCCGTCGGTGCTGCCGGTGTGGAAGGACGCCGATACTGTCGTCAGAGAGGAGCGGGGGAATACGACCGATGGCTTCTGAGCGTATGTTCACGGTAGGACTTGATGAGGCCGGGCGCGGGCCGCTCGCAGGACCGGTGACGGCCGGATGCGTGCTGCTGCCCGATGATTTTCCGGTGGAGCTGCTGGACGACAGCAAGCGGCTTTCCCCAAAGAAGCGGGCGGCCGCAGAAAAACTGATACAGGAGCGCGCCTGCTGGGGATTCGGTGTCGTCAGCAACGAGGAGATTGACCGCATCAACATCCTCCAGGCGAGCCTGAAGGCGATGGCAATCGCGTACCGCATGATGCTGCGGAAGCTGCCCGCATGGTGTGCCGCCCGCGGCATGGCGGAGATAGCTGAGCCGGCGCTGGACGCGATTGCGGACGGCACCTTTTGCCCCGCCATAGGATGCGCCGTGCGCTGCGAGCCGAAGGCTGACGCCCGCTACCCCTGCGTTATGGCGGCGAGCATCATCGCAAAGGAGGGGCGCGACCGCATCATGCTGGACTATGACCGCCTGTACCCGGCCTACGGCTATGCCCGGCACAAAGGCTATCCCACACCCGCCCATAAGAAAGCGTGCCGGGAGCTGGGGCCGAGCCCTATCCAGCGGCTCAGCTTCTCCTACTGAGCGGCACGAGGGAAGCGCAGGTGCCTGCCCCGGGGAAGGGAGAGAACTGGTGCTTTCTTAGTATTCGTCCGCGGGCTGCTGCTCAGGCGCGGCAGGGCTGCGCTTTGAGGTCACATGGATGACGCGGCCCGTGCGCTTGATGCCGTCGTCCTGCCGCTCGGAGCGGCGCTCTGCCACCAGGCGGCTCTCGCCCTTGCGGCGGTAGATTTTTTTGCCGCCAAGGCCGTCCGCGGCGCCCGCCGCATATTTCGCGTCCTTCTCGGCTTTTTTCTCCGCGCGGAGCTTCGCCTTCTCCTTGCGGTCTTTGTCGATGAACTTAAGCGACTCGTCCATGCCGCCGAGGAATTTCTGCATGTCGTCGGCAAAGACGACGATGGCGCGGCGGTCATCAAGCCCGTCCTTGATTTTGCTCTCCACAATCTGCAGGAACACGTCGCCGTTGCGGTTTTCCTTTACGTTGAAAAAATAGGAGCGGTTATCCAGATTCACCTGATTCGTATAAAGCTCACCACGTATACCCATAAAATCCTTCCTTCGTAATGTAGATGATTTGCTGATGGAAAACGCCAGAAATCTCAGTTTTTAGCGTTGCCTTTGAAACTGTTATGGATAGCTGCCGTCGTCATGCGGCATGCTGCTGTTTTCCGGAAGAATATAGCATATTTTGCACGGCATGGCAAGCGTTTTCTGGAAAATTCCACGGCTCCGGTACGGGCTGTATGTCATCTCTGCTTTCTATGCAGGGGCTGGCTTTTCCATCCCCGCGAATTCTTTTTGCCGCATACAAAATTCTAGTTGAATTCTTCTGGACAGGTGGTGTATCATAGTAAAAATATCATGCGGATGACGCTACAGGTGAGGTGAATACAGATGCGGTGCCCTTCATGCGGAAGCCTTGACGACAAAGTGATTGAATCCAGAACGATGGCGAACGGCGAGAGTATCCGCCGCCGCCGCGAGTGTCTGGGCTGCGGCTACCGTTTTACCAGCTACGAGCGCATTGAGGAGAAGCCCTTCATGGTCATCAAGCGTGACGGACGGCGCCAGCCCTTTGAGAGCGACAAGCTTGCCAAGGGAATCGAGCGCGCGCTGGAGAAGCGCCCTGTCTCCATGAGCATGATAGACCAGCTGGTCACCGAGATTGAGGACGAGGCATACAAGAAGGGAAAGGCCGCCCGCGAGATTTCCACCGCCGACTTGGGCGAGCTCGTGCTCTGCCGCCTGAATTCCATAGACAAGGTTGCCTACATCCGCTTTGCCAGCGTTTACAAGCATTTCAACAACCTTGATGAGTTTATAGAGGAAGTCAAAAAAATAGGAGGAGAAAAGTGAGCGGGGGGCAGGAGCAGAATGTGTTCCCGGAATGGCGGAGCTTTCTGGGAACCAGCAGTGACAAGGAGACCGAGGGCTTCATAAAGAAGGTGGTCAAACGCTCCGGTGACATCGCGGATTATGACCGCACAAAGATTGAGCGCGCCATCGGCAAGGCGCTTGCCGCCACCTGCTCCCATCCCGACCCGGACAAGGCGGGCGCTCTGACCGACCTGGTGGAGGAGCGGCTGCGGGTGCTGCTTGCGGGTCGCCGCGCCCATTCGATTCCCGCCATAGAGGAGATTCAGGACACGGTGGAGACGGTGCTCATGGAGAACCGCGAGGTGGAGACCGCCAAGGCGTATATCCTGTACCGTGCCCGCCACGATGCCATGCGGGATGCCCGCGCCCTGATGATTGATATATCCAAGACGATGGACGGTTACCTGCGGCAGAGCGACTGGCGCGTGAACGAGAACGCCAATGTCAACTATTCGCTCGGCGGGCTTATCCTGCACAATTCCGGCACCGTGACGGCAAACTACTGGCTCAGGAACATCTACCCCGCGGAAATCGCAAAGGCGCACGAGGACTGTGCCATCCACATACACGATTTGTCCATGTTCTCCGGCTACTGCGCGGGCTGGTCGCTCAGGCAGCTTATCCGCGAAGGGCTCGGCGGGGTGCCGGACAAAATATCCTCAAAGCCGGCGGCGCACCTTTCCACGCTGGTGAACCAGATGGTGAATTTCCTGGGCGTGCTGCAGAACGAATGGGCGGGCGCGCAGGCGTTCTCCTC
>DGUD01000083.1 GCA_002393865.1 Treponema sp. UBA4319
TGATGCTCGGCGAGTCCCTTGAGTCGCTCGGCCTTAAGGACAAGAAGATTCCTTACTACGGAGCAAAAGAGGCGGTTCTTCCATGGAGCCGCTTTCCCGGAGTCGACCCGATTCTGGGGCCGGAGATGCGCTCTACGGGCGAGGTGCTCGGACTGGCGGAGACATTCCCGCTTGCCTTCTACAAGGCGCAGGAAGCTGCCGGCTCAGAACTGCCGCACGCACCTGCCGCATGGGAGAACAAGAAAGTGCTGATTTCGCTTTCAAACAAGGAAGGCCAGAAGGAGCAGGTGCTGTTCATCGGGAAAACGCTCAAGGAACTGGGCTTTACGCTGGTCGGCACACAGGGCACCGCGGACTTCTACAACGCAAACGGCATCAAATGCGACGTGGTGAACAAGATTGGCGCCGGCCGCCCGGATGTTGTGGACATGATTATGAACAAGGAAGTCTGCCTTGTCATAAACACGCCAAAGGCAAAGCGCAACTATGCCGAAGACCGCAAGACAATCCGCAAGATGTGCCTCAAGTACAAGGTAAGCTACATCACCACACTTGCCGGCGCGCTGGCTGCGGTGAAGGGCATCGAGAGCGTCAAGAACGGCAACGGAGGAGAAGGTGGAGTTAAGAGCCTTCAGGAATATCATAGCTTGATCCGCTAACGCAAAATCATAAAAGCGGTGCTTGAGCCTGTCGAAACCACCAGAAAAGAAAGAACCTTGTCGTGCAATGTGCGGCAAGGCTCTTTTTGTTTTAAAACTACCCCCCGAACGGAGCTGCTTTTACAGGTGTGATTCTGCGCCAAAAACGCAAGATTAATTAAACTTTGCGTATTTTGTGTGAATATCGTACTTCCAAAGTTCACGTGGCAAGTGATCCTTGACGTACTGAAAAACTTCATCATCAGGATCAACTTGCAAAACAAGTTTGTGCTTTTTGCAAAATTTACATGCTTGCTTAACAGTAAGGGACATGCAAGCATCGTTCTCCGGTCTTTTCTTGAATCCAAACATCGTTTCACCTCTCCGTTCCGTTACGCAAAATATATAAAGCGCACCTTCCTTTTGTAACGGATTTGAGGTAGGACCATTATGGCAAGGAGCTTAACTTTTTAATAGACGCCATTTAGTTTATTGGACAGGAAAGCGTCTGCTATTATTTAGCACAATAACTTCAAGCTCGTTGTTTTTAATGGACACAACCTTTAAGACAAGCGGTGTGCCTGGTTGGCCTGCGGACTGAGGGTTCCACTCGTCGCCGGGAGCAAGCTGAAAAGCCACGTCAAAGATGCCGGCCTCGGCTTCTACGCGGAAATTGACCTGCCACTTGCCAGCCGCGTTTGTCGTGGTTGACGTTATGCAGCTAAGAGCAGGACCTATCTGTGCAAGCGGCTGAACGCGCGGCGCAGGCGGCACCGGGGCTTACGCGCACCTCAGCCTGTCCGCATGGGGTTTTCCAATGCTGGAGGCTGGACCTGCCCATCCGCCTGCCGGACCCGCTCCATGCGCTTCTCCTCCATCTCCGTGAACTGGCCGAGGATGCGCTTCCGCTGGTCGCGCATGCCTTTGTTTCCGTCAGTCCATCCAAGATATTCCTCGCAGAATGGGTGTCCCATCATTCCTGCAAGGCGGAACGCCATGTTTTCATAGCTGTCAAAGGTCGGAAGCTCCAGCTTTCGGATGCCGGAGTTTGTCTCCTCGCCGACTATGAGGGGAAGCGTCAGCTGCCCTTCTGAGGCAAGGGCGGCAAGCCGCCTGTTGGCAAGAGCTGTCACATCCTTTTCTTCTTTGCCGCAGGCAAGCATGTCCAGCATCTGGGAGAAAAGCGTTTCCTCTGCCGGCGTAAGGGGATTCTCTTCATCCGGCAGGCAGAGCCTTCCACCGTCAAGGAACACGGCGAGCAGGGAAGTCTGGGGTCGGAGGACATCTGTCTCATGGCCGTTTTTGAGCCTGCGTTTTTCTGTCCTGCAGGATTTATAGAAGGAACCTGTCAGGGGGCCAGCTCGATCCTGACATCAAAGCTGCCGCGCAGGGCGGCGATTTTTGCAAGCGGGCAGCTTATCACGCCGATGTTCACCTGGTTTCCGTAGCGTTCGGACGCGGCCTCGTCCTCAAACAGGATGGTGAAGTAGGGGCCGTCGGTCGCATAGTCGATGTCGCCGTTGAGCCAGCCGTAGTGCACGTCGCTTTCGTCGTGGGGAAAATCCTTTGCGGGGACAATGCCGCAGAAGTCGTGGCTGTAGCGGTTCATGCGGACGGTGTACGGCAGCTTGCGGATAAGCGCCTGTGCCGTCTCCGAGTCGTTCAGGACGCCGGGAATTTCTGTGTCGCCAAAATGCATGATGATTTTTGTGCCGTTTTCAGGAAGACTGCGCGTGGCAATCGTTTTGTCCCGCGTCTGTAGGGAAGCACCGTCCCGTGCGACGCGCTTTTTGCCCTGTGCCGTAATCGAGATGGCCGCCGCGGCCAGTACCGCAAACAAAATCATTCTTTTCATAGTGATTCCTCCTGCGCGTCTTTTGCGCTTAAAAGTGCCGGGTCAATCTGTTTTATGAGCCGTGCGGGAACTCCGCCAACGACCGTCCGTGCCGCAACGTCTTTTGTGACGACTGCACCTGCCGCTATGACCGCGCCGTCACCCACGGTCACTCCGGGAAGAATCGTCGCGTTCGCACCTATCCACACGTTCCGGCCGATACGGACGGGCTTGGGGAACAAATCGCCGCGAGTCTCCGGATTCAGGTCGTGGTTCAGCGTGGCGATGACCACATTGTGCCCGACGAGCACGCCGTCGGCAAGCGTGATGCCGCCCTGGTCCTGAAAGCGGCACCCTGCGTTGATAAAGACACGCTTGCCCAGCGAGATGTTTTTTCCGCAGTCGGTCGTGAAGGGCGGGAAAAGGCGGAAGCTTTCGTCCACCTGCCGTCCCGTGAGCATGGAAAAGAGCGTGACGATTTCTTCGGGCGTGTGGTAGGAGCCGTTCAGTTCCGCCGTGATACGCATGGCTTCCTGCGACAGCGCTCCCATCTTGCGGTGCACGGGGGAGCCGCACACAACGCGCTTGCCGCTGGCCATCTCCTGTAAGAACGCTTCGTTCGTCATCGTTCCTCCTGTGCCAGCGCGAAGGTCACGATGCCGCCGCTTGCCGTGAGCGCCGCCTGAAGGACAGAGCTGTCGCTGACCGTTCCGAGCGTGGTATAGCGGTAGCTTGTCGCAAATGACTTGTAGAAGATGACCACGCAGTCTGAACCGTACAGCTTGATGTCGCCCGCGCTGATCTTCCTTGGATTCGTGCTTGCGGTCGGGAGCGCTCCTGCAAGGTAGCCGTAGTATTCGTTGCCGTTCAGCTCGCTCATGTCGAGCGTGAGCGGGAAGCGTGCGGCAAAGGCCTGTGCGGCCTCGTTCCCCGCAAGCGTCGCCGTAAAGGTCTGTGTTCCGATGGTGAGCGTGATGTCCATCGTATCCTCCTGTCCTGCCGTTTTCGTTCCGCTGCCCCTGCCGCCTTCCGCGCATGCGGCGAACAGCACGAGCAGCACTGACAGGCAGAGTACAAGTGTCTTCTTCATGGTGGCCTCCGGATTCATGTCCCGCGCTGCATTTCTTGCAGACGCCCGTCTGTAATTCTGCTTGTAGTATAAAAGATTGTGCGATATATAGCAAATACTTTGTTTTTATAGTAGAATATGCCTTAAAAGCATATATCAGGAGCATATGATGGAACTTCGGGTACTGCGCTATTTTCTGGCGGTCGTGCGGGAACAGAGCATTTCCCGGGCGGCGGATGCGCTCCATGTCACGCAGCCCACGCTTTCCCGGCAGCTGATGGATTTGGAGGAAGAGCTGGGCGTGCGGCTGCTGGAGCGGAGCCGCCATGGAAAAGGCGTGACGCTCACGGATGCGGGGGTTCGCTTCTGCAACCGCGCGGAAGAAATCGTGAAGCTTGCCGACATGACCTGCGCCGAGTTCAGGAGCGCGGACGGCAACGATGAGGGCGACATCTACATTGGAGCGGGCGAATCTCCGGTCATGCGCATCATCACGAATGCCGCGGTGCGGGTACGCAATCGTCGCCCGAAATTCAGGTTCCATCTGTTCAGCAGCAACTCGCTTTTGCTTCTGGAGCGGCTTGACCGGGGACTGCTGGATTTTGCGGTCATCGTCGACGGCGTCGATATCGAGAAATACCAGTCGCTTCAGCTGGCTCACGGGGACCGCTGCGGCGTGCTTGTCAGGAAGGACAGCCCGCTTGCAAAAAAGAGGCACGTGGCGCTTTCCGACCTTGCGGGCATTCCGCTGCTTGTGTCCCAGCAGCAGGGGGCAGCAAGCGCGGCGAACATGCAGATGATAAAGGAAAGCGGCGTTGCGCTGGATGTGGCGGGAACATACAACCTGCTGTACAACGCCGCGGTGCTGGTCTCGGGCGGCTTTGGCGCGGCACTGTGCATCGAACTGTACGCAAAGCGCATCCCGCACAGCCAGCTCGTATTCCTGCCCCTTGAGCCGCAGGCAGAGACGCGGTGGAACCTGGTGTGGCGGAACGGCACGGAGCTTTCCCCTGCGGCGGCCTTCTTCCTGGAAGAGCTGCGGAAGGAATGACGCACGGATCAGGCTGGGCGCGGGGCACCAGCTGCGCGCATTCGCTGTTCCCGCCACTCCTTTTGCCGGGCACCCGCCGCAAGCTGCGCTTGCTTAGCGAATTTGTCTTCGCCAAACCCGCGGCTATTCTTTTTGCTCAGAGCGATTCAACGTTTTGATAAGCCTCGCAGGAACGCCTCCGTAAA
>DGUD01000059.1 GCA_002393865.1 Treponema sp. UBA4319
ATTCTGGAAATGAAAGCAGAATCTACAGCAGAGCAAAGAGAACGTTTTATTCGTGAAGAGTTTAGAAAGATTTTAATTGAACAATTAAACAGACTTATTCCCAAATGGGAAGAAACAACCGGTCTTTATTGCGATTCATTCCAAACAAAATATATGCTTACCCGTTGGGGAACCTGTAATTCAAAGGCAAAAAGAATCTGGATAAATCTACAGATGGTTGAAAAACCTCTGGAGTGTTTGGAATATGTCATTCTGCACGAACTGATTCATTTAAAAGTTCCGAACCACGGAAAAGACTTTGTCGCTATGATGGATAAATACATGCCTGACTGGAAAGACAAAAAGAATCTTCTGAATGGGCGGATTTTAGATAGTTATGAATATAGAAAATGAACACTATTTCCAGCCTCTCTGAAGTGTGTCATCCTGTTCCCTTGTCCGGCTCCATCCTCGTAAGGATCGATGAATACAAGGCGGAGCGGCTTTCTGAGACTTGCACCTGTACCGAAATCATCCTTTGGTGCCTTTGACTGCTTCTGCCCGTTGACTGTAAGCAATCGCAGGCCGATTATACCTATAATTTTTCAAAAAGAAAAGCGTTCGCTCCTTGTCTCGGATCTTGCAGGTCAGCTTTCTCTGCTTGCAGTTTTGAGCGGAGTATTTGTTTCCCTTTATAAGCTTTTGATTTTGAATCTGGAGAATGAGTTGTTTGCAGGAAAAGAAAAGTCCTTTCCCTTGGGAATTCCCGCTGTTATGATTATGGTTTTTGTGAACTTTCGGCCGAGGTTTGGGGATTCTTATCAAAGTGATTTTGCTTCTCTTTGAGAAAAAGCCGGTTAAGACTTCGGCTGCAAAAGAAGACTTTTTTGCACCACTTCCTGTCCGCGAAAAAGAAGTTGCCCGTCTTGCCGCCTGCGCTTACTCAGATGCCCAGATTGCAGAAGAATTCTTCATAAACACAGAAACCGTAAAGCGCCACATGGCAAGCATTTTTTTTGAAAGCTGGGAATTCAATCACAGCTGGAATTAAAAGAATAAGACGATATCTTCCAGACCCGGCTACGAGGTTTTGCTAAGCCTGCGTGGAGATGCTATGATGGGCATAGTCTGGAATCTCTGCCATTACATGCGGAGGTATGCCTGTATTCCCCTGCGCAAAGGAGCTTGCAGTTGTCTGCTATGTATGCTAGTATACCAATAGCCTGCTTTTTGCATTGATACGGCATCTCAAAATGCGCTGGCAGCGATTGTAAGGCAGCATGCCCTTTGTGCGCGCTGAGGAGGAGATGGAATGAGAAAAACTGTTGTTTTGCTGCTGCTTTTGCTTTTTGCGGGATTTATTTGCGCAAACGATACCTATTTTTTTACATCGGGTGGCAACCTGCGTCCTGCTGAGGAGCAGAATGTTCCGGTGCAGATGCGCTCTGAAGTGATTGCAATCGTTTTGGAATCGGATTACTACGAGGTCACCGTGGATTTCAATTTCTACAATACGGGAAAGGAGCTGGAGCTGCTGGTTGGATTTCCCTTTTTTGAGGCAGGAATCGGGGGGCACGGGCGAATCTGGGATTTCAAATGCTGGACGAACGGCGAGCTGACCGATTATTCGGACATGCCGATTGACCGGGAATTCTCGAATGATAATTACGCTGCAGGGGAATTGGAGAATGCATACACAAGGCTTATCCTCTTTCCCGCAAAATCGTCCACTACGACAAAGGTCTCGTATAAATCGGAATATGGCGAGGACACGGAAGGTCTCATCGTCAAATACCTCTACGGAACCGGGAGCAGCTGGAAGGGCGCCATCGGCGAGATGACCGTGCGGCTCGAAAACAGGATGGACTATTCGCGCCCCGACGCTTTCGAGCTGCCGTCTAAAGATACCTCCGCTTTCGCGCGAGTCGCGGACAACTGCTGGGAGGCACATTTCTTCAAGCTGCGGCCGGGCTACACGGACTGCATCACCATTCATGCAGCCAGTATTTTCTATGACAACGGTCCCAAGGCGTTCCCTGCGTATTTCCCTTTCATCCGGACAAAGTCGCAGCAGACCTGGCTTTTCTGGTACACGAAGCCGCAGCTGCGTTTGCTGAGGAACACAATCTATGCCCTGCACGGCTACGAGTTCAAATCCGATGATTTGCGGCAGCTGTTCGGCAGGTGGGGGCAATCTTGGTATCCGCCGTACACGGTGAGGCCCGACTTTAGCGAAGGAGAGCTGTCGGAGATAGAAAAGTATAATATCCGGCTGATTCTGCAGGAAGAAGCACGGCGCGGCAAGTAAAGGAACGCTTTAAAGCAGGAAGTTTTGGAGGCTCCCGCAAGGGATTCTTTTCTGCTTGGCTAGGGTGGCTAATTTCTTGCATTGCGCATGGCTTGTTGGGCAATACGCTGGATGGATTCGCCGGGGCAGGCGTTTCTGCGGTATACGGCGCTTCCTTGGATTCCCTCTTGCCCGGCGCCGCGCTTTTCAGTACAATACGCGTATGAAAATGTCACAAATTCCCCTCAGGACACTGCGGGAGGCACCCGCAGAAGCCGTCATTGCCAGCCATCAGCTTATGATGCGCGCTGACTTAATCAGAAAACTTGGGAACGGTCTTTACACATATATGCCGCTGGGATTCCGGGCGCTGCAGAAGCTCAAGCGCATTATCCGCGAGGAGCTGGATGCGTCGGGTGCGCTGGAATTTAAGCCCACCGTCATTGTTCCGGGCGATATATGGAAGGAAAGCGGTCGCTGGGAAAGCTTTGGCCCGCAGATGCTGAAGGCTCAGAACCGCCAGCAGCAGGATATGGTGGTGAGCCCCACTGCCGAAGAGGCGTACACCGCAATCATGCGGCAGGGGCTTACCAGCTACAAGCAGCTGCCCATCAACTGCTACCAGATAAACACCAAGTACCGCGACGAAATCCGCCCCCGCTACGGCGTGATGCGAGGACGCGAATTCATCATGATGGACGGCTATTCGCTCCACGCGGACGATGCCTCTCTGGACGAGACGTACCAGGCCTACGCAAAGGCTTATATCCGCATATTCAGCCGCCTTGGGCTGAAAGTGATTCCCGTCAAGGCTGATACCGGCGCGATGGGTGGCTCCGGCTCCGAGGAATTCATGGTGGAAAGCCCGGTCGGTGACGACACGCTTATCCTGTGCCCGGACTGCGATTATGCCGCCAACGTGGAGAAGGCTGCCTGCGCGGCGGATGCCGCGGTGGACAACGAGGGGCATCCGCAGGTCAAGACGGAGCTTCCTGTGGAGGATGTCGCCACGCCGAACGTCTTCTCCATCGAAGACATGGAGAAATTCTTCGGGTGTACGCCTAAAATGTTCATCAAGGCGCTTTTGTACCGGGTGATAAACAGCACGCTTGACCTTTCCTCCGCCCCGCATTGCGCCGCCCTGAAAAGCAAGCAGGAGGGGAATGTCACATTCTATCCACTGTCGTATGTATGCGTGCTTATCCGCGCTGATTTGGACGTGAACGAGGCGAAGCTTGCCGGGTTGCTGAAGGCGAGCGAGGTTGTGCTTGCCGATGCTGAGGAGGTTGTACAGATAGCGGGGGCACCGCATGGTTTTGTCGGACCTGTTACGGTAAAGGCTCCTATTGTGCAGGATTTGAGCGTGAACGATATGCATGACGCCATTGCCGGGAGCGGCCGCGAGGGCTATCACATAAAGCACGTGGAGCCGGGGCGGGACTACACTGCTTGGCTTAATGCGGATGTCCGTACGGTAAAGCCCGGCGACAAATGCCCGTGCTGCGGTGGCACGTTCTATTCCACAAAGGGCAATGAACTCGGTCATATCTTTAAGCTCGGCACGAAGTATACCAAGAGCATGGGTGCTTCTTACCTTGATGTGAACGGAAAGAGCGCTGTTCCTACGATGGGCTGCTACGGCATCGGTGTTGACCGCGTGCTGGCGAGCGTTGTTGAGGGGAGCCACGACGACAAGGGTATCATCTGGCCGATGAGCGTGGCGCCGTTTGAGGTTGCCATCGTCCCCATCAAATACAAGGACGCAATGAAGGAAGCCTCCGACCGCTTGTATGCGCAGCTGCGTGCCGCGGGCGTGGATGTGCTTCTGGATGACCGGGACGAGCGCCCCGGCGTCAAATTCAATGACATGGACTTGATAGGCTTCCCCGTCCGCATCACTGTGGGCGACAAGAACCTTCCCAACGTGGAGGTAAAGCTGCGGGGCGCGGCGGAGGCGGAGCTGGTTCCGCTTGATGCTGCCGCCGAAAAAGTAGCCGCGATAGTGAAGTCTGCGATTGCGGCTCTGGACGCACAGGCTTAGCGGCAAAAACGCTTGTTGCGGCACTTTCCTCACGGCGGCGGGGGCAAATTCCGAAACTTTTGCCCCCGCTGGCGTGTTTTATGTGCAGAGGGGCGCTTTCTGGCAGGCTGCCGGGCGGTATCCGGTCCGGTTTCAAAAGTCGTTGCTTTTGAAACTCCCTCACCCGTACAGAAATTTTTAATGGAGGTCATCCGTGTCCATGCAGAGAATCCGGGCAGGCTTCTGCTGCCTGCTTTTTGCCGCCATGGCGGCGCTTGCCACCGCAGTGCCGGGGGTGGAGCAGTATATTCCCGATTTTTCCGGAGAATATGTGTATTACAAGGATAATACTTTTAAGAATGAGTCAATCGTAGGCTTTGTGTATTATGATGAGGCGACCTATGCCGTCCGTTATTATTCGCCTGCCGTGGCGGCCACAAAAATGCCCGCAAAGGATATCACCATCTATTTTTCCGTCAATCCGGACAAGGCTGTGCTTGAGCTGACCGGCGAGACCGTCATCGGGGCGTCCGATGAGGCGGAGGACATCGATATCGTGAACTACCTGCACGATTTGTTCTATGAATTTTCCGCGCGGCGCCGCAAGGTGAGCCTTGCAGGGGGCGGAAAGCTTGACGACACGCAGGATTTTGCACAGTTTGGCGGAAGCGTAAAGCTGAGTTTTGACGCCCGTGTGCCGATATTCAATCTTGCCGCCATCACCGCTGCTGACGGAAGCTCGCTGTTCCAGCTGGAGACTGTGGGACTGCTGCATGATTCCGTGGACACAAGCTTTGCGGACTTTAAGGGCGTGCACGGGCTTCCTGCCGACAAGAAACGGACGTTTACGAAATCCCGCTCCGCAAAGGCTGCGACGCTAGCCTTTGACGGGCAGCAGCTTGCCGCCGACACGATGTGGACACAGAATATGGAGAACCTGTGGCTGCTTGGCGACAGCGCGCTGATTACCATGAATGTCGTCGCTGTCCCGGAATCGTTTTCCGCAGCCCCGGACTTATTCCGCGATCTGCTTGTCCGTAAATTCAGCCAGGGAACAACGGGTTCTTATGCGCTGTGGCAGTATTCGCAGGTTAAGGAAGAAAAGAACGGCTCTGTCAGCATAACGAATGTCTTTTATCAGCCCGACAACGGGGATGTGACGCGCGACTTCAAGGTGCTCACCAATCTGGGGGACGGCAGATACGCCTACTTTACGCTGACGGTATTCGACAGCATTTATCAGAAAAACAAATCTTATTTCAATAAAATCCTCAAGAGCTACCGCGCGCAGTGAGCGTGGGACTGGCGGCAGCCGGAATATCTGGCGCCGCCACGGTTATGAGGCTTTCGCCGCTATCCCTGCTTCCTGCAGAATCCGTGCTGCAAGGGCATCTGCATTGAAGCTGTCTGTATCGCCGATATGCAGATTGGGTATAGCGAATCGCTCGCAGTCCGCCTGAAAGTCCTTGCTGCACTGTATCAGCCGCTCCATGTCGGGCTTGTCGTCAATGCGGCGCTCGATGGCGCTTGCGCAGGATGCGATGAGGCTGAAATGCTTGCGGATGTAGCCTTCGCTCATGGTGATGAATGTGCCGTAGATGTGCGCAAGGTAATCTTCCGTAAAGCTCTGCTTCCATTCGCCGGGGATGTAGCAGCCTTCCATAATCAGGTTCTGCTGGTTCTCTATGGCGGTCTTTGCGATTTCCGCGGCAAAGGGCCACAAAAAATAGCGCATCTCGTAGTCATCCTCAACCGACAGCTTTGTCATGCCGCTGCGGATAAAGCCCATTTTAAGATGATCGAGGCTGATGTAGGGAAACGCCGTCTTTTCCAGCAGTTTTTGTGCTATCAGCGTTTTTCCCACGTGGCTGCTGCCACCGATAAGGATAATCATGCGTGCTCCTAGGCGAGAGCGGCAGCTTCAAAAGTGGCGGGCTTTTGAAACTTGCACTAGAAACTGTTGCGGGACAGCGGGGTGCCTATCCAGACGCCTTCGCCGCCCAGATATTCGCGGTGCTCCCCGTCCACAAGAAACTGCACGTTCTCTACGGTGGGGAAGGCTGTTGCCGTATATACTATCTGTTGCAGCTGCCCGCGGGTGCCTTCGATGCCGTACTGGTTGAATTCGAATTCCCCGCTGAAATTCAGTATGGCGGAGCCGCCCTTTACGGATGCGCTGATGAGCTGCGTGCCGGTGGAGACAAGCGTCCGGCAGCCTTCTTTCTCTTCTTCCACGGTGGGGCCATCGATGAGCGCGTTGATAGCATCGGCGAGCGGGCTCCCGGTCTTTTTCATCGCTCTGGTCACTTCGCGGCGCGTTACGGAGCCGTCGCTGTTTATGGACATGAAGCAGAGTTTCAGGTTTACCATTTGGGATGAGGCCGGCAGCGCGTCGCTCTTTTCTGCGGCGGGCTCGCTGTACGTGTCCTGTGTCGCCGCGGAGCTGCTTTTTCCTCCGTCGGAAGGCGCCGGAATCTTCTCTATCTCTATCTGGGGGGAAGTTACCGGCTCAATCTCGTTCTTTCCTGCCGAGGCGACGGTTTCCGGCGCTGCGTTCTCCACGAAGGCCGGTGTCTTTCCGAATACCCTTCCGAAGAAGCCCGTGACCTTCAGGTTCTGGATGATTTTTCCCTGATTCACTAAAAAGAGGATGAAAAGTATAAGCGCGGCCGCGACCCAGAGCGCAAGGCCAAGGCCTGAGCTTCTGCGCGGTTCCTGCCGTTTGTTGCGGTTCTTTTCTGGCATGAGCTTATTATAAACCACCGTTCCGTTTATTTCAATAAGCCTGCCGCAGGCTGGACAAATGGCGGAATTTATACTATATTAAACCACTAGGGAATAGATATTCGGTATGAAGATATCAACACGTGGCCGCTATGCCTTGCGTTTTATGATAGACCTTGCGCAGCATGGCAACAATGGGTATACCGCGCTGAAAGATATGTCCCGGAGACAGGGAATCAGCGTGAAGTATCTGGAGCAGATAACATCCCTTCTCAGCAAATTCGGGCTGCTGCAGAGCGTGCGCGGCCCGCAGGGTGGCTATAAGCTCGCAAAAAAACCGTCCGAGTACACCGTGGGTGAAATTCTGCGCATTACGGAAGGCGACCTTGCGCCCGTAGCCTGCCTTGCCCAAGCGGTGAATACCTGCCCGCGCGTAAAGGAATGCCCTACGCTGTGCCTGTGGACGGGGCTGAAAAAAGTGATAAACGACTATCTGGACAGCAAGACGCTGGAGGATTTGCTCTCTTCCTCCCCGGCGGAGCTGGCGTCGGACATTGCGCTAGAAGAGCCCGTCTGAGTGCGGGCACTTAGAAATACATTGTCGCGAAGACTCCATCCGTGCGCAGCTGCACGGTGGCGTTTTTTCCGAACTTCATCGCCGAGAGCTTGCTGTGGATGAAGGGAACCCCGATGCCGACTACCGTGCCGAGCGCAGCCCCTGCGGCGACATCCGACAGGAAGTGGTTGCCGCTGGATACGCGAAGCAGCGCCGTGGTGAAGGCGCAGGAATACGATGCGATATAGACAAGCGCTTTGAGGCGGGATTCCGGGTAATACTGGCTGAAGACGTAACTTACAAAGCCTGCGCTCATGAAGGCGCTGGTCGCATGCCCGCTGGGAAATGAGAATTCAAAATCATGGTTGTCCAGCCCCTCGGAATCGACCGCCCCGCCAGTCTGCCCGTAGGTGTAAGCATAGGGGCGTGCGCGGTGGACGGCGACTTTCAGGATATTTTTTATGCCGTATGAGATGAGATAGCTTTCGGCGTACATGGTGCCGATGGTGAGCAGCTCCTTTGCGGGCAGGTTCTGCCGGAGCGCTTCCGTGCCAAAAAGCCCGAGCGGGATGACAGCGAGGCTCACCGCGCAGGTGACATCTGCCGCCCGGTCTATGCCCTTGGAGTAGGGGCGCAGCCACGAGGCGTCGGTGATATACAGGTCTTCCGTATGCAATGTGCCTTGTACGTCCTCCCAGTCGGGAAGCGCGGGGAAATTGAGGTACTGCATGGCGAGCCCTGCGGCGCTGCTTGTGACGCCCGCGCCCAGCAGCAGCCCGTCTGTCAGCGGCTGGAGCGCGAAAGGGGAATAGAAGTCCGATGCCGTGCATTTTTCGCGGACGGATATAGTTTTGGGGAGCGCCGCGCCGCTTGCGTGCAGCACGAGCATGAGCGCGGTGAGCAGCAGGAGCTTCCGCTGCGGCTGGCGGGCAGGTGTGCGCGGCATCTTATTTCCTCAGCTCGTACATGATGACTGCCGCAGCCTGCGCCACGTTCAGGCTGTCAACCTTGGGGGCGCTCTCTCCTGCCTCCATGCCTGCGTACGGGATGATGACGACGTGGTCGCAGTGCTGCCGTACTTCGCCGCTGATGCCTTTCTCCTCGTTGCCGAGCACGATGAGCGCCGGCTTGCCCGCGCAGAGCTGGCGCAGTCCGGTGACGCTTTCTTTTGCATTGAGCGCGGTGCCGATTCGCACCATCTTGTGCTCCATATCAGAGAGCAGGCGGGAAATCGATTTTATCGAATAGACCGTGACGAATTCCATGCCGCCTTCCGCGACACGGTAGCTGCTGGTGGTGATGGATGACTGCGCCTCGTCGATGGGGATGATGATGTTCGGTATGCCGAAGAACGCCGCGCTGCGGACAATCGCGCCGAGGTTGTTCGAGTTCCCCACGCGGTCAAGCAGCAGCGCGCTCTGCTGCTGCTCCACCCATGACGCCGCGATGCTGGTGGTGAGCGGCATGACTTCCGGGCTCTCTATCATCGCGACGACGCCCTGATGGTGGATGCTGCCGCAGAGGCGCTCAAGCTCGGAGGCATCCTGCACCTGGTTGTAGGGGCGCTTCTGCTCTGCGAGTTTCTTGCACAGCCCTCCGAAGAGCGGCGCGCGTTCCTGCGTAAAGTAGAGGCGGCGGATTTTCTGCGGGTTCATTTTTTCCAGCGTCTTTACCGCCGCAAAACCGCAGACGGCAAGCTCGTTACGTTCTTTGTTCTTCATATCGCCACAAGTATATAGCAGTGTCCCGATGAAGACAAGAGCCTGCCTTAAAAGTCAGTCCGTGGTTTTTGAGGCAGGCGTGCGGGAATCGTAGCGCCGGGAGGCTCCGCGGCTCTGTTCCTTCCGCTTAGTGCTGCCAGCGGACGCAGCCGCACGTGCTGTCCTTGTAGGCGAGGAATGCTTTGATGCATTCGTCCGCCTCAGGGCTGATTGCGGAGAGCCGCTTTGCCTGCCCGCTGGCTATCCTGACCAGCGGATTGACATAACGCTGCTTTACGTTCAGAGACACGCAGTACGCGTCCGCAAGCGGCTCCTCCGTGTGCTCGATTGCCGTCATGCTGCGGAACGTGCGGTAGAGCCGGGTGAATGCGGGGTCTGCGTCGTCCTCCGCAAAACCGTCAAAGCGGTTGATGAGCAGCTGCTCGCTTACGGTGTAGAAGTCGTCCTCTTTTGCAAAGCCGCATTCCACGGCGCGGCTCAGGACATCCGCCATCAGCTGCATGGCGATTTTGTCTTCGTTGCGCTGGAGGATAAGGCTGGTCGCGCAGAATTTCTTTGTGTACTCAAGCGCTGCCGCCTCGCTGCGGAAGCCCAGCTCCAGCTGCCCCGCCTTGTTTTTCATCAGCATGACCTGCGCGTAGTTTGCCGCGATGGCGTCCATGCTCCAGATGCCGTTGAGCGCCGCCCCGCTCGGATACATGTATTCAAGGCGGTCCGCGCACAGACCGGGGACAGCGGTGTCGGCGACGGAATACATGTGGTAGTCGGCGACGGCATCAAAGTCAAGCGCGTGCGCCTCCAGCAGCGTCAGGAGCTCCTCGCTGTCGGCAAGCATGCGGATATTCAGCGCCTCCGTGCTCTCCTGGGTGAGCGCGTCGCCGTTGCGGAAATCGGTCACGTGGCTGAACGTGGGGCTGGAGACATCGTGCAGCAGGGCGGCGACCGTCTGCGCGCGATCATGCGTGAAATTCCACACGATAAGCGCCGTTCCTACCGAATGGTTGAGGCGTGAATAATAGAATCTGTTGTGGAAGAGCGGCGTCCAGTCCGTGCCGCACAGCAGCCCTATGCCTTGCAGCCGTTGGAGCAGCGGAAGACCCACGAAATCGAACAGGAAATCCGGAAATTCCGGGCAGAGAATCTTGTGATATCCGGCGGTATCAAATGCGGTATCGTCGCGCGCATACGCGCCCTCCTGGGCGAGCGTTTCCAGCCAGTTGTCGTTGTCCATCCCTTCAAGTATAGCGCATTTCCGCGAAAAATAATAGCCCTGTTCTGAGAGCCGCACGGAAATCAGTTTGGTGTGGAGCGCGAAGGAAAAGACGGCTGAAAACCCGCATTGGCGCGGTACGAGCATCAGCGAGTTCAATACCTATTCCG
>DGUD01000004.1 GCA_002393865.1 Treponema sp. UBA4319
TGCCGTATCGGAACAGTTTGCTTTCTTGATTGAAGAACCAAATTCTAATCTTCTCTCCATCCGTGTCAACGTACCTGACAGGGTTGTTCCCCGCGTAGTGGTACAAATGGCAGTTTGTATGGCTACGCGCAGGCTATTTCAAAGAACTAAGCCCTTTATGACTCCGCCTGCGCAGCCTGTCAAGCAGAAGGCGCATAAATCCTGAAAAAAAACTTAAAAAACCTTAACAATCCGGGGAAACAGGCTGATAATGTATTCAATGTTATATGTAGGAAACTTCCTGCGGGGAGAACACAATACCAGCCGCCGTACGCGCGGCAGCGCTGCTCATGGCGCTCAGCTACCTGTCATGCCCCCGGCGGCGGATCGTATGTCCAGCAGGGATGGAAAGTAAATACGGGAAGGAAGATATTGCAGATGTCTTGCCAGGAGGCTTTATGGGTGGAATTGATTTCGCAGGCTGTCGGAGTCATAACAATAAGCGGAATTGCATATAAAATGAATCCTGAAACGATGATTGCTATTCCTACATGACCACCGAGGCTTTATCGGCAAAATCTGACTGCTAGCGGAACACAAAACCGATTCCCTCGTGAAACAGCGCCGTGGCATTGCAATACGCCGCGATGTGTGCTATACTAAAGTACAAAATATAATTCGAGGTGTTACAGATGGCTTACAAGATTGATTCAGGAACATGCGTCAATTGTGGCGCATGCGAAGGCGAATGCCCCTCATCAGCTATTTCAGAAGTGGAAGAAAAGCGGCTCATCAATGCTGACCAGTGCGTCAGCTGCGGAGCATGCGCTTCTGTCTGCCCGGTAGGAGCTATCGCAGAGGGCTGAGCGTCTGCCAGCCGGAAGAAGGGAACAGGTTCCTGCTGCTGCGGGAGCCTGTTTTTTTATGGAGCAAGTTTTAAGGAGTATGATATGCTGAACACGCTTTTGGCGGTGCTGCTGCTCGCAGCCCTCTGCGTGGCTCTTGGCGGCGCCGTGGTGCTCCCGCTCTGGAAATGGGCGGTCAGCTCACCGGGGACATATTCCGCGGCGGTCATGGCGGCGGCGGCGCTCCTGCTGGTGCTGCTGCTGGCAAAAGCCTGCAAAAAGCATGGAGCCGCGGTGTTTTTCCGCCGATTCTTAAAGTGTACGATTGTGGCGGGAGGACTGGTGGCAGCGGCCACGGCAGTCCTGCATGGAACGAGGCTGCGTGCCCTTGCGGCAGTCGCAGCGCTGTGCATCGTATACGGACTGGTGGACATTGTATTCAGAAGATTCAAGCGCTCCCCGGCATCATCCGGGAAGCAGGCAGCATAATCCGGCGGGGTGCCGTCATAGAGCGGCCAGTGTTCCCCGGAGCATCCTCTTTCTGGCAGCATCGCTATGCATCGCAGTGGCGGCGTATGCGCAGGGCACCCCTTATCCGGAGATTCCCCAACTCGCCTCAAAGGACTTCCTCTTTGCCCAGTATCAGGAAGACGTGCAGAACGCGGGCAAGGACATACAGCGAGGCGCATCGCCGGTACCGGGCTTCTACACATACCGGGCGCAGAAAGGCGAGAACGTCTTTTCGGTGGCGGCGCGCTGCTCCATTCCTCAGGAGACGCTCGCCACGGTTAACCACCTTGAGAACGCGTTCACGGTGCTTGAGGGCCGGCAGCTCATCCTGCCGACGGTAGCAGGGCTGTATATAGCCTTAAAACCACAAACACAGATAGAAATCCTGCTCGCAAACGAGCATTCGGTCGAGGTGAACGCGCAGCAGCCTCCGGTCTGCATCATCAACGGCGAGAAATTCTACTTCCTCAAGAACGCGCGTTTCTCCCCGGAGGAACGGGCATTTTTCCTTGACGACGGCATGGCGCTCCCGCTGGAGAACTATGTGCTCACCTCCCCCTTCGGCATGCGGGTCAGCCCCATCAGCGGCACATGGAAATTCCACCGCGGCATAGACATGGCGGCTCCGGCGGGCACGTCTATCGCCGCCTGCAAAGCGGGAAAAGTCAAGGCGGCCATCAAAAACGACTACACATACGGCAACTATATCATCATAGAGCACGAGGGGGGCATGACAAGCACCTACGCCCACATGAGCAAAATGCTCGTCCAGAAGGGCGACACCGTGCGCAAAGGGCAGACCATCGGCAAAGTGGGCGTGACAGGTCTGACGACGGGGCCTCACCTGCACTTTGAGATTACGCTGAACGGCAAGTCGCAGAACCCTCAGGAATACCTGAAAAAATAGCCCCTCGCCACAAGCGGGACTCAAAACAGATCTCCCAGACTCCGGCATTCCGGGGCTGGTCAGAGCGTGTTTTTTGAGTTATACTATACTATTATGGTGCGAAAGTATCACGACAGGGGTCTGCCGGGAAAAACGGTGCTCATGCTGCTGGCCATGTGGCTCGTGTGCAGCAGCCCGCTGGGCGCGGAGATGTTCAGGGTCCACAAGACCGTCCTGCTCGACATGGACGCGGAGGGCGGAGCCGGGACCGTGGCAGCGGGCATAAACGATGCCATCGCCATATCGATTCCGGAAGACCTCAGCTTTGTCCAAGGCATAGAAGTCCTCTTCAAAGTCCCGCAGGAAGTCTCCTACTGGCAGGATGCCGTCGCGTGGTCAATCTACAGCGGCCTCAAGAAGAAGCCGGGGGCGCGCACCATCGACTACCGGGGAGATCGCATCGCATTCGGTACATTCGCCAATTCGCTCAGCCTTGTGCTCAAAGTGCCGCTTTCCCAGGAGCACAGCATACGTAAGGACGCCTACTCGCATTTTGTGGAGACGGCGCCCGACTTCAAGGACGGCATTCTCTTTGTCCGGCTCCAGCTTGTCATGAAAGGCACGAGCGAGGCCATCGAAGCGTCCATGTTCGAGGTATCCGCAAAGCCAATCTACATAAACAAGGGCAGGCTCTGCCTTTCCGTCGTGCGGCCGGAAGGCATGGAGGACAAGCCCTACACGGTGTTCATAGATGGCGAGGCGGCCGACATACCCGGAGAGGGGCTTTTCCTGACGCCGGGGCAGCACACCGTCAGCATCGTGAGCGAGCACTATCGCAACGAGATGCGCACCATCACCGTGGAGCAGGCAAAGACGATGTCGCTTTCCATCGGGCTCAGGGACATAGCGCCGTCCGTGCGCATAGCGGCGCCCGGCAACACGGAGCTCTTCTTTGACGACAAGCCGCTGGAGAACGACGGGGAGGCTTTCAGCGTCAGCCCCGGCAGCCATACCGTGCGCTTCGTCATCGGCGGCTACGAGCTCATCAAGACCATCAACGCCGTAAAAGGCAGGAGCTACACACTCTCCGTCAACGTGGACGCAACCGTCCTTGAGGAAGACTAGCCTGGCAGGAACAAGAGACAGTCCCCGCAGGCGGGCATTCCGCGGGGCAAAATAAAGCTCAAGAAATACGGGCGCTTACCGATATATAATATACCGGGCGTGCAATTTTATCCCCTCCCACCCATTTACGCCCGGTATGCCTGATGGGCAGCCGGCCGAAAGGCCGGTCTTTTTTTTGCCCCGGAGGAAATTGTAAAATTTATTTAATCTTAAGAAACTCCGCACAATCCCGGTCTGTAGCAGCGGCCGGCAACACAAAGACGCGTGTCCGCATTTGATGTAGAAGCCCTGCCTGCCGTG
>DGUD01000140.1 GCA_002393865.1 Treponema sp. UBA4319
TTCTTTTTGACGAGATAGAGAAGGCGCATCAGGACATCTACAATATCCTGCTGCAGGTGATGGACTACGGCACGCTGACGGACAATCAGGGGCGCCGCGCCGACTTCAGGAACAGCATCATCATCATGACGAGCAATGCCGGGGCGAGGGACATGGAGAGGGGCAGCGTCGGATTTTCCGCGGGGGATGCCGCTGAGCGGAACGATGCGGCCACGCTGAAAGCCGCGGTAGAAAAGGTCTTCAGCCCGGAATTCCGCAACAGACTGGATGCCGTCATTCCCTTTGCGCACCTTTCGCCCGCCGTCGCGGAGGATATCGCGCGCAAGGCCGTCCGCAGCATAGCAGGGCGCCTGTCCTCAAAAAAGGTCACGCTTACGGCGACGGATGCTGCTGCGGCGCTCATCGCGCGGCAGGGCTACAGCAGGGAATTTGGCGCGAGGAACATCAGCCGCACGGCGGAGGAGCTGGTGGCGGCGCCGCTCGTGGACGAGGTGCTTTTCGGCAGGCTTTCGTCTGGTGGAACGGTGACTGCTGATGTGCAGGACGGAAGGATTACGTTCTTGTATGGGCAGCGTGATTGACCCGGAGAATATCATTGCCTTTCCGCCCCCCGGCACAGCGGCGCCGTTCAGGAACATCTGCGCCGTCACCCAGGACATTCCGCTGCAGCTGCTCTACTCCGCCTACATGCAGGGCATATTCCCCTGGTTCGACGAGACTGAGGGGGAGCCGGTGCTCTGGTACAGCCCGGAGCCTCGGTTCTGCCTGCGGATGGAGAAGCTGCATGTCCCCAGAAGCATAGAGCGCTTCCTGAGGCGCAGCCCGTTCACGTACACGATGGACTGCTGCTTTGGCCGCGTTATGGAGGCGTGCCGCGACATGCGGCGGCGCGGGCAGCACGGAAGCTGGATAGGGGACAAAATGCTGCGGGCATACAGCGAATTCCACGAGGCCGGCTACGCGCACAGCGTGGAGGCGTGGCATAACGGCGAGCTTGCGGGGGGCTTCTACGGGGTGCTCATCGGCAGCGTGTTCTGCGGGGAAAGCATGTTTACAAAGGAAAGCGGAAGCTCAAAGAGCGCGTTCGTGCTGTTTGCCCGTGTCTTTGCGTCCTGCGGAGGAAAACTTATCGACAGCCAGGTATATACGGAGAACATCGCCCGCTACGGGGCGGAGAACATCAGCCGGGACGCCTTCCTCCGGCTTGAGGGGGATTATCTGCACAAAGCGCTGGAAAAGAATCTGCCGGAAGCATTTTTTGCGCTTGCCGGCTCATACGCCGCAGGAAAGCCCTGACGGCTCACCGTCGCGCGACCCGGCATCGCCCCGCTGCGTGCATTCCCTGCAGATACCGTAGAATACCGTGCGGAAGGGGTTGAGCGTAAAGCCGTGCTCTGCGGCGAGGTGCTGCTGGATGCCCTCCAGCTCCCTGCATTCCAGATGGAAGAGCCTGCCGCAGGACTCGCACTTGAGGTGGAAATGTTTGCGGTCTTCCGGGCAGGCTTCCCCTGCCACGTATGAAAAACATGCGGCGGATTTCTCGTCGATGACGTATTTATGCACCAGTCCGTCGGCCACGAGCTTTTCCAGATGGCGGTAGATGGTCGCGAGCCCGATGGGGCTATGGCTGCTGATAAAATATTCCCGGACTTCCTCAACGGTAAAATGCCTTCCGCCGCTCGCCTTCAGGTAATCGAGCAGGATTTCCTGCTGCCTTGTCCGGTACGGTGCCCTTGCTGCCATCTGCTCAGATGCGGTGCATCTCGCTGAAGACCTTTTCGTTCATGACATTCACCTCCACGCCGAGCGCGCTGCCTTTTTCCGTCAGCTGCGTGCGCGCGGCATCGATGTCAAGGTCTGCCCCGCTGAAATCGACGACCATCATCATGACGAAATTGCCGCTCAGGATGGTCTGCGTGATGTCCACTATATTGATGGAATGCTCTGCAAGGTAGGCGGACACTTTTGCTATGATACCGACTTTGTCCCCGCCCACAACGGTGATGATTGCTTTCATGGCTGCCATTCTAGCGCATAACGTTTTTCTGCACAAGCACTTGCAAAAGCATTGACAAGACTATGACAAATTGAGATAATTTGTCATAAAGAGGTACGTATGGCTAAGAAATATGCTTTTCTGTTTCCCGGTCAGGGCGCTCAGGCCCCCGGAATGATAAAGGACGTTGCAGAGGCGTTTCCTTCAGCAAAAAAAGTGATAGACGATGTCTCTTCTATTACAGGCGTCGATATGTGCAGGCTCCTGTGGGAGGCTGACGCGGCAGAGCTGAGCCGCAGCGACAACAGCCAGCTTGCGATAACCACGGCATCTCTTGCCATTTCAGCTGCGCTTAAGGATAAAGGTATTGAGCCTGCGGCTGCGATGGGCTTTAGTCTGGGAGAATTCCCGGCGCTCTATGCCGCAGGGGTGCTTTCCTTTGAGGACGTCATCAAAGTCGTCCGCCAGCGCGGCAAAATCATGCAGAAGTGCTGCGAGGAAATCGCGAAGGAAGGCGGCGGAAAGGCGCCGGGTATGAGCGCCATCCTTGGCCTTGATCCCCAGAAAGTAAAGGAGATAGTCTCCGGCATAGAGAACGTCTATGCCGCCAATATGAATTCCAGCAAGCAGACCGTTATCAGCGGAACCTTTGACGGGCTGACAGAAGCAGAGAAGCGGGCGACTGCCGCTGGTGCCCGCCGCGCAATCAGACTGCGTGTGGCAGGCCCCTTCCACAGCCCGCTTATGCAGAAGGCTGCGGACAAATTTGCGGAGGTGCTTGCGCCGGTGAGCTTTGCCGACCCCAAAATCACGCTGTTCAGCAATGTGACGGGCAAGCAGGCTCTCAGCGGCGAGGAAGTCAAGGCTTCTGCCGTGCAGCATCTGACGCATCCCGTGCTCTGGACGGATGAGGAGGCTGTGCTTGCGGGCATCATCAAGGCCGATAATGCGGACGACTGGGCCATCCTTGAGCCGGGACCCGGAAAGGTGCTGAGCGGGCTCTGGGCGCAGACGGAATTCGGCGCGCAGCATGAGGCTGTCCCCGTCAACACGCAGGACGCCATAGCGGCGCTTTGAGAAACTGGCTCAAACGTACATATTCAGCGTTCTCCTAAGGCGCAGGGAATGCAGGCAGGCGCCGCATAGGGAGCTTGCCAAACACACGGCAGGAGGCATACATGTTGCTGGCAACAAAAAAAGCGCTCGTCACCGGCTCATCGCGCGGCATCGGGCGGAAGATAAGCGAGCTCTTCCTTTCGGAAGGGGCGGAAGTGTGGGGCATGTGCACGCACGAAAGCAAGGGCAAGGCGGAACTGGAGGAGCTTGCGGCGAGCAAGGGCGTCCGTTTCCACGAATTCTATGCGGACGCGGGTAACGCGGAGCAGCTGACGGAAGCCGTCCAGAACGCGCTCAAGGAATCCGGCGGCTTCGACGTGCTGGTGAACAACGCGGGCATCACGCGGGATACGCTGAGCTTCCGCATGAAAAAGGAAGACTGGGACGCGGTGCTTGCGGTGAACCTTACCTCGGCATTCCTCGTCTGCCAGATTATCAGCCATGACATGATACGCCGCAAGTCCGGCTCCATCATCAACATGGCGTCCATCGTCGGCATCCATGGCGGTGCCGGGCAGGTGAACTACGCGGCCAGCAAGGGCGGGCTCATCGCCTTCAGCAAGAGCCTTGCCAAGGAGACCGGCAGCCGCGGAGTCCGCGTGAACTGCATTGCGCCGGGATTCATAGAGACCGACATGACGAATGCCGTAAAAGAAGATATCCGCAAGGCGTGGGTCGAGCAGATTCCGCTCAAGCGCGGCGGTAAGCCCGAGGATGTGGCCAACGCGGCGCTCTTCCTTGCCAGCGATTTGAGCAGCTACATCACCGGGCAGGTGCTCGGCGTTGACGGCGGCATGGGCGCGTAACGGCGGCATAAGCGCAGACGTGCGGAGGAGGGCTTGCAAAAGTCCTGCACATGGTTTGGAAAACGTACGGAAACGCTGGATAATCCGGTGCGGATTGTCCGGTGTTACGCATAATAGGGCTGTTCGGGAATTTCACTTTCCGAATCGGCAGGCTTAAAAACTGCATTTTTTCAAGGCTTCAGTCTGGAAATGCAAGGCCGGAGAGGAAACCCGCAGGTTTCCGACCAGGTCTATCAATCATCGCCTTCTGAGGATAGCAAGGAGCATATTTTTATGAGAAGAGTAGTAGTCACCGGGATGGGATGCCTTTCCCCCGTGGGAAACAGCGTAGACGAGACATGGGCGGCAGTCCGTGCCGGAAAGAGCGGCATCGCGACCATCACGCATTACGACCCGTCCCCGTTCAAAGTAAAGTATGACGCTGAAGTAAAGAATTTTGAGGCTGACAAATACATGGACTCCAAAACCGCGCGCAAGATGGCACGGTTCTCAAAGTACGCCGTCGCCGCGGCAAAGATGGCGCTTGACGATGCGGAGCTGACGGACAAGAAAGATATTCTGGACACCACGAGCGTATTCCTCGGTGTCGGCATCGGCGGTCTCGAAGTCACCGAGGCAAGCGTCATCAGCTACCATACATCAAACTACCAGCGTATGCCGCCGATGACCATCCCCATGCTCATCCCCAACGAGGGTGCTGCCAACATCAGCATGGCGTTCGGCCTGCACGGCGCGACGCATACCATTGCTACTGCCTGCGCTTCCGGTACGGATGCTATCGGCGACGCGCTTGACAATATCCGCTGCGGCAGGAACGACGTTGTGCTTGCCGGCGGCGCGGAATCCACAGAGAACGGCTTTGCCAACCTTGGCTTTGAGGTTCTGCATGCGCTCAGCTCAAAATGGGCAGACGCGCCGGAAAAGGCGAGCCGTCCTTTTGACAAGCAGCGCGACGGTTTTATCATGGGTGAAGGCGCCACTATCCTTGTGCTTGAGGAATACGAGCACGCCAAGGCGCGCGGCGCAAAAATCTACGCGGAGATAGCAGGCTACGGAGCCACGAGCGACGCATATCACCTGACTGCCCCCGACCCGGCGGGCATTATCGGCGCGCGCGCAATGACGCTCGCCATGAAGGACGCGGGGGTCAGCCCTGAGCAGGTTCAATACTACAATGCGCACGGCACCTCCACGCACCTGAACGACTCTGGTGAGACCAAGATGCTGCACATGGCTTTTGGCGGGGCGGCGGAAAAGCTGCACATCTCCTCCACAAAGAGCATGACCGGCCACTGCCTTGGCGATGCCGGCGCGCTGGAGGCGATGCTTTCCATCAAGGCAATCCAGGATAGCTTTGTTCCGCCCACCATCAACCTTGACGAACCGGACGTGGAAGGCGGCTGCGATCTTGACTACACGCCGAACAAGGGCATAGACCTGAACATCGACGTGGCGATGAGCGGCAATTTTGGCTTTGGCGGACACAACGGAATCCTCGTGTTCAGGAAGGTGCAGTGATGGCAGTGACGACGGATATACAGTCCCTGCTGCCGCACCGCAAGCCATTCCTCTTTGTTGACAGCATAGAGAGTTTTGACGAGAACGGCTGCGTCTGCACAAGGACATTTACCGAGGAAGATTTCTTCTTTAAGGGGCATTTCCCGGAGTACCCCGTCGTACCCGGCGTCATACTCATCGAGACGATGGCGCAAGGCGGCGGAGCGGTGCTGAGCTACCAGCATAAATTCGGGGAAGGAAGCCTCTTCTTCCTTGCCACTGTGGACAAAGTGAAATTCCGCCATCAGGTTCGCCCCGGCGATACTGTCCGCATGGAGGTGACGAACCTCCGTGTCAGCGCAAGTATGGTCAAGCAGTCCGGCAAAGCTTTTGTCGGCGACACGCTTTGCGCGGAAGCGGAATGGATGTGCCTTGTGGGCAGCGCTGACAAGGCAAAATAAGCGTTACCGTATTCCCTGACTCAGTGCAGGAGGTGGCTGTCCGCGTAGTCTCGCGGGCAGCTTTCTTCTATAAGATACCGGTTATTGAAAAAGTGTATTATATCCTGAAAAAAGCAGCAGTTCTGATTACGACGCTCTTCCTCATCTCCGTGCTTACATTCACGGCATTCCGCATTGTGCCCGGTGACCCCGCCCTCCTGATACTGGGAACGGAGGCTTCCTCCGAGCAGATAGAGCAGATGCATCACGAGCTTGGCATGGACAAGCCTCTGGTGCGGCAGTATATGACGTGGATCAGCGCGATGCTTCGCGGGGACTGGGGAACATCGCTCCGCTACAATAAGCCGGTAAAGGAGCTGATGCACGGCCGCCTTTCCGTCACGTTGGTGATGGGAGGCATGGCGCTCTTGCTCATCATCGCGGCGGGTATTCCGCTCGGCGTATTTGCGGCATCAAAAAAAGACAGCTGGCTGAATCCCTTGCTGAACGCCCTGACAATGCTCAGCATCTCCATTCCGGAATTCTTCCTGAGCATTGTGGTCATCTGGATTTTCGGGCTGCAGCTGCACGTCTTTGCGCCCGGCCGCTATGTCAGCTGGCAGGCGGATGCCGGGGGCTTTTTGCGCTTTATGATTTTTCCCGTCTGCACGATTGCGCTGCCGCAGACGGCAATCCTCATGAAATATGTGCGCGCCACCGTCATCGCGGAGGAAGACAAAGACTATGTGCGGACGGCGCTGAGCAAGGGCTGCCGGCCGCAGCGGGTGCTGTCGGTGCATGTGCTGCGCAATGCGGCGGTGGCAGTCCTGCCGCTTATCGGCATGATGGCGGGCAATGTCTTTACCGGCAGCATTATCGTGGAGCAGGTCTATGGCATACCGGGTATTGGCCGCCTGCTTATATCCGCCGTTACCTCGCGGGATTTTCCGCTCACGCAGGCGCTCGTGCTGTACATCGCCGTCATCATCGTCGCCGTGGATTTCCTTGTTGACGTGGTGGCGCAGCTCGTTGACCCGCGCATACGGTTTGGCACATAGAAGAATGCCGCGCTGCTCGCGCCCGCATGCTTGTCTGGCGCACGGCCTCTGCCGGTCTATGATATACCTTGCGCGTCAGGTAAAATTTTTCAGGAGATTTTATGAAGAAGGAAAATCGAGAGCTTGTCATCGGTACCGCAATCACCGCAATCGTGCTGCTCATGGCAATCGTCAGCTTTTTTTATACGCCTTACGACATCACTTTTATGAACATCGCGGAGCGCAGCCAGCCGCCATCATGGGCGCATCCTGCGGGCACGGACAACATGGGGCGCGACATCCTGAGCAGGCTGATGGTCGGTTCCCGTTTTACCCTGCTTGTTGCGCTCGGAACCGTCATAGGGAGCACGCTTGCCGGAAGCGTTCTGGGCATGGTGAGCGGTTACATCGGTGGATGGACGGACGAAGTCATCATGCGGCTCATCGACGCCGTCAATTCCTTTCCCGGTCTGCTGATTGCCCTTGTCATCGTTACCGTGCTTGATTACGGCAAATATACCATCATCCCGGCGCTGTGCATCATGTTCATCCCCAGCTACACGCGTATCGTCCGCATGGGCGTCATGCAGTGCAAGGAGGCGGAATTCGTCAAGAATTACCGCGTCTTTGGCGCATCTGATGTCCGGCTGCTTACCGTGCACATCTTTCCCAACATCATGCCGCAGCTTTTTTCCTCCATCATCATCGGGCTGTCAAACGCGATACTCGCGGAATCCAGCATGAGCTACCTCGGTCTCGGCATCCAGCCGCCTGCCCCCAGCTGGGGATGGATGCTCAACGAGGCGCAGGGCACCATATTCAAATCGCCGTGGTATGCCGTTTCTTCCGGAATCATGATTGTCATCACCATCGTCGGCTTCAACTGCATCGGCGAAGGGCTGCGCAAAAAATACGCGAGGAGCCTGTGATGAAGGACAAGGTGCTTCAGGTAGAGGACTTCTCCCTCGATGCAGAGATAAACGGAGAGCACTACACTGCCGTTGATAGTATCCACTTCCACGTGAACGAAGGGGAAATCCTTGGTATCGTCGGCGAAAGCGGCTGCGGCAAAAGCCTTACGGCGCTCTCGGTGCAGGGGCTGCTTGCCCCAAATGTCCGCGTAAAGAGTGGCCGGATGCTCTTTGGCGGCAGCGACCTGCTTGCCATGTCTGCGGCACAGCGGAGGGCAATAAACGGCAGGGATATCACGATGATTTTTCAGGAACCGATGACGTCCCTGAATCCGCTCATGAAAATCGGCAGGCAGATAGGCGAGGTGCTTGAGCTGCACACAAAGCAGAGCAAGCAGGAAATCCGCCGGCAGAGTGCCGCCCTGCTGGAGGAAATCGGCATATTCGACGTGGAGCGCATACTGAACAGCTATCCGCACCAGCTTTCCGGAGGAATGCGGCAGCGCGTCATGATTGCCATGGCGCTTATCTGCAATCCCCGCCTGCTGATTGCCGACGAGCCGACGACGGCGCTCGACGTGACGACGCAGGCACATGTGCTCGCGCTGCTCAAAAAAATAAACCGTGAGCACGGCACTTCCATGCTGTTCATCTCGCACGACATCGGCGTCATCAGCAGCCTTTGCGACAGGATGCTCGTTATGTACGGCGGAAAAATCATGGAGAAAGGGGAGACGCAGGAAGTCCTCGGCCACCCCGCCAACGAGTACACAAAGGGGCTGCTCGCCTCCGTCCCCAGCCGGGAAAAGAAAGGAGCCCCGCTCGACTGCATTCCCGGCAGGGTTCCATCCGTAACGGAAGCCAAACTTCCTTGCCCCTTTGCGCCCCGCTGCCCGGCGGCGCAGGATATCTGTTCCCGCAAGGCACCGGAAGAGTGGCCGCTCGGTGGGGCACACGCGGTCAGCTGCTGGAATGCCGTCTGCACAGAATCCGGCGGCAGGGAGGATACTATATGGAAGAAATCCTGAGCGCAGAGCGGGTCTCTGTCTCCTATCCCGACAGCAGTCTCGGTATATTCGCAAAGAGAAAGCAGAAGCTGGTGCTCCACGACGTATCGCTTTCCATCCGGCGGCGGGAATTCTTCGGGCTGGTGGGAGAAAGCGGCTGCGGTAAATCGACCTTCGGCAACGCCGTGCTGGGGTTGCTTCCGTTTACAGGAAGCATACATATCGACGGGCACGACCGGAACACTGAGGCACGCCCTGTTTTTACCCGCCTTGTGCAGGCTGTGTTCCAGGATCCGCTGGGCGCGCTGAACCCCAAAAAGACGGTCGGTTTTACGATGGAAGAGCCGCTCCTGATAAACGGTATCGGCACGGCGGCTGAGCGCGAGCAGAAAGTCTGCCAGATGCTTGATACGGTCGGGCTGGATGCCTCGTACCGCAAGCGCTACCCCTCAGAGCTGAGCGGCGGTCAGCGGCAGCGCGTATGCATTGGCGCCGCGCTTATGCTTGACCCAAAACTTGTCATCGCCGACGAGGCTGTTTCCGCGCTGGACGTCTCCGTCGGTTCCCAGATTCTGAACTTGTTCAGGGAAATCCACCGCGACCGGGAACTGTCCCTGCTGTTCATCTCGCACAACCTGAACATCGTCTACTATATGTGCGACAGGATAGCCGTCATGTACCGGGGCTACATCGTGGAGCAGGGCGATGCTGACGATGTATACCAGCGGCCGCTCCATCCCTACACAAAACTGCTGCTCTCCTCCGTCCCGGACATAGGGGGGCAGGCCGAACGCGGCCGCGGCGATGCTCCTCTGGAAACGCTCCGCGCCCCATGCAGCGGCGCCTGCTGCTTCTACCACCGCTGCCCCCTCGCGGACGAGCGCTGCCTCAGCGAACCCCAGCCGCTTCTCTGCGGCAACAGCCATCTGGTACGCTGCTGGAAAGCTCCGTCCTCCGGTATCCTGCAAAGCTGATTCGCCGTTATGCGGGAACCCAGTCCCGGCTTGCGGCGGGCTTCCCGGCAAATGACCCGTCAAAGCGTTTGCTGCGGGGCGGATGCGTCGTATTCCTGTAACGCGGCATACAAATCCGCATGGTAATCCGAGCATGCGGCATGTTTTTCCACCAGCCCAAGGATTGCGTGGATGTTGCTTCTGAACAGGCACGAGGTATTGCCCTGCTGCATGCGTTTCAATTCCTGAAAATATGTATTGCTGTTGAATACATCTGCTATCTTCTCGCTGACGGGCACATTCGAGAACGGAATCGCAGGGCAGGTGCCGAATTCTCCGTTTTCGGAGATGTACAGACCTTTGCCGCTCCTGAACGGGCAGACCGAGCCGATTGCGTGCATGGAAAGGGGCAGCATGCGCGCCTTCATCGTCCGGCTGATTTCGCATTCTTTTAAAAGCGCCATATCCTGCGCATCCAGCAGCAGCTCATTCCGGATATTTCTTCCTGACGGCGTATATTGGACAAAGAGCGCAAACGAGCTGCCGAGCGCCCTGATGCTTTTGAGCCAGCGGATATCTGTCACGTCCTGAATATTTTTGGAAGTCGTCATGACCGTTATGCCGAAGGGAATCTTGTTGCTCGTCAAAAGCGAAAACTGCTTCCTGAGATTCTCATATACGCCTGCGCCGCGTCTTTGCGCCGTGGAACCGGAAGGCCCGTCGATGCCGACAAGCAGGATGACATTTTGCAGCCGTGACAAGGCATGCGCGGTATCGTCCCGTATCAGCAGCGCGTTTGTGAACACAAAAAAATACAGCTTGGGGTGCTCCTGTATCAGGCTTACAATAGCGGGATGGGTGAACGGTTCTCCGCCCGTCAGCCCGATGAGTTTCGTTCCGTTTTGCTCGGCTTCGGAAAGAATCGCTTTCAAATCGTCTGTAGGAATGCTGGCCCTGCGTTTCTCGTCGCGGATAAAGCATTCCTTGCAGGCAAGGTTGCATTTGCCTGTCACGGCAATCAGCAGCACCTGCGGAAAACGATGCGTTTCTTTCCTAAAGACAAAAATATAGTATGCAAGACAGAAGCGGACAAATCGGAAAGTCTTTCTGATTCCTGCATTCCGTATCAAATGTGCGGCGGCAAGCGGAAGTCTCAGTAAAAACAAAGCGAGCTGGGTACATGTGTTTTTCGTATTCATCTTCATCTTATTCCCTGCTGCGGAGCATGAGCAGTATATCCCAAAGCAATCGTATTTGTCAAACAAAGCGGACGCCGCTTTCCGAGGCTTCCGCAGCAGATTGCTTGACAGCTATTCGGCTCCGCCCCTATACTGGAAAAGCTTATTCGCGCGGAAGGAACGCATGCCGTGCTGCAGGCAAGGAGAACATTATGGCATTCGATTTCAAGAAAGAGTTCAAAGAATTCTATCTTCCAAAGAACAAAGCTGAGATTGTCACAATCCCTCAGATGCGGTATGCCGCGGTGCGTGGCAAGGGAAATCCGAATGAAGCGGGCGGTGAGTATGAAAGGGCTGTCGGGATTTTGTACGCGATTGCCTATACGCTAAAAATGAGCTACAAATCAGATTACAAGATAGACGGCTTTTTTGAATATGTGGTTCCTCCGCTTGAAGGCTTCTGGTGGCAGGACGGAATTGACGGCGTGAACTATGCCGACAAATCATCCTTCAACTGGATTTCCGTTATCCGGCTGCCTGATTTTGTTATGGAAAAAGATTTTGACTGGGCGGTCGGCAGCGCTTCCGCAAAGAAAAAGATAGACTGCTCTGCCGCTGAATATCTTACGATTGACGAAGGTCTCTGCGTACAGATAATGCATAGCGGCTCCTATGACGAAGAGCCTGCGACTATAAAACGTATGGACGACTTTGTCCATGCAAACGGCTACGAGAACGACATAAGCGAAAAGCGCCTGCATCACGAGATATATCTTTCAGCCCCCCGGAAATCTGCCCCCGAAAAATGGAAGACCGTAATCAGGCATCCGATACGCAAGAGCTAAACAGCTTTTATGCCGCGCAAAAATGGCATACTGGCGCAATCCGTTGCAAGGTGTACGGCCTGCGCAGATAACACAACGAGGACAATATGGTAAAAAAGATTGCGATAATAAGCCTTTCCAGAGGAATACTGGGAGAATCCTTTGTCCAGCATGAGGTAAAAATCGGAAAGCAAAGGCTCAAGGACTATGGCGTTGAAGTCGTTACGACCGGGCACGCCTTAAAAGGAATGGACTATCTGGCTGAGCATCCTGAATCCCGCGCCCAGGATTTGCTGCATGCCCTGAACGATACATCCATCGATATGATTGTATGCGCGATAGGCGGCGACGATACCTACCGGCTCCTGCCGTATCTTTTTGAGCATGAGCAGCTAAAGAAAGCTGTCCAAAACAACAAGAAAATCTTTCTGGGCTATTCGGACACAACCATGAATCATTTTATGCTGCACAACGCCGGGCTGGACACATTTTACGGGCAGGCATTCCTGCCTGACATTTGTGAGCTTGACAAAGAGATGCTCCCGTACACAAAAAAATATTTTGAGGAGCTCCTGCAGACAGGCACAATAAAAGAAATCCGCCCAAGTGAAGTCTGGTACACAGAACGGGCATCCTTTGGGGAAGACCAGATAGGAATCCCCAAGCAGCAGCATAAAAAACAAGGCTTTGAGCTCCTTCAGGGCGCCCCTTCTTTTAGCGGAAAAATCCTCGGTGGCTGCATAGAAAGCATGTACGATATGTTTGATAATTCCAGATATGCAGACAGCGTGGAGCTCTGCAAAAAATACAAGCTCTTTCCTTCTTTAAAAGACTGGGAAGGTAAAATCCTGCTCCTGGAATCCAGCGAGGAAAAAACAAAACCTGAGCTCTACAGAAAGATGCCCCTTGCGCTTAAGGAAAGCGGAGTCTTTTCTGTGATACAGGGCATTCTGGTCGGAAAACCGATAGACGAAGTCTACTGTGACGAGTATAAAAAACTGCTGGTTCAGCTTGTCGATGACGCACGTCTGCCAATCCTGTATAATGTCAACATCGGCCACGCGTCACCCAAATGCATTATCCCCTTTGGGGTAGAGGCATCCGTTGGTGCGGACAAGCAGCTGATACGCTTCGCATAGCAGGAAGCCTTGCTGACAATCTGTACCAATAGGGCCGTCCGGAACCATCAGTTTCCTGACGGCTCCCATTACGTGCGCCCGCATGTCTGCGAGCAGGCAGGCTACCAGTTCTTCTTCTCCTTGCTGGAATCGTGCTTTGCCTTTCATTCCTCCACCATCTTTGCAAAGCACTATACCATAGCCGGGGCGTAGTGGCTAAAGAAGAAACTGCCTTTGTGTCCAGCGCGGCGATTTTTGCCATGTCACCGTCGCTGATCACAAAGTCAAACACGTCGAAGTTTCCCGCCATGCGCTCCTTGCGCGTGGGATAGGACTTTGACACACCAATCGCCCTGACCTTGCCCTCGTCATACAAAGCGGCGCTCTGTCTCGCCGGGGGCGGCGCGATTAAGCCATCCTTCCGCAGGGGTGAATTGCCCGTTTTCCTTTTTACCGGAAGGCTTTTTATGAATTTCACTCTGTCATTTTCGCCCTTTACAAAATATACTTGCAATAGTATAATTATTTCTATGCACACACGTTACTTGCGTGGTGCGGCAAAGCATTATTGCGTTACTCCTTCTGGAAAAATTCTGGGCGTTAAAATGCATCCGATTGCTTAGGCTGATTTGTTTTTTGCGCTAAAGAATTTGTATGGGATACTGGTATCGGCACCGCTTATTCCGCTGACAACTTTATAGACTGGTATAATCGTAAGAACGAATTCCGTTTAGCTGCAGATAGTGTTATCTGCCTCCGCAATCACGAATGCGGGGTACATACTGGATGCATGGTTCAAAAAATTACATCAAGGAGCGTTTTTGAATATGACATTGACAATAAAAGGCTGCCCCGACGCACGGATTGCCGTCTCATTTTCATCGGGCTTTACTGTCCCCGTGCTTGACGCCGTACGTTCTGTCCCCGGAAGAATATGGAATACGGAGCAAAAAGCATGGCTGATTCCTGAGAACCGGAAGTCTGCCGATGCGCTGCTGCTCAATCTGTACGAGACGGGACTTTTCAGCGTACCAGAAGACACTCATTCCTCCGTGCCGCTTCTCCCAAAAAACAGCAGGATTCCCGGAGAAGAAAAAATTGCAGAGGAAGTCGCCAGACTTCAGGAAGCATTGCAAGTCCGTCATTATTCTTCGTGCACGGTAGAACGCTATTGCAAATGGCTTGCTGATTTCCTGACGCTCAACAAAGCGGAAATCGATGCCGTAGATGAAACGCATATCAATGCATATCTGAAGCAGCTTGCCATAAAAAAGAATGTGAGCGCTTCCACGCAAAATCAGGCTTTAGCCGCCATTATGTTTTATTTCCGCTTCGTGCGGAATACACCTGTGGAAAAATTGGCTGCGGTCATCCATGCCAAGAAAAAGCCACGGATTCCGGTTGTTTTTAGCCGCCAGGAAGTTCAAGCTGTAATTGAAAAACTGAGCGGAAGCAAAAAACTGATTGCAAAACTTTTGTACGGAACAGGAATGCGGCTGAACGAAGCTCTGTCCGTACGCATTCTTGACATAGATTTTGACCGGAACGAAATCATTGTCCGACATGGAAAAGGCGACAAAGATCGCCATGTGATGCTGCCTCAGACGCTTGTCCCCGAACTAAAGGCTCAGATTGAAAAAGTTCGTACCATGCATCAGAAAGATTTGGCGGAAGGCTTTGGTTCCGTAAGCCTTCCGAACGCGCTTTCTGCAAAATATCCGTCCGGCAGCAAAGAATTCAAATGGCAATGGCTCTTCCCTCAAAAAAATCGCTGGATAAACAAAAGTTCCGCTGAGCAAGGCCGCTGGCATCTGGACGAATCGCTTGTGCAGCGTGCCGTAAAAATGGCAATTCTGGAAGCAGGAATAAACAAAAACGCCAGCTGCCACACATTCCGCCATTCCTTTGCCACACACCTGCTCGAATCCGGCTACGACATCCGTACCATTCAGGAACTCCTCGGTCACAGCGATGTAAGTACCACCATGATTTACACCCATGTCCTGAACCGCGGCTCCCACGGTGTCGTCAGCCCCCTTGACCTCATCTGATTCCCCAGTTTACACGGATACGCATAAGTCCCTAGCATTTAAATGCAGATTGATGTATAATTAAGCCAGATTTAAACGCGCAGTAGATATTACATGGACGTTTTCTTCCGTGCCCCACTCTTACTGCGGATACGGAGAAATTATGTTAGGTTGATGGCGCACTGCG
>DGUD01000137.1 GCA_002393865.1 Treponema sp. UBA4319
GAGCCGCAGTTGATGTAGTACATGGTGTCGGTCGCAAAATCAACCAGCCCGAAGGTGCCCGCAAAGAAGGTTCCCTTGGGGAGACAGGTACGGATAAAGGTGTTCACCTTCTCGATGAGCTTCTTGAAATCGCCCGTCTCCGCAAGGTAGGTACGGGTGATGGACTTCATAATGACCATGCTCATGGAGGCGGCGATACCCTTGCCGCTCAGCGCGCCGATGATGTAGATGTAGCGGGTGTCGGTCAGGCGTATCATATCGACGAACTCGCCGCCGATGTTATGCGCGGGCACCATCAGGTAGCCGGCATCCACCTTGGGGTTCTTGATGAAGTCCATGTTCTCCTGGATGGAGGTGATTATCTGGGCAGACATCTTAATCTCGCGGTCAACCGTACCGACGACGGACTCGTTCATGATGTTCTTGACATAGTAGCCGATGACGAAGAAGCTGGAGTACAAGTCGCTGAATACCTGGAAGTCGTAGTCGTTGTAGGGATTGCCGCTCGTCTTCTTTCCCAGCGCGATGATACCGATGATGTGGTGACCCTCGCTCAGCAGGATAAAGGCGTCAGACTTGGAGGCCTCAAAGAAGCTGACGAGCGCGTCGCGAATCTGCACCATGCTGTAGTTCTGCTCCGCAAATTCGCGGAAGACAATCTGCCGCTGCATGTTCAGCAGGCGGTCAAAGCACTCCTTGTCTATGTCGAACGAAGGATGAGAGTCCTCGTCCTCGGAATCGTAGACGGTCTCAAAATAGCCGTCACCGGAGTCGATGAGGATGCGCATGGAGGACGAATCGACGTACATCTTGAACAGATTCGCAAGGTGGCGGACAATCTCTTTTGGCTCGCCGTCAAAATTGATGCCCGTCAGCTCGTTGGAAAAGTCATAGGCATAGCGGCTGTCGCGCAGTATGCCCTTTTTGGAGACATACTGGCCGCCTATGTGCCAGAGCGCCAGCACGACCACGCACTGCACCGCAAACAGCAGGATAAAGAGGACGCGGCTGCGGCTGAACAGCGGCCATGAAAGCGTAAAGAAAAGCCCCAGCAGCAGCGACGGCAGCAGAAAGTTCATGAGGAATTTCACCACGCTGCGGAACGCGATGTTCCTGTCCCAGATTTCGTTCTGGCGCTTCGCGTAGAGGAACATCATGACCTCAGGCAGATAGCAGACCGGCAGGAGCGACTGTATCATCGGCTGGAAGGTTGACGCATAGTGGATGAAGGCAAAGACCAGCCATGACAGCAGCACGCCGATGCAGCAGAGCCTGATTTTCTGGCGCACAAGCGAAAGCTTCTCGTGCTCCGACTTGACAAAGGCCATAATCAGGACAAAGAGGGGAACCACAAAATTATAGAGCGCCAGGAACAGCGAGAGCCACGTGAGCTGCAGGTCGCGGCCAAGCTTGCCGCCAAGCACCAGCCCCGACGTCATCTGGAATTTTCCCTCATAGGAGACAGAGATGCTCGTCATTGAGCCGGGCACAAAGAAAACCATGTACAGCGCGGCGAGGTTCAGCACCCACTGCACGACCTTCATGGGCTTTGTCTTCTGCCTGTCAGGGAATACAAGCAGGTAGAAGCAGCACTTTACGCTGAACCAGCCCATGAGCATGAGCGTCGTGCGGCCGAAAAGCAGCGCGAGCTGTGGCGGCGCAAAGAAACAGAGCGCCAGCGTAATCGCCATCAGGCCAAAAATGGACGAGGCGAACAGGATGATGTTGATAATCGAGCTGTTCAGCTGCTTCTCGCCCTTGTCGGTATCAATCGTAAATGAATATGCGATGAGCACACCGCAGGCAATGATATTCAGAATCAAAAAAACCATGGATTACCTCACAATCTTTGCAACCATCATCGTGACATCATCGTGCAGCTTTTTGTTGCCGTTATACGAAAGCACGAGGTGCACCACATCGTCCACAAATTCTTTGGGGGATTTCTCTGCGCTCGTCGTCAGCGTGTCCTGATACAACTGCGTATTCCCCAGCTCGACGCCGTTATCGTCCATGACCTCGGAGACGCCGTCGGAAGCCATCAGTATGACGTCACCACGGAACAGGCGCTGCTCGCTGACCTCGATGGTATCCGGCAGGTCGATGATGCCGACGACAGAGCAGTTGGAGGTGAGCGGTTTGACGCGGTAGCCGTCCGCGGCCTTTGTGATGATGACGGGGTCTGACATGGACGCGTTCACATAGCGGATGGTCATGTTGAGCGTGTCAACGATGCCGAGGAACAAAACCGTATACTTGTCCTGCAGGTGCATGCCTTTGATGGCCTTGTCGACCGCGCGGATCATGCCGGGCAGGTCGTCCTTGTCCTCAAGGATTTTTATCGTGTTTATCACCAAGCCCATGACGAGCGCGGCGGCAAGACCTTTGCCGGACACATCGCCGAGCATGAGGAGCGTCTTTGTCTTGGTGATGGGCAGAACCGAATAATAGTCGCCGGATACGTTGATGAGCGGGCGGAAGTATGCCGCAATCTCAAGCTTGTCAATCTGCGGCATGACCGCCGGAAGGAAGGAGCGCTGCGTGTTCGCCAGCTGCTGCCATTCCTGCGAGAGCGAGGCGATGTCCGACAGGTCGTTGATGGTGGCAGTGCGCTTCATGAAGTTGCAGTACTCATCGTACACCGTGCCGAAGATAGAATCATCGAAAAGCCGGGTATAGCGGCAGAACACATACAGGTGCTTGCCCTTGTTCACCATAAAGAAACCGCGCGCCTTCCGCTGATCGCGCACGACGCCGTAGTTTTCCCCCAGGAAATAGAAGCCGTCCTTCCAGTCCGCGGAAAAATTCAGCTCCAGCGTGAACATCGTGTTCTTTGTGCACGTCAGGCGGTCGGGGCTGTTGTACAGGACATAGTTCTTGATACGGTCGATGTAGAGCACGGAGCAGTCGCCCTCCATCTCAAGGACATCCCCGATAATCTGGTAGAATTCATCGTAGGAATAGCAGAATTTGAGCCGCTCAAGGAAGCGGGAAAGCAGGGACGTCTCGCCGGTGCTAAGCGTACGGTTCTTCAGACGCGTATCGACGGACATCCTGACTTTCAGCAGGACAAAAAGGACAAAGAGGATGAGCACGGTGGACGTAAGCCACGTAAAAAGCCCTGAATACGGTTTGTCCTTTGCCACCGGCGGGATGATGCATACCGTCAGGCAAATAATCAGCGCAATGATGAGAAATTCTGCAATTATATAAACTGCACGGCGTTTCGTTTTATACATTTCTAACCCCTGCAAATACACAAAAGGTGCCACAGCATCCGGACAGATGCTGCGCGCCTTCCGAATTTTCCTCAAAAACCGCAATGCCATGAGGTTTTTTGAAAACGCAGCATTTGCTTCCAGCGGGAAGCAAAGTGCCTTGAGCCAGTCTCAAAGAGTCCACGGCAACACGTTGCCCAGAACTTTTAAAACTGAATACCTTATCTTAGTATCGGCATATTCCGTGCGCGCATAAAGCATTTGCGCAAGTTTCAGAGGAAAGCAGCGGAAAAAGCGGCTTCAGGGGGAATTTAATAAAATGAACTTAAAAAAACAAGCCACCGCAAGCAGATATGCCGCGGCGGCTGCAAGCCTGTCACTTTGCCAGCGAGGCAAGCGGGATAAGCTCCGGCCTTGTCGTGGCATTCTCAAGCTTTGCGTACTCCTGCATGACGGCAGCCTGCTGGCGGGAGATTTTTGTCGGCAGCTGTACCAGAATCTTGACGTAGAGGTCGCCTTTCCGCGACGAGCCGGTGTACGGGACGCCCTCGTCTTTGATGCGCAAGAGCTTGCCTTCCGTAGTTCCGGCCGGAACCTTGATGGTAATCTGCCTGCCGTCAAGGGTCGCCATCGTTATATCGGCGCCCAGCACCGCCTGCGACAGGCTGATGGGGACGGCGCAATACAAATCGTTGTCACCGCGCTCAAAATATTTGTCCGGCCGCACGTGGATGACGATGATAAGGTCGCCCGGCTGCCCGCCGTTGGTACCGGCATCGCCCTCATGGGGAATGGCGATGCGCTTTCCGTCATCGACACCGGCAGGAATCTTTATGGTCATCACCTTGTCTTTCTCTTCAAGGCCGCTGCCGTGGCAATGCGTGCACGGGTGGTCGATGACCGTCCCCTTGCCGCCGCACGTGGGACAGGTCTGCTGCACGGAGAAGAAGCCCGCGCTGCGCCGTATCTGCCCGATGCCCTGGCAGGAAGGACAGGTTTTGCGGCTGGAGCCCGGCTGCCCGCCCGTGCCGTTGCAGTGGGAGCAGACCTCGTTGTGCCGGTAATGGATGTCTGTGCGGCAGCCGTACACCGCGTCCTTGAAATCAATCTCAAGGTCGTAGCGGATGCTCGCGCCCGTATTGTTGTCGCGGGCAGAACGGGAGGAAGCAGAGCCAAAGCCGCCGCCGAAGATATTGCTGAAAATATCCTCAAATCCTGATCCGCTGCCAAATATATCGCTGAAATCGTGGAAGGCATGGCTGTATCCCTGCCCGCCGCCGCCCATGCCTTCCAGACCGGCAAAGCCGTACTGGTCATAGATGGGCCGCTTCTGGTCGTCACTCAGGACTTCATACGCCTCCGTGGCTTCCTTGAATTTCTCCTCGGCCTCTTTGTTGCCGGGATTGCGGTCGGGATGGTACTTGATGGCAAGCCTGCGGTACGCCTTCTTTATGGCGTCCTTATCTGCGCTCTTGTCCAGCCCCAGCACCTCATAATAATCACGTTTCGTAGCCATATCTTTTTTCCTGTGCGCATAGCGCGGGCAGTCCCCGCGGAATCACGCCCGGCACCAGAGGCATCGGGCGGGATTCCTGCGGACGGGGGCATCCCGCACTATATCGCAGTGGCAGTCCCGGCCAGAGAGAAGACCGGGAGCAGCCGCCTTATTTGTCGTCGTGAACCTCGTACTCTACGTCGTCGGCCTTGCCCTTGTCAAAGCCGCTGCTGCCTGTGCTGCCGGAAGCAGATGAGCCTGCGCCGGAGGCAGCGCCCGCACCGGCGTTTCCGCCAGCGGCCTGCTGTGCCGCAGCCTGCGCCTTGTAGATTTCCTCCGCAATCTTATAGGAAGCCTGCTGCAAAGCCTCGGTCTTCTTCTTGATATCCTCGGTGTTGTCGCCCTTAAGCGCTTCCTTCAGCTCTTTCACGGCGGACTCAATCTTGCTCTTGTCGTCCGCGGAAACCTTGTCACCCATCTCCTTCAGGGTCTTCTCTGTAGAGAAGATAAGGCTGTCGGCGGCATTGCGCGCGTCGATGGCGTCCTTCTTCTTCTTGTCGGCATCGGCGTTCGCCTCCGCGTCCTTGACCATGCGGTCAATCTCTTCCTTGCTCAGGCCGCTGGAAGAAGTAATCTGGATATGCTGCTCCTTGCCGGTGCCCATGTCCTTTGCGGAGACATGCACGATGCCGTTCGCGTCGATGTCGAATGTGACCTCAATCTGCGGCACGCCGCGCGGTGCAGGCGGAATGCCCACAAGGTCAAAGCGGCCGAGCGTGCGGTTGTCCGCGGCCATCTCGCGCTCACCCTGCAGCACATGGATGCTGACCGCAGTCTGGCCGTCGGCGGCGGTGGAGAAGACCTGG
>DGUD01000106.1:0-187 GCA_002393865.1 Treponema sp. UBA4319
AAGAACCCTTTTTAATGCAAAAAAAACGTGTTATCCAGAAATAACATACTGTTATCAATAATGTTACATTTTAAGTGTATTGCAATGCGGACAATCGCCGCCACGCATGCGTGGTGCTGCTGCGGGCTCATCATCTGCGTGGACGGCAGCGCATGCGGCGGCTGCGGCAGCCCCCAGTGCAACGGTA
>DGUD01000106.1:268-2846 GCA_002393865.1 Treponema sp. UBA4319
CCCCCGCCGCAATGCAGCCTCAGAGCAACGGTGCCCCGGTACAACTGGGTGCGGCAGGAGACTTGGGGCGGCTGTCATGCCTCGTATAGCGTAGGTTTTAAGCTTATTTAATTATCCAGCTTATCAGCTCGCAGCCTTCCGGCAGGACGATGTACAGGTCGTGGATGCCCTGTGCGTCCGGCGGCAGGGACAGTTTTGTGCTGCACGCCGTGGCGCCGCCAAGCTTCAGACGGGCAATCTCCGTACCCTTGCCGCCCATCCCGTCTATGCGCAATGCAATAGCAGCATCTTTTGCGGGGACACACTTTACGCCGAACTCGGACGCCCCGGCGCTCAAATCTGCGCCCTTGATGCAGAGGTAGGCGCCGTCCTTTACGGCTGCCACCGTCTGCCTGCCGGTCACCGCCGCGTTGCGGGCAGAGGCAAAGGTAGCCGCCGGGACTTCGCCGCCAAGCGCAAAGGGGCACACCTGCGCGACGCCCTGCTTCGTCGATTTCTGGACGGGGAGCGAGCCGTCCGCGTTCACGGCAAACGTATCGATAAAGACGTTCCGGTAGCCGCCCTTCTCGTGCCCCACCGTCTTTTCCATCGTCTGCGTGTGGTAAGCGATGTACCACTTTCCCTTAAAGCTGAAAATCCAGTGGTGGTTGTTGCCCCAGGTGCCGAACGCGGTGCCGGGATTCTCCAGCGTGTAGCCCTTGTACTCGAACGGTCCCAGCGGATTCTGCGAGCTCATATAGCCGATGACGGCGATGGGCATCCTGTCAGGGTCTTTGGAGTCCTTCCTGTCCTGCCAGTTCGTGCAGTACGTGTAGTACCAGGTGGAGCCGATTTTGTTGATTCCCGAATCCTCAAAGAGGAAGGGTGCGTCTATCACGACAGGCTCGCCCGCAAGGTGAACCATGTCGTCGCTCAGCGCGACGGCGCGCGCGTTCATGGGATGCTCGTAGGTATCGGGGTCGTGGCCGCCGCCAAAGTAAAGGTAGCCGCTCCCGTCCTCGTCGACAATGACGGCGGGGTCAAAGAGCCAGTTGATTTTCTGGCAGCCGGGAACCGCGCGCGACACAAGCGGCGCGCCCAGCGGATCGATAAACGGCCCGGTCGGCGAATCGCCCTCCAGCACCCCGATGCCGTTCCCGCTGTCCGCAAAGTAGATAAAGAATTTGTCCGTGCCGCCGATGCGCTTCCATGCCACAGCCGGCGCCCAGGAATTGCTCGCCCACTTTGCCGCGCCGTCGCCACCGTTCTTGCCGGCCACGCTGATTTCGCCGCAGTCCGTCCAGTTCACCAGATCCTTGGAGCTGAACACGTTGAGCGTCGTGATTTTGTCGTAGCCGTTATCTGCCTTACCCTGCGTGAATTCAAACTGCTGCATGTCGTTCGTCGTGTACAGGTAAACCGTGTCGCCGTACACGAGCAGCGCCGGATCCGCCCCGTACTTGTGCGCCACCACCGGGTTGTTTTCCGCCGGGAGCTTCACCGCCTTTTCCGCCATCAGGCGCTGCATTTCCGTAACTGCCGTCCGCTCGATTTTGTCTGTGTCCATATGTTTTCCTCCGTTGCACGAGGGCAGCGTCAGCGCCGCGATGATTGCGGCCAGAACAAAGCTTCGCCGCCCGTTTGCCCTTACAATATCCATAAGCCGATTATAAAGCGAGACAGTTTCAAAAGTCTAGACGGATTCTTGAAACTAGACAAAATTCAAGCCGTTTTGCGCTTCCAGGAAGCCAAAACAAAAAGCCCCTGCTTTTTCCCTGCTGAAGGAACGCAGGCTTCCCGGCGGCAGAGCCGGTGCGGGGAACAATCTTCTTGGATTCCCTCCTTTTCACATCTTTCAATCTATGCTAAGATACTGGCATTATGGATTTGATAAAGAAACTGGAAGACCTGTCCCGGCGTTTCGTGGAGGTGACCGCGATGGTCGCCGACCCGGAACTAGTAAAAGACCAGAAGAAATATAAGGATATCATGCGCGAGAACCAGCACCTGACGGAGCTGATAGCGCTTTACGATAACTACAAGTCCGTGCTCAAAGGCATCGAGGACGACACGCGGCTCGTAACCGAAGAGGATGACCGCGACATGAAGGAGCTTGCCCGCGAGGAGCTCAAGGAGCTGGAGGAGAAGAAGCCCCAGCTGGAGGAGGAGATAAAGCTCAAGCTCATTCCGCCGGATCCGCTGGACGAGAAGAACATCATCCTTGAGATACGCAGCGCGGCTGGCGGCGACGAGGCGAGCCTCTTTGTGCGCGACCTGTGGGAGATGTACTGCCACCTGGCGGAGCGCAAGGGCTGGAAAACCGAGACCATGGAGGCGCAGGAGACGGAAGTCGGCGGCTTCAACAGGATTGTTACGTCTATAAGCGGCAAATTCGTGTACGGCACGCTCCGCTGGGAAAGCGGCGTGCACCGTGTGCAGCGCGTCCCCGCCACCGAGGCGCAGGGGCGCATCCAGACTTCCACGGCGACCGTCGCCGTGCTGCCGGAGGCTGAGGAGACGGAAATCGACATTCGTCCGGAGGATGTTCGCGTAGACGTCATGCGTGCCGGGGGACCGGGCGGCCAGTGCGTCAACACCA
>DGUD01000138.1 GCA_002393865.1 Treponema sp. UBA4319
AACAAGAAGGAGAACATCTACTGCTATTCCGAGGATGAGCGCGACAAGGCGCAGGCGCGCTTGGGAAAATCCGCCGAGACGTCCCGCTTCAAAGGACTCGGTGAGATAAACCCTGACGAATTCCGCCAGTTCATCGAGCCTGAGACCATGCATCTGACGCCGGTGGAAATCAGCCAGCTCAAGCTGGTGCCCAAGCTGCTCGGCTTCTACATGGGCAAGAATACCCCGGAGCGCCGCCAGTTCATCGAGAAGCATCTGCTTTCCAACGCAGATATCGACGCATAGGGGAGGATTACCGTGGCTTTTGTCAAGAACCTTTTCGACAAGAATTTTATCGAATATGCGAGCTATGTCATCCGCGACCGTGCTATCCCCGACCTTGAGGACGGGCTGAAGCCTGTCCAGCGCCGGATTCTGCACACGCTCTTTGAGATGGACGACGGCCGCTTCCAGAAGGTGGCGAATGTGGTCGGGCGTGTGATGAAATACCATCCCCACGGGGACGCCTCCATCGGCGGCGCGCTCGTTGTGCTCGCGAACAAAGGAATTTTCATTGAGCGGCAGGGCAATTTCGGGAACCCGTTCACGGGGGACGGCGCGTCTGCCCCCCGTTACATAGAATGCCGCATCCGCCCGCTCGCCAAAGAATTCCTTGTGACGAACCCCAAGGTCACGCACTACGTGCCGAACTATGACGGCCGCAGCCAGGAGCCTGAGGTGTACCGCGCAAAGATTCCGGTCGCGCTCATCATCGGCGCAGAGGGCATTGCTGTCGGCATGAGCACAAAAATCCTGCCTTACAACATCCGCGAGGTGCTGGAGGCAGAGAAGCATGCGCTGCGCGGGGAGCCGTTCCAGATTTATCCTGACGTGCCCACCGGCGGGCTCATAGATGTGTCCGGCTACAATGACGGAAACGGCAAGATTATCACCCGCGCAGTCTTTGACACCAGCGACGAGAAGAAAATCATCATCACCGAACTGCCGGTGGACTCCACGTCGGACAGCCTCCTGAATTCCATCGAGAATGCCTACAAGGCGGGCAAGATAAAGATAAGCTCCATCGATGACTACACGACTGACCACTGCCAGATAGAGATAAAGCTTCCGCGCGGCGTGTACGCAAAGGATGTGGTGGACTCGCTGTATGCCTACACGGACTGCGAGAAGTCCATCTCCTGCCAGATGCTCGTCATCAGGGATAACATGCCACAGGTGATGACGGCGACGGCCATCATCCAGTACTATGCGAAAAAGCTTACGGCCATCATCAAGGACGAGCTTGAATATGAGCGCGGCAAACTGACCGAGGAGCTGCATGCGCGTACCTTGGAGCGCATTTTTATAGAGGAGCGCATCTACAAGAAGATTGAGCAGATGAAGACCGCGGAGGCCGTGGCTGCCGCCGTCAAAAAAGGCTTTGTTCCGTTCAAGGACGAGCTTGTCCGCGAGGTGACGGATGATGATGTCGAGCAGCTGCTCAAAATTCCTATCCGCCGCATATCGCTGTTCGACATAAACAAGAACCGGGATGCCGTTGCGTCTATAAACAAGCAGCTTAAGGACATCAGCAAAAAGCTGCGCCACCTGACGGACTGCGCCGTCAGCTATCTTGACGGCATCCTTGCCAAATTTGGCCCGCAGGAGCTTGAGCGGCATACGCACATAGCGCAGTTCCATGCTGTTGATGTAAAGCATGTGGTAAAGCGCGATACGCCGCTCCGCTACGACGACAAGGGCTATCTCGGTACGGCGGTCAGCGGCGGCACGGAGCTGCTGCGGGTGACTCCCTTTGACCGCGTGTTCATCATGCGGCGGAGCGGCATCTACACAGTCTGCGATGTGCCCGACAAGCTCTTTGTTGATACGGGCCTGTGGTACTGCAATTATGCTGACAAAGAAATCATAAGCAATGTGCTGTTCACCGTCATATACCGCGACCCGCAGACAAAATGTGCCTACATAAAGCGCTGCCGTGTGAGCGGCTGGATTATGAACCGCGATTATTTTATTGCTCCTGAAGGAATGGAGGTGCTGCATGTGGACACAAGGCAGCGCTTCGGCTTTACGCTGCGCTATGAGAAGAAGCCCCGCGCAAAGCTTGTGCAGGAGCAGTTCAATGCCGCTGACTTTGAGGAGAAGGGGCTGAAGGCGAACGGTGTAAAGCTTTCCGCGCGGGAGACCGAATCCGTCGAGGCAGAGAGCGGAGATATGCAGCCTGCGCTCCTGTAGCAGGAAAGGATGATTCGAGATGAACAGAACTGCTAAGCCTGATTACAAATTCATGCATGTGATTCTGAACCAGTGCCTGCGCCTGAACATGGGCAAGGCCGTGTTCTCCGTGCTTTTCTACATACTTATCATGCTGCTGCTGTTGGGGCTGGTCGTCATGCCTGCGGTCTCGGTAGGGGAGGGCGAAGGTCTTTCCCCGGAATCAGGGATAGCACAGCTGCTCTTTCCGCTGCTGTTTTGTGTTGCCGCGATTGTGCTGCTCAAGATGCTTTCGTATGGCCTGACGGTTATCATGAGCCGCATGGTGGAAAAGAAGCACGTGACAATCGGCTATTTGTTCTTTGGATTCAGGAAAGGCGCCTGGCGTATCCTGCGGGCAGGGCTGGTGTATGCGGTGGCATATCTTGCCGTCGCCCTCATCGTTTCTCTGCTTATCCTCTTGTTCGGGCCGCAGCTGAACCAGCTCTTCCCGCCGGAAAAAATCCCGAAGGAAGCTGTGCTTGTGCTGCTGTCGCTCGCTTCGCTGATTCCTGTCGCCCTCCTGCACCTGCCGTTCTCGTTTTTGTGGCCGCTCATGTACAAGGAGCCGGAGCTTGGTGTCTTTGCCTCTTTTGCAAAGGCATTCAGGCGCATGCGGGGGCATTTCTTTCATTTCATCGGCTTTGAGCTCTATGCGGGCGGCAAGGATCTGATAGCGATGCTTGTCCTGCAAGGGCTGCTGCTCGTTATGCCGCAGGGAGAATCCGTTCCGCATTCCTTGCAGGCACTGCAGAGCGTGCTTGGCTTTGCTGCCCTTGTCGAGGAATACCGAACGATTGTCCGCCTGTGCATGGCGCTTTCCCTGTACTACGACACGCTTGTCGGCGTTATCCGCCCCTTAAAGGAAGCGGAGCCGCCTGCGCCTGTAAGCGATGCCGCGCCCGCAAAGGACATGCCTGAATGAATGTGCTGCTGGATTATGCGCGGGCAGAGCAGGTCGTCAGGAATTCCCGCTTTATCGCGGAGGTTTTTCCCGTAAGCACGCAGGCGCTTGCCAGAGATACGTTACGGGACGTAAAGCTCCGCTACAAGGACGCGGCCCATGTCGTGCACGCCTTTGTTACCGGGGCTCAGGGCGAGACGAACGGCATGAGCGATGACGGCGAGCCGGGAGGAACTGCGGGGCGGCCGGTACTGGATGTGCTGCGTGGCAGCGGGATAACGAATATCCTGCTGACTGTGACGCGCTACTTTGGCGGGACATTGCTCGGAACCGGCGGGCTTGTACGTGCGTACGGGGATTCGGCAAAGCAGGTGCTTGCCGTGTGCCGCAGCGAGCCGTTCGTTGCGAAGCAGCATATTTCTTTTTCTGCGGACTACCCTGTGTATGAGGCCGTGCGGCGGCGCTACGAGCAGTACCATGTCTCCGCGCTGACAGAGTCCTACGGTGCCGCAGTGACGGTACATGCAGACATTTGGGCTGAAGAGGCAGCTGCCTTTGCCGCCGACGTAAAGAATATGAGCAAAGGAAAAACGGAGGTTCAGATAACACCATGCATTTGATTTTCATCAGGCACGGAGATCCTGATTACAAGAACAACACGGTGACGGAGAAAGGTGCCCGTGAGTCCGCCTATCTTGCGGAGCGCATCGCTGGCTGGGACGTCACCGATTTTTATGTGTCCCCGTACGGCCGCGCGCAGGATACGCTGAAACCCGCGCTTCTTAAAATGGAGCGCACTGCGGTCACGCTTCCATGGCTCCGGGAATTCGACCATCATGTCATTGACCCCGTGAGCGGCAAAGAGCGTTCCTGCTGCTGGGACTGGATGCCCCGCTATTATTACAAGGAGAACAAATTCTTTGACAGGAAACGCTGGTTCGCTGCCAAGCCGCTGCGGCAAAAGGACATAGAAAGCCGCTACCGGGAAGTCTGCGACGGCTTTGACGCGCTGCTGGCGCAATACGACTATACCCGCGATTCCCGCCATACCGCTATCTATAACTGCCTGCCGCACCTGACTGATGAGGAGGCCGCCGTTGATACCCATCTGCTTGCCCAGCAGAAAAACCTTGACGGCAAGAACCTTGTCTTTGTCTGCCACCTCGGCGTTATGTTCGCTATTATCGCGCACCTGACGGGAATGAGCCCCGTCCAGCTCTGGCAGGGCTGCTACGTGGCGCCGACATCTGTGACCGTTCTTGGCGCAGAGGAACGGGTGCCGGGCGAGGTCGTGTTCCGGGTGCAGCAGTTCGGCGATGTCCGCCACCTGTATGCGCACGGCGAGCCGGCGTCTGCCTGCGGATTTTTCGGGAACATATTTGATTTATAACATTTCTGTGTTATAATAGACGATATGGATAAACGATTTTTTGTGCCCTGCCTGCTCTGTGCGGGGCTTGCTTTTTCTTCGCTGTTTTTTTCTTGCCGTTCGCTGCCATCTTCCCCGGCGGCTCCCTCTTCTGCATATACGGTAAAAACCGTAAAAGAAAATCTTTCCTATGTGGAATCCGATATAGCCTATCCTTCGTTTGAGGGAATAGGAGCGCTGGATGCCGCGGTAAAAGACGCCGTGCTCACAAACTATAATTCCTTCAAGGTGCTTGCCCGGAAGAACTGGACGGATCTGGATGCCTACCGCCGCGAGGAGCCCGGTGCGGGCGGTGTGACACCCCCGTTTGAGTACAACGTGCAGCACAAGGTGTTCCGCGGCAAGCGTTTTGTCAGCGTGCTCCTTACGTCCTATGAATACGACGGTGGCGCCCACGGGAATACGACGCTGAGAAGCTTTACCTATGATGTGGAGTCGGGTAAAATTATTCCGCTTACCGAGGCTTCCGCTCTGTCGTATGCGCAGCTTTCAGCCCTGTGCCGCCAGAAGCTTGTCGCTGCCCTCGTCGATGCTGATGCGAGCCTTTCGTCGGAGCAGCGTCGGCTCCTTACGGCCATGATTGACAGCGGGACTGCTGCCGACGCAGAGCATTTCTCCTGCTTTACGATTGACGGAAAGACGATTACCGTCTACTTTGAGCCGTATGCGGTGGCTCCCTATGCATACGGTACGCAGACAGTGCAGCTGCCGCTTCCCTGATTCGCGCGGAAGGCAGCCCTCCGCTGCGTGCGGCCGGCTGCGTCGCATTCTATTTGAGCACGTATGCCGATATGATTTTTCCGATGCGGCAGATATCCACGTTGCCTTTGAATTCAAATTGCGCGGTAAAACCGTTGGCATACTGGATGAACAGCTCCGTATCCGGAAAAATCTCCATGAATCCCTGCGTCTGAATCTCAAAGAACTGAATGGTGGAGTAGGGCAGGGTGGAGAAGGACTTCCGCTTGCCGGTTATGCCCTGCACGTCTATAGAGATGATACGCTTGTTCGTGAACACCACCTGGTCGCGGACGGTCTTGAATGCCTCCAGAATGCTCTCCCCGTCGATGAGGAATGCCTGCACTTCGTTTTTCACTTCGGAAACATCAATCGGTTTAAGGTTGAATACGGAGTCTTTGTTGAAATTTACCATGTCTTGCCTCCTTGCGGCAGAGCCGCGGCCGTGGTGACAGTGTGGCGTGTGCGCCATCAGCCTGTATTCCCGGCCTTGCCCCGTAGTATACAGAAGGAAGCCTCCTTATGCAATCTGCCGCTTTTGCGCCCAGGGCTTCAGCATGAGATG
>DGUD01000187.1 GCA_002393865.1 Treponema sp. UBA4319
CCGGCACGGGCAGCATGCTCTTCTCCATTCTCATCGGCGTGGCGTCGATGCTCTACTTTCTGTCCAAGGCCGCGGTGCTCAGGCTCAAGGTGTTCTTTTCCGGCAGAAAAGGCGGCGTTGTTCAGGACGCCTCCTACAAGCCCTATGTCATCTACAACGAGGGGCTGCAGTACTGGAACGTGTTCAAGCCAATCTGCGACGCCTTTGAGCGCAGGCATATACCGCTCGCCTTCCTCACATCCGCGGAGGACGACCCTGTCTTCTCGCAAGGCTATACTTATGTAAAGCCGGAATTCATCGGCGCCGGGAACGTAGCCTTCGCGCGGCTCAACATGCTGTCCGCAGGCATCGTGCTGATGACGACGCCGGGGCTGCACGTGTACCAGCTCAAGCGCAGCAAGAACGTGCGGCACTACGCGCATATCGTGCATGCGTCCAGCGACGCGACGATGTACCGCCTCTTCGGGCTGGATTTCTTCGACTCGGTGCTGCTTTCGGGCGACTATCAGGGCAAGGACATCAGGGCGCTGGAGCAGCAGCGCGGCATCCCCCAAAAGGAGCTCGTGACGGTCGGCTGCACCTACCTTGACGTGCTGGCATCCCGCATCAGCGCCATTCCTGCCGCGACGGGGGCGGAGCATGTCTTTACGGTGCTCGTGTCGCCCTCATGGGGGGCGTCGGGGCTGCTCTCCCGCTACGGCGAGAAGCTGCTTGACCCGCTTGCCGCTACCGGCTGGAAGATTATCATCCGCCCGCACCCGCAGTCACGGAAATCTGAGGGCGCGATGCTGGAGCGGCTGGAGCAGCGCTACCGGGGCAGAGCGGGCATCACATGGGACTACGAGCGCGAGAACATCGGCGCCATGAGGCAGGCGGACATCATGATTTCGGACTTTTCCGGCATCATCTTTGACTTCAGCTTTCTCTGCGACAAGCCGGTGCTCTACGTTGACGAGGCGATGAACCTGCTGCCCTACGACGCCTACGATCTGGCCGCAAAGCCGTGGCAGTTCGAGACCGTCAAAAAAATGGGCATCGAGCTTCAGGAATCGCAGTTCCCCGATATCCGGCGGGTGATAGAGGGGGCAAGCGACTCCCCCGAGCTTGCCGCCGCCCGGAAGGCCGCAAAGGCACAGGCGTGGATGCATCAGGGGGAGGCGGGAGAACGCACGGCGGATTTCATGACGGAGACGCTCGCCCGGCTTGACGCAGCCGCGCAAGCTGCGACAGGAAAGACAGCCTGAGGAAAGCAGGCACAGGAGCACAGTGATATGATAATTACGCAGACACCGTTCCGCATGTCATTCTTTGGGGGCGGGACGGATTTCTCCGGATTCTACAACGAGCACGGCGGCGCCGTCCTCTCCACCACGTTCGACAAATACTGCTACGTGACGGTACGGCACCTGCCCCGCTTTTTTGACTACAAGACGCACCTTACCTACTCAAAGACCGAGCAGGTGAACGCCTATGACGAAATCCAGCACCCCGCCATCAGGAACGCGATGCGCTGGCTGGACATGCATGAAATCCGCCTGACCTACGAGAGCGACCTTCCCGCGCGCAGCGGGCTGGGGACAAGCTCATCCTTTGCAGTGGGAATGCTGGAGGCATTCTACGCGCTCAAGGGGCAGTACGTGGACAAGCGCAGGCTCGCGGACGACGCAATCTACCTTGAGCGGACGCTCTGCAAAGAAGCCGGCGGCATCCAGGATCAGATTGCGGCAAGCTTCGGCGGCCTCAACCGCATCAATTTCTCAATCGACGGCTATACCGTGCAGCCGGTCATCATATCGCCCGCACGCAAAAAGGCACTGAACGACAGGCTCATGCTCTTTTTTACCGGCTTCTCGCGATTCAGCTCCGACATCCAGAAGGTGACCGAGCAGTCCATGAAGGACAAGACCGCGCAGCTGCTGGAGATGAAGTCCCTTGTGGACAGCGCCGAGCAGGTTCTCACGGATGCGTCCGCCGACCTTGACGAATTCGGAAGGCTGCTCGACTACACGTGGCATCTCAAGCGCGGTATATCGAGCGGCATCAGCACCGGCTCCATCGACGCGCAGTACGACGCGGCAATACAGGCGGGCGCGCTCGGCGGCAAGCTGCTCGGCGCGGGCGGCGGCGGCTTCCTGCTCTTCTACGTTCCTACGGAGCGGCAGGATGCGGTGCGCAAAGCGCTCGCGGGGCAGCTCCATGTCCCGTTCAAATTCGAGAACGACGGTACAAAAGTGATTTTCTACAACCCGGAGGATTACCGCGAGACGCGGTAGCAGGAGATTGGCATGGAAGACTATGCATATATCGGGCAGCTCATCGCCCGTTACCCCCAGCTTGCGGTCTGCAGGGACCCGATCATCAGCGCATACCGTATACTGGAAGCGTCTTTTGCCGCAGGCGGCAAGCTGCTTGTGGCGGGCAACGGCGGCAGCGCCGCGGACAGCGACCACATAGCAGGGGAGCTGCTCAAGGGCTTTGTCAAGAAGCGCCCCCCTGATGATGCCCTGCTGGCAAAGCTGGAAGGCATAGACAAGGAATCCGCGGACTACCTGCGAGGAAAGCTGCAGGGCTCGCTCCCTGTCATAGCGCTCTCCAACCAGAGCGCGCTGATGACGGCAAGCCTGAACGATGTGGACGGCAACGTGCTCTTTGCGCAGCAGGTGCACGGATACGGCAAGCCGGGCGACGTATTCCTCGCTATCTCCACCAGCGGGAATTCCAAGAACATCGTATATGCGGCGGCGCTTGCGCGGGCACAGGGGCTCAGGACGGTATCCCTCACCGGGCGGGACGGAGGCAGGATCCGTGCCCTTTCCGACGCATGCATCATCGTGCCGCAGGAAGAGACGTTCATGATACAGGAGCTGCATCTGCCTGTCTACCATGCGCTCTGCCTTCAGATTGAGGAGCATTTCTTTCCCGTATGAAAGCCGTCATTATGGCGGGTGGCAAGGGAACCCGCATAGCTTCCGTCCGCAGCGACGTTCCCAAGCCGATGATTGAGCTCT
>DGUD01000203.1 GCA_002393865.1 Treponema sp. UBA4319
ACCTCAAAGCGCAGGCGCTCAAAGAACTGCACCTCTACGCGGCAGACCTGGGTCGAGTTGTCGCCATCGCGCTTGTACCTGATACGGTAGGAACCGGGGCGCAAATCCTCCGGCAGCTTTATTTTGCCCCAGAAGGTGCCGTTTGCCGTCGTCTTCTCATCAAGCGTATAGTACACGGTCGGATTCCACGAGCCGTCGTCAAGCGTCAGGTGGAATTTCCCCTCATACGGGCTGTATTCACCCACCTTCAGCGTGCGGTCTATTCCGCGGAATGTTATGGTCTCTCCCGGTTTGTAGAGCCCGCGGTCAGTAAAGATAAACGTGACCATCTGCTCCTCTTCCGCAGTTCCCGGATTGCCGGTATTGTATACCCCGGCCCGCCACAGGCTGTTGATGTCCGGCTGGAAGATAACGCGGTCGTCTTTTGTCTTTGCTTCTATATAAAGAGTACGCCGTGAATCGCCGGAGCTCAGCTTGCGGATGGCGTTCTTGGCGAATACAATCTGGGCAAAGCCCGAAGCGTCCGTCTTTGCCTTGCCGAGCGACGTATGGTTCCCGCCGAGCAAATCCTCGTAATATGTGGCCGAGGAGCGGTTCTCCTCCACGGCGTAGACGGTAACGTCCGCGTTGGCCACCGGCTCGCCGGACTTCAGGCTCGTCACGAGCACAAGCGCGCTGTTGTAGGCATAGCGGGCGGTCACGCCCAAATCCGTTACCTGTATTGCCTGCGTGTTATTCATGTGGTCGGTATGGAGCTCTTTCTGCTCCGTGCGCCAGTCGGTCGTCTTGTACTGGTACACCATGTCCGCGTTGAATACTACCGAGCCATGGTATTCGTTCCCCGCCTTTTCAAGCACCGGCGCCAGATCGACGGCCTGCAGCACCTTGACGTTCTGCGGAATCTGCGCGGGGTCAAGCGTCTCTGTCCGGGCATCGGCCTTGCTTTTGCCGCCGTTCGCGCCAGTGACGGGAACGAGCGAATACGAGGAGCCCGCCTTGACGTTCTGGTGCTGGAACACCAGCTTTGGCGCGAACTGCGCCTCCAGGATATTGAGCCCCCAGTTCTTGAAGGAAGCAAAGCTGCGGGCTTCGGGCACCTCTATCTGCTTTACGGATGCCTCGCCAAGCTGTCGGCCGTAGACGTCGGACAGCTCTTTTTCAAGCGTAAGGGTGTATTTTTGCCCGAACTGCACCGGAAGCCCGTGCACGATAAGCTGCGCGCCGCTGATAGCAACGTTGTCGGCGCTGACTTTTGTACCGAGCGACGTGGAGATATGGGACGCGATGTCCGCCTCGCTGCCCTGCTTGAGCATACTGCTGAACACATACATCACCGGATTTGAGTACTGGTCGGCAATATAGGACGGGTCGTCGTCAAAATCGCGGATGCTAAACGGAAGCAGCGTATGGAACGAAAGCGTGCGGCGCTCGCGCGTCTGATAGCAGCCTTCGTCCGCCATGGAACCGGCGGGCAGCACAAGCTCAATGTCCTTGTCCTCGGAGGGTTTCGCGCTGAGTGTAAGCCGCACGGCATTGGGCTTTTCCTGCGCAGCCGTATAGTCCAAATTCTTTGCGGGGGAATCAAGGCCAGATGACTCCCCCACCTGGAGCGTCTTTGCGACAACCGCCGCGTTCACCGGGAAATTGAATGTCACCAGAATATCGCGGGCCACTTCCGGCGGGACGCTCCGGGAATCCACGTAATTGCCCTGCTGCACCTCGCCGTAGCCCGGCAGCACGGAGACCATCCGCAGCTCCTCAGGATGGAACGAATACTCAAGCTGCCCGGTGATGGGCTCGCCGTTGATGGAATTCGTCTTGGGGCTCACCTTCACCGTATACACTTTCTGCGGGAGGACTTCCTCGCTGCTCTCAAAACTCAGCAGGCTGGTGCCGTACCAGCGGAACACGCCCTTCAGCTCAGGCTCTATGCTTACGATGTCCGATTTATTGGACGGCTCCCCCAGTTTGGACAGCGCTACCACGGGACGGGAGAACTGTATCTGGACGGAAGGATACTTTGTCGCGGCAGGCAGCGTCTCTGCCGGAGAGAAAGAGATTACCTTGAATTCCTTTATATCGGATTCTACCTTTATGGTAGGCTCATCGCTGTTCTTTTGCTTTTTACCGCCTTGCTTTTTATTGCATCCTGCGCTCATCAGCAGGAATAAAGAACAGGACAAAGCGAACAGAAACAAACGTGTTGAACGTGGCATACGGCACATACTCCTCAGAAGCAGCGGAACTTCTCAATTTAAGTCAGATTTAAAATTAAATTTCGGGCTGACTCGCACACCTATATTACAGCAAATAATTGATATAGTCTATTGGTTACAGGGAAGATTCAGAGGAAGCTGAACCAAGCCCCTTCCCCGGAAATGCCGCAGAAAGGCGCGGAGCTCGCCGGAGGCGGCGGCTGCGGACAGTTCCGGCGGCAGCTGCGGTCCTGCCCCGCAGGCACGCCGCTCCGGCGCAAGGGCAGCGAGCAGACCGGCAAGCAGGGCAGCCTTCTGCCCCCGCAGCGCTCCGGGCAGCTCCAGCTCGTGCAGCCCGCCCATGTATTCCCAGACAAGCGTCCTGCCGCCGTCGGCCACAAGCACATCGCCCCCCAGCCAGAAGGCTTTTTCCGCCTGGAACGGGGCAGCAAAGGCTTTGTCCCGCCGCCGCTCATAGCGGGCGATGGCCGCCTCCACGCAGTCCGCAGGAACAGAGGGCATGGGCGTCCTGAACGGGAACCACTTGCCCACCGGGCGCCGGAGCGCCTGCCCGTGCATCCATGCCTGGAGCGCGGCATTCAGACCGGAGCTGAACCTGGCGGACTTGTCCTCCCCCGCAAAGTGGAGCCCGTTGCGAGCAAAAATGCCCGCGTCCTGCGGTTCCAGCGGGTGCAAGGCAGGATGCATGCCCTTCCGCCACTCCTCGTAGACGCGGGAATGCCGCGTGAGCACGAATTTGTGCCAGAACGAGCTGTCAAGGAGCCCCGCAGCGTAGAACTGGCGCAGGGTCTCCATGGAATCAATCATGTCCTGCGCGCTTTCCTGCCAGTAGCCGTAAATCATGTAGGCATGCACGAGCACGCCCGATTCCTTGAAGGCGCAGCACGCCCCGACGATGGAGTCTATGTCCGTCCCCTTGCAGATTTCGTCCAGCCCGCTGCCGGTCGCAATCTCTATCCCCGCGGAAACGCCGGTCAGCCCTCCGTAGGAAAGGAACTCGGCAAGGTCGCGGTCAAAGACACGCTCAAAGCGGACGTTCCCCCAGAAGCTCAGCGGCCCGCCAGCAGCGGCGTTGAGGGCGGCAAACTGCGCGGCTGCGGCAGGCGGCATGGCCTCGTCAACAAAATGGATGCCGCGGATACCGTGCAGCTCCGACTGCCGCAGCAGGCCGCTGAACAGCCTGCCCAGCTGCGCCGGGCGGTAGGCAGAGACGTAATCCAGCGTGGTGTCGCAGAACGCGCAGCGGTGCCAGTAGCAGCCATGCGCGAGGTAGGCCTTGAGCCATGCGCCGTCAGACCAGAGCCGCTGCATGGGGTTGCCGTCATCCAGCATGCGCGGATAGCGGGAAAAGTCTATGCCGCTGTAATCCGGCACGAGCGACGCGGTCATACAGTCCTCGTAGCGCTCAGCATCCGCATCCTGCATAAGCGGCGGAATGACAGCCCCGCCGCAAAAGAGCCGCAGCTTGTAGAGCGGGGCAAGCCGCGACCCCTCCGCCGGAGCAGCGTCCTGCAGCAGCCCGCTCCCCAGCAGCGCGCGGTAGGAGCCGTAGCCGCGGTCGTAACTCATCGCGTCGATGTAGGAGCAAAGCGCGGGTTCCTCCGTATCCCTGAGCTCCGTGTTCACAAAGCCCCCGCCGATGGACACAAAAACCTTGTTCCCGTAGCGCCGCTTGAGCCAGCGGGCAGTGTAGAGCGCCGCCGTAAACGTGCCCGCAAACGGAACGCTTATGCAGGCAAGGACTTTCTGCCCCGCCGGTATCTCAATCCGCGCGAGATGTTCCTCTAGCACCTGCTCGTAAAAGCCGGTGAGCACGGGCGCATCGAGCCCGGCCTCTATCCTGGCAAAGCTGCTCTCGCTCACGGCAAGGCTTTCCCCGTAACGCACCAGCGAAAATTCCGGGTCGAACACGGCCGTTATGTAGTCCGCCAGGTCGGCAAGCGCCATGCTGGCAAGAAAGCGCGCGTCGTCCGTAGTCGGCTCCCTGCCCAGCCCGTCCAGAAAGCGCTCCATGCGCATCCCCCGCGGAGCGTACGGAGAGAAGACAAAACGGTGGCAGAGCTCCCGTCCGCTCACCTTGTCCTCGTTCAGGATGGTCACGATGGAATCTATCCATGAAATCCATCGTCTGCGCTGGGAAATATACCGATATATATGTGAGGCGGCAGCATCATCGCCGCGCTTCCGCGCCTGGGCAGCAAGCTCAAGGGCATGACCCGCGCTCGTCCCGAACAGCCGCTCCAGCCCTCCGGCGGAGAACAGCGCGTGGAAAAGCTCTATGCTCAGGTCGTACCAGGAGACATCGCAGTGCTCGGAGCGGAAAAAGGCCGCAAGGTAGGCGCCCGCAGGATAGGCGGTGTTCAGCTGGACGAGCGGCGGCTGTATGATGATGACGTTCATGATATTATTCTATAGTATTTGGCCGGGCTTTTAAAGAAGCCGGAGATAAGGATACGGTCAGGAGAATCGCATGGCAGTGACAAAGGAAGAGCTGGACACTCTGCAGGAATATATCAGCAGAAGCCAGCGCATCGTGTTTTTTGGCGGCGCGGGGGTTTCCACGGAAAGCGGCATCCCGGACTTCAGGAGTACGGACGGCCTGTACCACCAGGAATGGGACTTTACGCCGGAGCAGATTCTGAGCGGCAGCTTTTTTGCCGAGAACCCGCGTGAATTCTACCGCTTTTACCGGGCAAAGCTCCTTGTATCCGGCATCAGACCGAATGCCGCGCATTACAAACTCGCGGAGCTGGAGCAGGCCGGAAAGCTTTTTGCCGTCATCACGCAGAATATAGACGGGCTGCATCAGGCCGCCGGCAGCAAAAATGTCCTTGAGCTGCACGGCAGCACGCTGCGCAACCACTGCACGCAGTGCGGCATGTTCTACGACGCGGACTACGTGCGCAGCAACATGGACAAGCGCGGAATCCCCCGCTGCTCCAATCCCGGCTGCGGCGGCATCATCAAGCCTGACGTCGTGCTGTACGGGGAGAGCCTCGACGACGAGACGGTATCCCGCTCCATAGCCGCGCTACAATCGGCAGACCTGCTGATTATCGGCGGCACATCCCTTACCGTGTACCCCGCCGCGGGATTCATAAACGCCTACCGCGGCGACCGCCTTGTGCTCATCAACCGCGACAAGACCCAGAACGACGGCATCGCAGACCTCGTCATCCACGACAGCATAGGAAAGGTGCTGGAAAAAATAAAAGTATGACGGACGCGCGGCACCCCGTGCGCCGCGGAATTTTTCCGCCCGCGCGATTTTATGCCCGATGTGCCGTCCGGCACAGAAAACAAAAGGGGCTGCCCAAAGCGGACAAGCCCCTTTTTTGCGCCCTAAAAAGGCGGCGGCACCAAAAGCTGCCGCTAGAACTTAACCTGGAAGCCCGCGCTAAAGCTCAGCCCGCGGGGGAAAAGCCCTGTATCACTATTCTCGAATTCCAGCTTGTTGAAGCCTAAGTCGTAGCGCATGTCGAATATCGCGGCGGTTCCCGAAGAGAACGCATAGGACACTCCCGCGCCGATGATACCGCTGAACAGTATCCGCGATTCCGGGTCGGCTTTTACCAGCTCGGTTCCGTCCTTATCCTCCAGACGCATCCTGCCCATGGCCACGGAGAACTGCGGGCCGCCCTCCACCGTCACGGAAAAGGCCTGCGTAATCGGAAAATCGTAGGCGATGAGCACCGGAAGCGCGATGGCATTGTACGTCAGCGCATATTTCATATCGTTCCACTTAAAGCCCGCGATACGATGGGTAAAGCCCAGCTCCGGCTGGACATACAGGTTCTCCACCACCGAGACCGGGATTTTTCCGTACAGGAAACCGCCGAACATCCACATCCGCGAAAGGTCAAGCTCGCTTCCGTCAAAATTGTCAACAGTCGTCCCAAGCCCCCACTGAGCGGTTCCGCGGACGCCCAGCGCCACATCGGCGCTTGCCACGGCAACCCCCATGACGGCTGCCACAAGCAAAGATATATGTTTTTTCATAGAAGCTCCATTAGACCTGCCTCGGAAAGCTTTATTTTTCCTTCAGGTCTCGCAAGGTCGCCAATCCGGAAAGCGCATGCTCCGGACAGCTCCATCATCCCTACCAACAATCTGCCGGCATCCTTGTCATGCCCGCAAAAAGCCGCCCGTTCATAAGCTTCTCTCCCTTATTTCATAATACTCTTTATTCCGCAAGCGGTCAATGCGCAAGTCTCAAAAATCCCCCCAGTGCGCAAACACGCGGAAAAAAGCTTTTGCGGCTCCCGCTGCCGCCCACAGTCCCTGACGCGCACATTTTAAGCCCTGTTTCACAAAAAGCGGCTCCAAGGGCGCCGCAGGGCCTCCGCATTATATATTTCTACAGATTAAAGGTATTTAAAATGCGGAGGCCCTGTGCGCGCCGGCAGGGCTTCAGCATGAGATGTATTTTATCTGAAGACGGA
>DGUD01000108.1 GCA_002393865.1 Treponema sp. UBA4319
GGGCATGAGTATCAAAAAATTGCATTGCTTAATCCTTAAAATATGTCCCGGGAAGAGCCGCTTACCACCAGAAGCAGAAACCAGCGCTTCTCTCTGTTATGGAGGCAGAAATCAGCCCCGTGATATTTTTTTCAGAATAGGTAACTTTTTATTCTATTCTTCCGAATATAATAACATAGGAGCGGGTGCAAGTCAACTTTATTTTGGAAAATTGACAGTGCAGCCGCAATATGCTATACTGGCAGATATCTGCGTATAGCGGAAGGGGGCTCCTGTATGCCCATGTGGCAGCGGGAGCACAGAGGGGTACTTTTTGGCACACGCGCACCGATACAAAAAATTTGAAAAAAGTTTCGTCGCCCGCATACTGCAGGTGCTTGCATCGTTCTTCATGCAGGTGCAGCGGCTCTGTGTCCGTGTGTTCAGGCTCTTCGACGAGAAGATAACCGTCATGATTGTCCCCCACGAAAAAGGCAAGGTCTTTACACTCCAGACAAACATATTCGCAATGCTGATGGGCTTCATCATCTTTGCGGGAATCACGTGCTCCTTCATATATTTCAATAAGAAGACGGCAGGAAGCGCGCTTGAGATAAGCCGCCTCCGCGCCGAGAACAAGGAGACGCTCGCCAGCCTTGACGAGCTGCGTGACGAGAACAACAACCTGCTGCAGGCCGCAAAACGCTTCCAGTCCTCCCTGAGCCAGTCGCTCTCGCTGCTGGGCATAAACCAGAGCGGCACGGTGCCGAAGGGAGCCGGCGGCAACGGGGATTTGTCCTCGCTGTTCGACTCCAACGACATCACCTCCGGCTCCCTCCGCGAGGCCTCCGATGTCCGCCAGCTCACCGCCTACCTTGAGAGCGCCGTGCAGCCGGTCGAGCAGATAGGCAGGATGTTGGAGACCCAGGGCACGCTCTTTACCGACATCCCGAACATCTGGCCCATCAAGAACGGCATCGGGCACATATCGATGGCATTCGGCCAGAACATCCACCCCATCACGCAGCAGTGGTACATCCATAAAGGCATCGACTTCAGCACATGGAGAAGCGGTGACCCCGTCATCGCGACCGCAAACGGGCAGGTCGTCACCGTCGGCTATTCCAACGATTTCGGCAATTACATCATCATAAAGCACAAACACGGCATCTACACCCGCTACGCCCACCTTGCCACCACCCGCGTGCACAAGGGCGACCAGGTAACGCAGCGTCAGGTTATCGGGACTATCGGCAGCACGGGCATCTCTACCGGCCCGCACCTCCATTACGAGGTGCATATCGGCTCCGATGTGGTTGACCCGGCAAAGTACATTAATATAAAATAAAACCATGTCATTATTCAGCGAAGACGTTTCTATAAACAATGTGATAAGCAGCGGTTCCGCAATCCGCGGGGACATCAAGATAAACGGTTTCATGCGCATAGACGGCGATTTGGACGGCAACCTTGAGAGCAGCGGGGATGTCATCGTCGGCGAGAAAGCGCGCATCAGGGGCAACGTCTCCGCCCGCTCCATCACCATAAGCGGCATCGTCTGCGGGAACATCATCGCCCCGGAGTCCGTCCACCTGCTCTCCTCCAGCGCCGTCATCGGCGACGTCCTGACCCATTCGTTCCAGGCCGACGAGCATGTCGTTTTCCACGGGCACTGCATCTCGCTGAAAAACCCCGACGCCTACAACATGGCCGTACATACGTGGGAAAACACACAGGCAATCGTCTCTAAGGTCGTCAAGGTTCAGTAATGGGCGTAGATTCCGTAAACCAGAACCAGGGGCTGTACTTTGTGGCGGCCCAGTCGGCAGGTTTATCCGCCGCGCGCGCGCAGCAGAGCAGCAAGACAGAGAAGAGCAAGCGGAAGACCTTTGCCTCGGCGCTGCAGCGCTCCCACGCGGAGCACGAGCTTGAGGCGGCTGGTCTGCCCAAGGAAATAGCGGGTATGGAGCCGGACGAGGCCATCGTCTACCTCAAGGACGCCGCCGACATTGCCGCCGACAAGCTGAAAGAATGCATGCTGCCTGAAAATTTCAAGAATTACCGCCAGAAGGTCACGCAGTTCATGCGCTACATCGTCAAGAACAACATGGCGGTAAAGCAGCACATGCGCTACCGCTCCAACCCCAAGCGGCGGCTCACCCTGAACCCGCACGTGCAGGTCGTCATCATAAACCAGAAGCTCGACGAGTTTGCCCGCTGGCTCCTGAGCTCCCACAAGGATACGCTGCGCCTGCTCGCAAAAATAGACGAAATAAACGGTTTGCTGGTAGACTTACTGGCGACATAACTGCTAAAATATGTATGCGCTTTTTATGCGCATAGAAGGACCCCGCTACATGTCAGATATTTTTGAGAACGATATAAATGAAGGGAACGAAGACCTTTCCGCGCTGGAGGACGAGACTTCCGACAGCAGGGAGACCAGCAGCTTCGTATTCCCCAGCCCGCTCTACAAGCTCAAGCTTGAATATTCCTGCGAGGGAGTATACGCCACCGCCCCGGAAGGAATGAAGCTCTCACCGGGGGCGCACGTCATCATTCCCACCCGCTACGGCAACGACCTTGCGCTGAACCTGGGCCGCTCGGAATCGCCGGTCGGTATCCGCCCCGCCGATATCGTGGAGGTCATCCGCCTTGCGGACTCCAAGGACATGCACCACGCAAAAGAGCTCGTGGAGCGCGAGAAGGAAGCATTCCCCGTGTTCCGCGAAAAAGTCGAGCACCACAAGCTCGACATGAAGCTCATCACCGTGCATTTTCTGGTCGGTGAGCCAAAGGTACTCTTCTTCTTTTCCAGCGACAACCGCGTCGATTTCCGCGAGCTGGTCAAAGACCTCGTGTCAATCTTCAAGATGCGCATTGAGCTGCGGCAGATTGGCGTGCGCGACGAAAGCCGCATCACCGGGGGGCTGGGCGTCTGCGGGCGGCCGTTCTGCTGCCATTCCGTCAGCGACAAGCTCCGCTCCGTAAGCATCAGGATGGCCAAAGACCAGAACCTGAGCCTCAATTCCATGAAAATCAGCGGGCAGTGCGGTCGCCTGCTCTGCTGCCTGAGCTACGAATACGACTGGTACGAGGAAGCCCGCAAAAAGCTCCCGAACGAGGGGATAAAGCTGCTGTACGACGGGACAAGCTTCCGCGTGACGGAAGTGAACCCGCTCTCATCGATGGTAAAAATGCAGGGGGAAGACGGGCGCGTCCTTGATGTCGCGGCAAACCGTTTTGTCCGCGAGGGCGGGCGCTGGAAGATAGTGTAGCGCCACATGCAGGCCTTTAACGGAGGACGGCGACCAAAGCCTCTTCGCTGCCGGTAAACGGTCGTTTCCGGAAGTCCGCGTAAAAGGTGACGGACGCAAAGCCGGCCTCGCGCGCAAAGCTTTCGATTTCGGCAGGACGGAGAAGGTATACGGGGCTGTCTTCCATGACGGGAAGCATCCTGCCGGTACCAGTCTCCACGGTCTGGGTGACGCTGGCGGAATCGTCGTCCCTGATGCTCAGCTCCGTAAAGAGCTTTGCCCGCAGGCTTTCCCGGACAGGAAGGCTGATACGGGACGAGCCGGCAAACACGTCATAGTTCAGCAGGCTCAGGACGCAG
>DGUD01000063.1:0-8687 GCA_002393865.1 Treponema sp. UBA4319
TACATCTCATGCTGAAGCCCTGGTCGCCCGCCCTGCTTCCCTAGAAACTATTCTCCTTTTCTGCTATAGTGGATGGCACTTTCAGAACAGAGGAGCATCCGGGCAGCAGGCGCCCGGTGCTGGCTCAAGGAGCTTAAAAAATGAACCCAATCGCACAGGTGCTGCCGCAGGCGGCTCATTTCGCGCAGATGCAGGGCGCTCAGCTCGCCATCGTGCTCGGCATCATGGTCTTTTTCGGCGCATGGGGCGGACTCATCTTCCAGCGGCTGCACATCCCGCAGGTCGTCGGCTACTTTATCATCGGCATACTCATCGGGAATTCCGGTTTCCAGCTGCTGCGCCCGGATGTCGTGCGGGTGCTCAACCCGGTCACGAACATCGCACTCTCGTTCATCGGTTTTCTTGTGGGCGGGGAGCTCAAAGGTTCCGTCATCAGGAAAAACGGAAAGCAGTTCGTCAGCATCCTGCTTTTTGAGGCGCTGACGCCTGCGCTCATCGTATGCATGCTGGTGACGGCGGTGGAATTCCTCTTTACGGGCGACCTGACCCGCTCCGTCTGCTGCGGGCTGCTGCTCGGCGCAATCTGCTCGTCCACAGCGCCGGAGGCTACGACCAATGTGCTGCAGGAATACCGCACGCGCGGCCCGCTGACCACCATGACCTACGGCATCGTCGCCATGGACGACGCGGCCGCGCTCATCCTCTATGCGGTCGCCTCTACGGTGGCGGCGCCGCTCCTCGGCGGGCACACCGCGTCTTTCGGCGCGCAGATGGCGGAGATTGCCCGCGACATCTGCGGCTCCATCGTGCTGGGGCTCGCGCTCGGCTTCATCATCACGCGCATCATACGGAACCTGATGGGGGACGAAGGCAGGGCGCTCTCGTTCATGCTGGGGCTGCTGCTGCTTTCCACCGGGCTGTGCGGGCTCATCCATCTGGACAACATCCTTGCGTCGATGGCAATCGGTTTCTTCATCGCCAATTTTGCGCCCCGGAACGTCCAGAAGATTTTTCCGCTCACCAACAAGTTCACGCCGCCCATCTACGTGCTTTTCTTCGTCGTGGTCGGCGCAAAGCTCGACATCTGGGCGATGAAGCCCCTGCTGCTCATTCTGGCGCTTGTCTACGTCATCGGGCGCACGGCCGGCAAGTCGCTCGGCTCATGGTTCGGCGCATGGATTACCAGGGCGCCGGAAACCGTGCAGAAGTACATGAAATTCTGCCTGCTGAGCCAGGCGGGAGTCGCCATCGGACTGTCCGTGCAGGCGGGCAACGACTTTCCCGACTCCGTGGGCGCGAACATCCTGCTCGTCGTCACCTTCACGACCTTCTGCGTGGAGCTCATAGGGCCGGTCTTCGTCAAGTACGGCGTCACAAAAGCGGGCGAAGTCGGGATGAACGTCACGGAGGAGGACATCAAGATGAAGTCCAAGGTCGCCGACGTCACCTGGGGCAGCGAGAAGGCCTGCGACCCGGCATCCGCCGCAATCGTCAGGGACACCGACACAATCAGCACCATACTGGAAATCTTTGAGTCGCACCACAACCAGACATTCGCCGTCTCCGGCGCCGACGGCAGGCTGACCGGCGTCATCACGCTGGAGCACCTGAAAGAGACGCTGCTCATCGGCGATATGGCAGGGAACATGCTTGCCATGGACATCATGGACAAGCCCGAATACACCTGCACGCCGGACATCTCGCTGCCCGATGTCTACCGGAAATTCTCCGAGACGGACACTGAGGCGATTCCGATTGTGGACGCGGAGGGACACCCGCTCGGCATGATAGAGAAATTCGCCGTGGATCACTACCTGCACACAAAAATCATCGAGCTTGAGCGCAAGCTCCAGTCGCTCAGCCAGTAAGGGGCACGCGAGGAAGGATCGCTGCGGCTAGGGTATAATCAATCTTAAAAAAACGATGTAAAAAATTTGTGTAGCAGACCTTAAAATGTATTCCGTTCTCTGCGAGCACGGAATTGCAGAGGAAAGAAGGCTTCAGCATAAAAACGGGGTCTCTTGCACAAAAATGAAAAATAAACTATCTTGATGGTAGCAATTATCACACGGGCACACCGCCTTATGCGCTATGCTGGCGGCAGGTTCCCATATACACAGGAGGGGGTATCCTATATGGCAGACGAAGAGCTTGTCTCAAAAGTAAAAGAAACGCTTGACGCGTTCCGCCCGCAGCTCAACGCAGACGGCGGCGACATGGAATTCATCTCTATCGACGAGGAGAACAAAGTGCATCTCCGCCTGACAGGCGCATGCGGTTCATGTCCGATGGCTGTAATGACCCTTAAAATGGGCATCGAGCGCTATCTGAAAGAGACTTGCCCGGAGATAGTGGAAGTCGTCCAGGAAGTATAAGCCGCCGGTACAGCAGAAGGAAAAACATGAAAATCGAAAAAGACAGGATTGTTTCTATTAATTATACCTTAAAAGATGACGAAGGCAGCATTATCGATTCCTCCGAAGGCGCCGAACCACTGCTGTACCTGCATGGCAGGAACTACCTCCTGCCAAAGCTGGAGGAGCAGCTGGAAGGAAAAGTGCCCGGCGATTCTTTTACGGTAGATTTAAGCGCAAAAGACGGCTACGGCGAATACAACGAGGCGCTCGTAGCAGAGGTGCCCAGAAGCCAGTTCGACAGCTCCATGGAGATAGAGGAAGGCATGGCATTCCAGGCGGAGACCCCGCAGGGAACGCAGATTGTGACGGTAACGAAAGTAAGCCCGGAGACCATCACCGTAGACGCGAACCATGAGCTTGCGGGCAAGAACCTGCACTTTGCCATACAAATCGAGGATGTGCGCGAAGCGACGCCAGAGGAGCTGGAGTCCGGCATGCAGTCATGCAGCTGCGGGGGTGGCTGCGACAGCTGCGGCGGTGACTGCTCCTGTGACTGCTCCTGTGACGGCGGCTGCGAAGGCTGCGGCAACTAAGAAAGGCAGGGCGCCATGAGAGCTGCCCGGAAAGCAGCATGCTTCCGGACAGCCCGATTCATTCCGGCCGCAGCGCCTGCATGATGCGACGGGCGTTCTCCTGCTTAGGCAGACGCAGCATCTGCACCGTCACGTCGGCGGCGGCGGCATAGAGGCTTGTCCGCTCCAGGTAAAAGCGGTGGAATTCCCTGCGCACATCGGAAAGCGACTGCGGGTGCCCGGCGGCTATGTATGCCGGCAGGTTCGAGAGCGTTCCGTCGGCAGCAACCGAGACTTCCCGCACGATACGGTTCGCGGCAATCTGCTCGTCCGCCTGCAGGAACACAAAGCTTCCGAGCGGACGCAGGGCTGCGAGCGCCGCAGGGTTGGCGCAGATGCCGCCGCCGGTCGCAATGACGGCATCCGTTCCTGACGCGCGGATTTGCTCCGCGAGCGCGGTACAGGCATCAAGCTCCGCGGCCTTGAACGCATCTTCCCCACCCTCAAGATATATCTGGCGCGGAGTCCGGCCTGTCCGCCCGCTAATCAGGCTGTCCGTATCAAAAAAAGGCAGCTCCAGCATCTCGCCGAGCAGTTTTCCCTGCGTCGACTTGCCGCAGTGCTTTATTCCCATCAGAATAATGCTTTTCATACATCAGCCCCGGTACAAAAGGAATATCGCCGGAACTTTGTGGATGTCCGGCCGCGGCATTTTCTGCCACTCAGCCACGCTATGCGTCCTGATGAATTCACCACCGCATGTGATAGAGGCGGCAATGCAAAGCCTCGTATCCTTGCGGCAGACAGAGAGTACAGTCTCCAACATTTTAAGATTGCGATAAGGTGCTTCGATGAACAGCTGCGTCTGATCCTCTGCCCATGCGCGGCGCTCCAGCTGCCGGAGCTTTGCGGCACGCTCGCCGTCCTTGACGGGAAGGTAGCCATTGAAGGCAAAGCTCTGGCCGTTAAAGCCGCTGCCCATCACCGCCATGATGATGGACGACGGCCCGACCAGCGGCACCACAGGAAAGCCCTGCGCATGCGCCAGCGCGACAGCCGCCGCGCCGGGGTCGGCGACAGCAGGGCAGCCCGCCTCGGAGAGCAGCCCCACCGGATTCCCCTGCCGCAGCGGCTCAAGGCAGCGCCCTGCCGCAGCGGCATCGGAGTGCTCGTTCAGCTCAGAAAATGTCAGCGCGTCGATATCGATATCCTTGTCAACGAGCTTCAGGAAACGACGGGCGGAACGGATGTCCTCCACGATGAAGTGCCGCAGCCGCACTATCACCTCGCGGTTGTACGGCGGCAGCATGCGTTCCGTGCCGCTGTCGCCCAAGGTAACGGGAATCAAATACAATGCCTTTGCAAGAGTTTCCATGCCGTCCAGTATAGCGCATTCCGCCGCGCAAGGGCAAGGATTCCTCATAAAAACAAAATACCCCCCCCGGCGGGAGGGGTATCTGATGCCGGCGGGAAGGGTATCTGATGCCGGCGGGAGGGGCACCGGATTCCGGCGGCTCGCGGGGAAGGGGCTATACTTTGTCCCAGTTGGCGGCCATCAAATCTGCCATGTTGATAAGCAGCACCAGCTTGCTCCGCTCCAGATACGCGCCGTAATTGTAGCTGTCCATCGGCGACAGGTCGGAGAAGCCCATGTGCCAGCGGATGGCGTCGCGGACTTCCTCGTTGTAGAGCGGCGTTCCGGCAAAATCGCGCATATACGCGGCCATGGACTCCACGCCGTGCCCCAGCCCGACGTAATCTGAGCGCACCTGGTAGCAGACCTGATGCGTCCAGTTTCCGTCCAGCCCCTTCACGTTACGCAGGCTCAGCCGGTACAGATTCACCTTACAGGCATCGTGGTACAAGGCGGCAAGCCACAAATCGAGCGTACGGTAGCCGCACGCAAGCTTGTCGTTCAGCTCGGAAAGATGCTTGAACAGCAAAAGGGAATGCAGGATGAGCCCGCACTGGATATGCCCGTGGAATTTTGTGGAGGCAGGCGCCTCGTAAAAATCCTTCTCGCGGAACAGCTGCGTCTCCGGCACGCCGAGCCACGCGTTCACCTCCGCCACAAAGCTGCGGTATTCGTCCGGGCTGCGGACAGTGCCCGCGTCTATAAACGTATTGATTTCTTCAAGGGTCATAAAAAAACACCGCCCCGCCCTACGCCCGTTCCGGCGCCTTGGTGATGAGGTCGTAGCACAAATCCATTGTGTTGATGCTCCCGCACATATCCATACGCACGGTCACGCGCTGCTTGCGGCGGTTCACGCGGATGATGCTGCCGGTAAAGCCCTGCAGCAGACCGCTGACCACGACGATGCGGTCGTTCTCGTCAAAGCGCGCAAGGGAGAAGCCGGAGGTCTCCCCGTGGCTGATAAGGCAATGGAGCGATTCCAAATCCTTGCCATACAGCGGGATGATATTCCTGTTACTACTCAGAAAATGGTAAAAATGTTTTGCCGTCCTAATCCGCTCCACAAAATGCTGGTCTATGCCCAGCGCGCTCATAAAGACATATCCGGGGAAGAGCGGGGTATCGACCACCTGCCCCTTGTGCCTACCGCCGAGCTTCATTTTGCGCTTGAAAAACCAGAACTGCAATCCCTGGGCGTACGGAGCACACTTCTCCAAGGCATCAGCCTTGAACTCCTCCTCGCCTCCAGTTTTTACCATGATGCAGTAATAATTCATGCTGACCAGTATACCACAAGAATGCGGTCTGTGCAACAGACCTCTTTGGAAAGCCACAGCTTCAACATGAAAACAAAAAAGCGTTCCCCGCGAGTGTGTGCGGGAGGAATCCCTGCCAGCTGTTATAAGGAGCTCTGCCTATCTATTTTCAGATAAAATACATCTCATGCGCAAGCCCTGCCGGAAAGCAGCCGGATATGCCTGCGCGCGGGGCACAAAACTGATTCCCGTGCTGCCTGCCCCGGCATGCTGACACTTTTTGCAAGATGCTTTATACTGGGGGCATGAACACATTCAGACTCTGGCATGAGGACGACGGCATCACGTTCCATGCGGAAACGACCGTCTATTTCAGCCAATGCGGAAGAAACAAGCAGCTGAGCCTGCACGAGCTTTTGAAACTGACGTCGGATATAGCGGTGGAAGATTACCGTGAGCGGGGGCTTTCCCGCGAATTCCTGCTGGAGCACGGGCTTGCAATCCTTGTCTCGCGCTGCGCGTTCCGCCTGCACCGGATGCCGCAGGAGAACGAGCGCATCACCATCAGCACCTGGGAGGAGCCGCCGGAAGCGCTCCAGCTCAGGCGCGCCTACGAGATTACGGCAGCCGACGGGAGCCCGCTCGTCAGCGGCATGAGCACGTGGCTCCTCGTCAACCCGGACGCGCGCAGAATCATCCCGACAAAGCAGTTCACGCTGCGCACCCCGCCCACCAGCGCACAGGAGCACGACTGCCTTGCGCCGGGCAAAATCATCGTGCCTGACAGCTGCAGCAAACTGGCGGCACGGAGCATCGGCTGGTCGGATCTGGACGGAAACGGGCACACGAACAACGCGCGCTACGGGGCATTCATAGAGGATGCCCTGCCGGAAGCCTACCGCGAAAAACATTTTACCGATTTCAGGATAAATTATTCAAAGGAAGCAGTCCTTGGGCAGGAGCTCAGCGTCTGGGGGCATTTTGACGACGATGCAAAAAAAATCCTGCTGAAGGGCAGCACGGAAAGCGGCTCATCCTTTGAGGGGGAGCTGCTCTACAGCTGAGCAGGGGAGTTCCCGGCCAGACTGCCCACATACAAAGCGGTCTGCCGCATAACGTCCGCAAGAATCCTGATGTCGGCGGCAGCGTCCCCTGTCTCAAGCGAATGGTTCGCGCCGGGGATAACGCTCAGCGGCAGCCCGGCGGCATCGCAGCGCGCGGCGAGCTCTTCCGTCCCGATCCACGGATCCGCGCTGCCGTGGAATACAATGCCATCCTGCAGCGGAAAATCAAAGAGCGGGGCGACCGGCGTATAGAACACGTTCCGGGCGGAAAGCCCATGGGCTGCGGTATACGCCGCGGCTACGGCCGTCCCGATGCTCTTGGAGACGCACAGCAGCGTATCGCAGCCGCCAAAATCGATACCGCCCAGCAGCCGCTCCGCCTGCTCAAGCGCACAGCCGCAGGCCTGCCGCAGCTTTTTGGCAGAGCCCTTCGCGCCGTCCGGCAAGCCCGTGTACGGCACGGTATGCGGCTCAAAACCGGCGGCAGCGGCAATCTTGCGGGCATAATACAAAAGCGGGCGCTCGGCAGTATAGCCGATGCCGGGAAAAATCAGCGCGATTCTCTTCATTATTATAGTCTCCAATGGAGCTGCCCGGAGACTTCCGTTTCCTGACAGCTCTCCCTTACGTAGCCTTGCCGCGCAAATCCGGCGCTCTCAGAGGCGGGCGGCATCCGCCTGATGATGCAGGCGCTTCTCGTCATACAGATTCTTGTCCGCGGCCTTCACAAGGTCGGGTTCGCTCATCCAGTCCTCCGCCTGGGCGTAGCCGATGCTCACCCCCAGATTGTAGGGCTTGTCCGACTTCCGGTTCAGCGCCGCAAACGCAGCGTGAATCTTCTGCTTGAGCCCCGCAGCGGAACGAGGATCGGTCGCCTTGAGCACGATGATGAATTCGTCGCCACCAGTCCGCGCAAGGAAGATATTGTGGTCGCGGCGCGCGCAGGCGGCACGCAGCGTATCCGCCACCAGCACCAGCGCGGCATCGCCCTCCACGTGCCCAAAAGTGTCGTTTATCCGCTTAAAGAGGTCGATATCGATGATAAAAAGGAAGATGAGCCAGCCTTCCTGCCGCTGCGAGAGCGAATTCCTGATAAAGAGGTCAAAACAGCGGCGGTTGTTCAGCCCGGTCAGCGCGTCAAGGGAAATCTGCTGCTGCTGGGTATCGATAAAGACCATAAGCAGCGACAATGACAGCGACGGCCACAGGTTGGGCAGCTGCGGGCAGAAAACATACAGGATGCAGGAGGCAAGCGGAAACAGGATGAAAATCTGCTCCATGTGCAGAAGGTCACCGCTGTTATCGCGATTCCGCCACGCCCCGATGAGGATACGCTGCTTGCGCAGGAATCCGGCGATAAAAAAGCCAAATATGATGGCGACATGCAGCACGAGGAGCGAGCCGGGCTCGCAGCGGTTCGTCGCGCGGTCAATGCGGAATATCAGGTGCGTAAAGGGGGAAGACAGCTGCAGCAGGGCATCCAGCGCGACGGGGAGCAGCAGCAGCAGGTAGCGGCGGCGGACAATCCAGAATTGGGTGCGGCCTTTGCCCTCGCTGACGGTGAACAGGAACCACAGCACGCTTATCAGCACCGCAAGGAAGCTCGTGAGGATGCGCAGGACATTGTGCAGAAAGAACGCGGCGCCCCCCGGAACCCCATCGCAGATTGCCATGCAGGATTCCGTGATGGTGATGCAGATAAGAAGGTGCACCAGATCGCTGAATATGATGTTTATGACCTGCCTGTCCGCGCTGGTCATCATCTTGAACTGCATCCAGAGCAGAACCAGCAGGCTGAATATATTGATTTCAAGAAAAAGCGCAGTCTCCATACACCCACTTCGCACAAGCCGGAATGATTCGCAGGGAGCACTATTATCCTTGCGTTCCCGACGGGCATGTCGCAACAGAGCAGACCTGCACGGAAACCAGCAGGAGCCCCCGCAGACCATGCTTTCTTCCGTAAGTATAGCAGAATTTGCGGATATGTGCAAAGTCCCGGCGGGAGTGGCATCTGATTC
>DGUD01000063.1:8820-11292 GCA_002393865.1 Treponema sp. UBA4319
GAGTGGCATCTGATTCCGGCGGGAGTGCATTTTTTCACATTGAATTAAGCATTCCTGCCGCAGCGGAAAGACCGTTGCGGCAGGAGCTGTCTGACAGCCCTTCCTTTAGATACGGAAGAGCAGATCCTCGTAGGACGGGAAAGGCTTGTATTCCTCGCCCAGCAGCGGCTCAAGCTGGTCGGCCACGGCGCGGGTCTCCGCCATCGCGGGGATGACGGAATCCACATAGGCCCGTGCGACCGCAACGTAGTCGCCCGCCGTCTTTGCCTGCAGGTGGCGGCAGGAAAGCTCCTCCGCCTTCTCCGCAAGCTCGTTCACCAGACCGTCAAGCTTGGCGAGCATCGCCGTCTCCGCCGTGCATTTTGCCGTAGGCACAACGGCGTTCAGGTTGATTGCCGTATTGCTCACCGCGTTGATGTATTTGAATACCGCGGGCAGGATGTCCTTGTTGACCATCTCAAGCATGGTCTCCACCTCGATATTCAGAATCTGGCAGTATTTTTCAAGCTTGATTTCATGATGGCTGCGCATCTCAACCTCGGTGTAGACACCCAGCTCGGTAAAGAGCTTGATGTTCTTGGGGTCAAGGTAATGCTCCATCGCGTCCGGCAGCGTGCGCAGGTTCAGCAGCCCGCGCTTTTCAGCCTCCTGCACCCAGCTCGCGTCGTAGCCGTTGCCGTTGAAGAGGATGCGCCAGTGGGCGGTGATTTCGCGCTTGATGAGCGTCTGCAGTGCCGTGTTGAAGTCCTTTGCGCCCTCAAGCTCGTCGGCAAACTGCTTGAGCGTGTAGGCGACGATGGAATCCAGCGTGGTGTTGGGTCCGGAGATAGACAGCGAGGAGCCGACGGAGCGGAATTCGAATTTGTTGCCCGTAAAGGCAAAGGGCGAAGTCCTGTTTCGATCGGTGGAATCCTTGGGAATCGGCGGCAGCACGTCCGCGCCGATAGTCATCTTGGAATTCTTCTTGTTGTCGTACGGGGTACCGTTCTTGATTGACTCAAGGACAGCAGAAAGCTCGTCGCCGAGGTACATCGAGATGATTGCGGGCGGCGCCTCGTTGGCACCAAGGCGGTGGTCGTTCCCCGCGGATGCCACGGAGATGCGCAGCAAATCCTGATGCTCGTCAACAGCCTTGATGACCGCCGTCAAAAAGAGCAGGAACTGCGCGTTCTTTTCCGGCGTGGCGCCCGGCTCCAGCAGGTTCTCGCCCTCGCTGGTGGACATAGACCAGTTGTTGTGCTTGCCGCTTCCGTTGAGCCCGGCAAAGGGCTTCTCGTGCAGCAGGCAGACCAGCCCGTGACGGCGGGCGACCTTCTTCATCACCTCCATAGTCAGCTGGTTCTGGTCGGCGGAAAGGTTTGTGGTGCTGAAAATCGGCGCCATCTCGTGCTGCGCGGGGGCAACCTCGTTGTGCTCGGTCTTGGAGAGTATGCCGTACTTCCAGAGCGTCTCGTTCAGGTCCTCCATGTACTCCACGATGCGCGGTTTGAGCGCGGCAAAGTACTGGTCGTCCATCTCCTGCCCCTTGGAAGGCTTTGCGCCAAAGAGCGTGCGTCCGGTCATGCGCAAATCCTTGCGCTGGTTGTAGAGCTTTTCGTCAACGATGAAGTACTCCTGCTCCGGGCCGACCGTGGTGGCCACATGGGTAGCGGTGGTGTTGCCGAAGAGGCGCAGGATGCGGATCGCCTGCTTGTTCAGCACCTCCATGGAGCGCAGCAGCGGAGTCTTTTTGTCCAGCGCCTCGCCGGTGTACGAGCAGAACGCGGTGGGGATGCAGAGCGTGTGCTCCTTTACAAAGGGATACGCGGTGGGATCCCAGACGGTGTAGCCGCGCGCCTCAAAGGTTGCCCGGCGCCCGCCGGAAGGAAAGGAGGATGCGTCCGGCTCGCCTTTGACCAGCTCTTTGCCGCTGAACGACATGATGACCGTGCCGTCATCCTGCGGCGTGATAAAGCTGTCGTGCTTTTCCGCGGTGATGCCGGTAAGCGGCTGGAACCAGTGGGTAAAGTGCGTGGCACCCTTCTCTATCGCCCATTCCTTCATCGCATGGGCAACCTGGTTGGCCACGTCAAGACGGAGCGGCTCTCCGTCATCAAGCGTCTTTTTCAGAGCCTTGAACGTCTCTTTGGGGAGCCGTTCCTGCATAACCTTCTGGTTGAACACATAGCTCCCGAACAGTTCCGGTACGTTTACCATTTTATCCTCCTGCACATCGGCACGAATAAAAAAGGCGATGTGAACAGACGCTCTTGTGCCCGCCGGCAGAAAAACTACTGTTCACATCGCCTTTGATGTTACTGCACTGATAGTAGCGCAGCTCAAAAAAAAAGTCAAGGGGAATCAGGACTGCAACCAGGGCAAACGCATTTTAAAGACTTCTAAAATAAATACATAACAAAATATAGTATTTAAAAATTCCTAAAAGCATTAGAATTCTTTAGGGTGGAAAAAATGACATTGAAAGAATCACTG
>DGUD01000121.1 GCA_002393865.1 Treponema sp. UBA4319
CCCAGCGGAAAAACACCCGGACTGCCTGTTGCACGCTTCGCTTTGCAAATGGCAGCCCGGGAGTTTTTCCGCTTCCGCGCATTTTTTATGTTGGCTCCTTGGCTTTTGTAGCATAAAAAAGAAAACCATTTTAAAACAGTTTACATAATTTTCCAATACCGCGTCCGTCTTCAGATAAAATACATCTCATGCTGAAGCCCTGTTCCGGAGTCACGGAAATCAGTTTTGTGTTCCAGAGCCGGGCTTTCCCCATGAAGCGGAAGAAGAGAACCCGCGCCCATTCCAATTTCGGCTTCAGCGCCCATTCTGTCCCGCCCCAAAACTCTGTCTGGACTTTTGGGGCAGTCTCATTTATACTCTGTGCATGAGCAAGCATATCTACATCACCCGCCACGGAGAATCGCAGTGGAATGTCGAGCAGAAGGTGCAGGGCGCGACCGACACGCCGCTGACCCAAAAAGGAATCAGGCAGGCGCACGAGCTTGCCCTGCGGATAAAAGCAGAAAAGCTGCCGATTGACGCAGTCCTTTGCTCCCCGCTGAACCGGGCAGCCGACACCGCGCGCATCATCGCCGCGGAGAACAAGCTGCCGGTTGCCGTTGATCCGCGCCTTATCGAGCAGAACTTCGGCGAATTTGAAGGGCACGAGTGGGCAAAGCACCGCGGCGTTTTTCATGAGGCAAAGAAAATGTTCGCATACGACTACAACGGCGGGGAATCCATGCTCAGGCTCGCGCAGCGGGTGTACAACCTGATTGACGAGCTGAAGGCGCGCTCCGTCTCCGAGGGCAAGACATTCCTGCTGGTGACGCACGGCGGCATTGCCCGCATGTTCCACTCGTATTTCTTTTCCGAGACAAACGAGGAATTCAGCTCCACAAACATAGAAAACTGCGAAATCAAGGAATACTGTTTTTAGCCGCAGCGCGTTTTCCAAAACAAATGAGCCAGCTCCAAAAGCCTGACAAGCTTTGAAACTGGCTCAAGTACTTTCCGTCATGTCTGGCAGCAAAAATTCCGCGCCCCCGCTGCTCCGGAGTGCATTAGCAGCGCAGCCCGGAATCTGCTGCCCGGCGGACAGCCCTATTCCTTTACGGCGCCAGAGCCCATGCTCTGAATCATCGCCTTCTGCGTGAACAGAAAGAAGATGACAAAGGGTATCGCTATCACGAGTGCGCCCGCCGCAAAATTGGTGAATTCGTTCTTCTTGTCAGAGACGAAGGCGAACAGGCCGAGCGCAAGCGTCTGCTTTGCCGGTGTACGCAGCACCATCTTGGGGAAGATAAAATCCATCCACGGCCCGGTAAAGCTTGAGATACCAAGGAACGTGATGATAGGCTTGGTAATGGGCAGGATGATTGTCCAATAAATTCTGAAGTGGCTTGCGCCATCTATACGGGCGGCCTCGTCAAGGTTCTTGCTCACCGTGTCCATATAGCTCTTTACCATCCACGTGTTGTAGGGGATGTTCCCCGCCACATACACAAGCACCAGCCCCCACAGCGTATCAAGCCCCCCGATTCTGAGCAGGATGACGTAGATTGCAATCATGCCCACAAAAGAGGGAAAAATCTGAAGGATGAGCAGGCTCACCATAAGCGATTTCTTGAACACAAAGTGAAAGCGAGAGAATACGTAGGCGCTCAGAGATGCGATGATGACAGTAAGCACCGCCGTCCAGAGCGAGATGACAAGCGTGTTCCGGAACCAAATCCAGTACTGTGTCTTGGTAAAGACATAGACAAAATGGGTCAAGGTCACGCCACCCTTGAACGGCACGATATCCAGAGACGCGATGCCGTTCCCCGGGCTAAAGGCCGCGCTTACCGTGTACACGAGCGGATAAAACACGAAGAACGAAATGAGAATGAATATAATGTATATGATTCCGCGGTTAAAGGTTTCTACCGCACCGTAATTCTTTTTCATACCTCACCTTCCTTGTAAGCTTTTGTATGCATGAACTGATAGACCGCGAACGGCGCCAAAACCACAAAGATAAGCACCGCTATGACCGACGCATAGTTGTAGCGCATCAGTGTAATCGTGAGCTTGTAAATCCATGTCACCAGAATATCGGTACCGCCTGCCATGGTGGTGGTACTGTCCGCGACCGTCGGCTCGCCCGCCGTAAGGAAGTAGATGACGCCGAAATTGTTTATGTTGTGCGTAAAGCTCATGATGATGAGCGGAATCGTCTGGTAAAGGACGAGCGGCAGCGTTATGCTGCGCAGTATCTGGCTGCCGGAGGCACCGTCAATGCGCGCTGCCTCATACAAATCCTCCGGAATTGCCGTCATGGTGCCGAGCGAGAGCATCATAAAGTAACCGAAGCCCGCCCACAGGTTGATGACGACACACATAATCTGGGCAAGCGTCGCGTTCCCCAGCCACGGTATAGTTCCGTGCAGGAGGCCGATGCTCTGCAGCGTCCTGTTCACCACGCCGAACGTTCCGTTCAGCAGGTTGCGCCACACCAGCATAGTGATGACGGACGGAACCGCATACGGCAGGATAAAGATGAACTGGAACACACCCTTCAGGTGAATTTTGCTCTGCTTGAGCTGCACCGCCACAAGCAGCCCGCCAAAATAACAGGTAAACGTGGAGAGCACCGCCCATGCAAGCGTCCAGAGCGCTATATGGGCAAAGCCCTTTGACCAGGTGCTGCCGCCACCGAGTAGCTCCTTGAAATTCTGCATGCCGACCCAGTCCACGGTATTCTTTGGCGGGATATGGTTCGGCGCGGAATAATTGGTGAACGCCACCGCAATACTGAAGAGCAGCGGCACAACCACAAAGATAAGCAGCATGACGATGCAGGGCGCAAGTCCCATAAGGGGAAAGGCCTTGTTCACCGTGTCCGCCGCACTGTCTTTGTGCAGGGGGAAATGCCCCATACGGCAATATTCCTTGTAGGACTTCCCCGCGCTCTGCACGGAGATGACGTATGTGGCAACGAACATCGCGATAAGCGCAAGGACAAGGATTCCGTCTATCAGCATAAAGATGGAATTATCCCGCAGCTTTACCGCGATGTCCGGCTGCGGCGAGCCGAGTGTGACCAAATCGATTACTTTGCGCACAATTGCGGGGCAGAAACAGAGGAATATCACCTCTACTGCCGCAAAGAGCGCGCCCTTCAGATATTCTTTGAGGTAAAGCAGATGGGCAAGCCCCATGAAGCATGAAGCCACACCCGTCACTTTTTTTCTTGAGCTTCCGTCGGTTTCAAGTCGCATACGTCGCCTCGCCTGCTGATTCCTGTCAGCTTATTTCTTTATGATTGCCGCATTGCAGAGGTCAAGCTCAGACTGCACGTCGGCACCGTTCCAGATATTCTTGCAGGTGTTGCCCATCGTCTCCCAGAATGCGCCCATCTCCGGGATTGAAGGCATCGGGAACGCATAGTCCAGCTGCTTGAGGAAGCCCGGCATGTATTTGCTGGAAACCGGCGTGTTTATTGAAGGCATTGCGCCGGTCAGGTTAAAGCGGAGCTGCTGCATCTCAGGGGTCAGCAGGAAGCGGGCAAAGTCCGCGGCCTCCTCAGGATAGTCGGAGTATTCGCTGACGACCATGGTGCGGGTTCCGCTGAAAGAGCCGGACGGATTGTTCTCGCCGGGAAGCGCAGGAAGCGGCGCCACGCCAAAATCAAGCCCCGCATCCTCAAACGGCTTTACGTTCCACAGACCGGTGATGTGCATGGCCGCGTTGCCTGACTGGAATGCGGCATCGCAGGTCGCCGTGCTCAGGTCTTCCGCCGGAACATTGATAATGCTGCGCAGGGACTGGAAGAACTTCATGCCGGCGACAGCATCGGCCGTGTTCAGGTAGCTGCTTGACGTGTCGTTTCCGGCAGGGCCAAAGAGCCTGTTCCCGTTCTTTGTGGTGAACACGATGGTGTAGTAGCCGTTGCCCACATCCATCACAAAGCCGTACTTGCCGCTGTTGGCCGCATTGAATTTCTTTGTCCAGTCGGCAAGCCCCTCCCATGTGGTCGGAACCTCGCTCTCTTTGATGAGCGCCTTGTTGTAGAACAGCGCGTATGTCTCGGCGCTCACGGGATAGCCGTACATGGTTCCCTCATACATAAGCGCCTGAGAGCATGCGCCAAGCACTTCCTTCTTTATCTCGTCGGGATTCAGCGTGGGCTTGATGTGTCCGCCGCTCACCAGCTCGCCGAGCTTGTCGTGCGGGGCCGCAAAGAGATCCGGACCAACACCGGCCGGCCCGTCAAGCGCAATCTGCCCGGAGGAATCACCGAGCTCCACATTGACAAAGTTGATGGTCACATTCGGATGGGTCTTTGTGTATGCCTCGCCAGCCTGCTTGATGAATTCATCAGGGCCGTTCAGGGATTCCCAGACGGTAAGCGTTATCTTGTCGCTCCCGGACTTTGCCCCGGACGCAGCGCCGCCTTCATTCTTGCCGCAAGCGGTCGTGACAAGACCCAGTGCCAGTGCGGAAAGTGCCGCCGCAACTGTAGTGATTTTCTTGTTCATATCCTTTTCCTCCATTTGGAAACAAGTTTGTTACAGGTACCAGTATAGCAGCGAATCAGAATTCGCGCCAGTCTTTTTTTTATTTTAACACGTGTTGATTGCGAAGTCAAACAATATTTTATTATCTATAGCAGTAAAAATATGACATTTTTCACATTTTATACAAATACCTTCACCTGCGCTTTTTCACGCCCGGCAGAATGCGTGCATCCGAAGAAAAAACATGCCGGTCTTTTTCAAGCACCGGCATGCCCCAGGCCCTGCCTTTTTTCAGGCAGCTCCTTGCAAAAATGCAGCTTTTTAAGCCTGCTGATTCGGACACAGAAACATCCGAACCAGCCCTATCAACCGAACAGAATATTGTTCACAATCCCCTCAAGATATTCCTCGCGGCCGGAACCCGGATCCGAAGGCTTCTTCATCTCTGCGGCACGCGCCGCAAGTTCCGCAAGGCTGGTCTGCCGGTCGCGGATTTTCTTGCCGATTCCGCTCTCGAAGCTTGCGTACTTCTCTTTGACAAAGCCGTCAATCCGCCCGTCCTCAATAATCTCCGCGGCCTTGATGAGCCCCAGGGCAAAGGTATCCATACCCATGATGTACGCGTGGAACATGTCATCAAAAGTATTTGAAGGGCGGCGGTTCTTTGAGTCAAAGTTGAATCCGCCGGTAAGGCCGCCCGCCTTGAGCACCTCGTACATCGCAAGCGTCGCATCGTAGACGTTCCAGGGAAAGTTGTCCGTATCCCAGCCAAGAATCGGGTTCCCCTGGTTCGCGTCCACGGAGCCCAGCATGCCGTTGATGCGGCTGATGCAGAGCTCGTGCTGGAAGGTGTGGTTGGCCAGGCTTGCGTGGTTTGCCTCGATGTTCATCTTAAAGTCCTTGTCCAGGCCATACTGGCGCAGGAAGCCGATTGCGGTCGCGGCATCGAAATCATACTGATGGCTCATCGGCTCCTTCGGCTTGGGCTCGATGTAGAAGTCACCCTTGAAGCCGATAGAGCGGCCGTAGTCAACGGCCATGTGCATGAGGTTCGCGATGTTCTCCTGCTCAAGCTTTACGTCCGTGTTCAGGAGCGTCTCGTAGCCTTCGCGGCCGCCCCAGAAAACGTAGCCGCGGCCTCCAAGCTTCACGGTAATCTCCAATGCTTTTTTGACCTGGGCCGCGGCAAAGCAGTAAACATCCGCAGAGTTCGTGCTGCCCGCGCCGTTCATAAAGCGGGGGTTCCCGAACATGTTTGCCGTCCCCCAGAGGCAGGTGATGCCGGTTCCCTTGGTCTTTTCAAGGATGTAGTCCGAAATTTCGTCAAGGCGACTGTTCGTTACGTTGATGTCGTCCGGGTCTTCGGGAACAAGATCCACGTCATGCCAGCAGTAGTATTTGATTCCGAGCTTCTTCATGAACTCAATGCCGGCATCGACCTTTGCCTTTGCATGCTCCATAGTTCCCGGCACCTGGCCAAAAGACTTGTCGGCGGTCCCGGAACCGAACATATCGACGCCGTTTGCCCCAAGGTTATGCCACCAGGCCATTGCAAACGGAAGATGTTCGGACATCTTCTTTCCCATAATCACCTGGTCGGCATTGTAGTATTTGAACGCCCACGGATTTTTGCTGTTCTTTCCCTCAAATTTGATTTGGGGAATATCCTTAAAAAACTCGCTCATCTTGAGCCTCCTGTCTTTCATTAGTTAGCATATTCTAACTTTTAATACAGTATACACCACCTTTCTGAAAAAAGGAATAGCCCAAAAACATTTTTGCCCGGGGCGGAAATGAAATCACCGCAATGAGTTTTCGGAACGTGCGCTATCTGCTGCTTTCAGAACAGCCCCTGATGGCGCCTTCCGCATGAATCCTTACCACTCGGTTCTGGTCAGCCTCCGCGATTTTTGCCAGCTGCCCGATGTACGGCTGTACCAGCTCCGGTCGCCGTTTTCCGAGAACCCGGAATATCTCAGGAGCTTCCATGCGCACTTTGTCGTCCGCATCAGAAAGAAGCCCCGCAAAAACGTCCATATAATCCGAATATATCTCAGGCGTATTCATCGCGATATTTTCTGAAGCCCAGATAAAATGCAGCCTGACACACGGGGCCGGGTCTTTTGCAAAACGGAACAAAGCCTTCCAGTACGCGGCGATTACGCTGAAGTCCCCGCGCCCGATTCTTCCAAGGGCAGTGAGAGAGCGCGCGCGCAAAAGCGAATCCCGGCTGCCCAGAAAAGCCGCAAGCGCCGGGACGCAGCCTGCGATTTTATCTGGATGCAGCAGCCCCATCTCGCCGAGCAGCCACAATGCCTTTGCCTGGATTTTTGGAGAACCAGATGCAAGCAATGCCGCAAGATCCGGAATATGACGCTCCCATCCGCTTTTGTCCTTTGTAAGCGCACCGAGCTTTTTATATACCGCAACTTCGCTTAATGCTTCATTTTTGTATGTTATTGTCTTCATAGCTCCGCAGGACGCCCCTTTTCCATCTGAACCATCCGCTTACCCCTGCCGCTTGCGCAGCCAGTGCTGGCAGAAACAGTCCTGTGAATGACCTTACTACGCATGCGCGGCAAGGTCAAGAGCGGAAGGCCGGAACATCGCCCTGCTTCCTACAGCGCGTTCAGCATCCCGATCAGCCCGAACATGCCAAGCCCCAGGCTCGGCATGATGATTCCCGGCAAATCCTGAAACTTCACCGGATTCAGTTTCCGGCAGCTCAGGCCAAAAATCAGAAAGACCAGCGGGTTCAAAAGCAGGCAGATTTTAGGCACATCGAGCGCACCGGTCAGAATCGCAATAATCACCGTAACGGTTGGCGCCAGCAGGCTGATGTAGCCGGCAAAAAAAGGCACGGCGACCTGCTTGTAGATTTTCTCAAGTATGTCATCCGCGATTTCCAGAGTGCCCCGCTGCATCGCACCCTTGTAAATCAAGGCCTGAAGGCAGCACAGGGAATGAATCAGAATTCCGGCAAAGGAACCAAAGTAGCCAAAACCAAGCGTCAGATAGCCCAGCAGCGGCCGGGCCGAAGCAATCTGCATGCCAAGCGAATAAAAACCAAGGCACACCAGCGCATCCCCCACAAGGGCCAGAAGGATGGACAGGCCGAACCTCCAGTCCGCCATCTTGCTCCAGTTGCTGTCGATGTTCTTTGAAGTTCCCAGCTTCTGGTTCCCCGGCCCCTTCAAATCAAACAGAATGTCCCCGCAGCAGCAGAGCAGGCCGCCCAGCAGCCCCAAGCATGAAAATACAAAATACATATCAATTCTCCTTGGTATAGTCTTTTTTTTAGTTAGTTTTGACTAACTCACAAAAAAAAGTATATACTATCAGCAGAAAAAAATCTACGGCGCCAAAGCGAGGAGACTAGTATGAAAGAATATGTCTGGCTTTTTCCTGTTATCTTCATGTTCCACGAAATGGAAGAAATCATCGGTTTTAAATTCTTCCTGGAAAAAAACAATGACGAGCTCCAGAAACGATTTCCGCGCATTTTACGCCTCTACAAAGATTTCTCAACGGAAGGCTTTGCCCTTGCAGTCTACGAGGAGCTGATTCTTTGCCTTTTGCTTTCTACCCTGGCTTTCTTTCTTGACATCAATATTTTGTGGTACCTTTGGCTCGGAGCCTTTATCGGCTGCGACCTGCACTTTTTTGTCCATCTGATTCAGGTAAGTATTTTCCGCCGCTACATCCCCGCCTGCATCACAAGCCTTATCTGTCTGCCGGTGAATACGCTTATTATCTGCAAATGCCTTGTAACGATAGAAGGGGCGTTCTCCACCGCAGGATTTTTCATCGCAAGCGGGGCTCTGCTTGTTTTGATAAACATATTTTTTGCCCAAAGTCTGAGCGGCTGGTTCACAAGAAGAAAAGCGAATTAGAAGAAAATGCCCTTTACAAAAATCTCGATTCCTATGCCGACGAGAATAAGGCCACCGATGAAAGTAGCCTTGGAGCCAAGCCTGTCGCCAGCCCGCTTGCCGATAACAAGCCCGGTCATACAGATTGCAAAGGTAACGAGGGCAATAATGAAGGAAGCGACAAAGGCCATAAACAGACCGTAATCCGCAATCGTAAAGCCGACGGAAAGGGCATCTATTGAAGTCGCAATGCCTTGAGTCAAAAGTGTTGGAAAAGTCAGCTTCAAAGAGCCAGAGGAGTCTTTATGCGCGCAATCCCCGTGCACCGCCTCCCAAATCATTTTGGCACCAATATATAAAAGAAGAATCAGGGCTATCCACGGAATACAATCATCAAAGCTTTCAAAATATGCGACTATTGTGTGAACGCACACCCAGCCAATCATCGGCATTGCAAACTGAAAAAAAGCATACATACCGGCGATAAAAGACATGCGGCTTTTCTTCATCCGGGGCTCATTAAGACCGTTTGCAAGGGAAACCGAAAAAGCATCCATCGCCAGCCCCTCTCCCAAAAGAATGCTGTTTATAAAAAAGACTGGACTCCACCCCATAATTCTGAGCCTTCAATTTTCAAAAGGATAGTGCTTCATCTTACAAAAAGAGCCCATAAAGGTCAATCACCAATCCCGCGGCGGACAGCGCTCCCATCAGGCGTCATAGCCCGGTCTTCTCTTTTTTCGGTGCAGAAGCCGGAGCATTGCCCCTCTCCGCACGGACAAAAACAAGCTAATCGTAAAATTAAATTGCAATTTGGAGCATTTTTTGTAATTTGGAGTGGTGATTTTTTTCCCCGCTTACTATTATAATCTAGTTAGCACAAACTAACATAACGTGTATTATATATCTGGAGGTTAGTATGAGTGATAAGCAGGACACCCGCGAAATGCTTTTAAGCGGAAATGTGTTCACCACGATGCTCACGCTGAGCGTACCGGCCGTTCTCGGCATGGTCGTTATAGGGCTGTACAATTTTATGGATGCCGTTTTTGTCGGACAGATGGTAGGCCCGGTCGCAATGACGGCAGTAAAGGTCTCGTATCCCTTTACCCTTATAAACAGCGGAATCGCAACGCTCGTGGGGCAAGGCTCGGCGTCGGTGCTTTCCCGCGCAATCGGTGAGCGCGACAAAGACACCATTGACCGCATTATGGGGAACCTGATTGCCTTTGTCTCTGTGCTTTCCGTACTCGTCATTGTCCTTGGGCTGCTTTTTACCCGCCAGCTGCTTTCTCTTGCCGGCGCAGAGGGAGAAGTCCTTGAGCAGGCAATTCCGTACCTCCGCATCGTTTTCTGCGGTTCGCTCTTTGTGAACCTCGGGCAGTCCACAAACATGATTATGCGCGGAGAAGGCAAGCTCAAAAAAGCAATGATAATCATGGCGACAAGCGCAATCCTCAACATCATCCTTGACCCCATCCTGATTACCCTGCTTGGCAAAGAGCATGGCGTGCTTGGCGCCGCATACGCAACAATCATCTCTCAGTTTGTCTTGATGTGCATGTCCTTCTTCTATTTCATCAAAAAGAGCGACAATATCAAGATTCACAAAATCAGGTTTGAGAAGCCGCTGGTAAAACCTGTTCTGAGCGTCGGTTTTTCGGCAATGCTCATGCAGGTTATGTCCATGGTGCAGCAGACAATTCTTTACAGCACCGTCCAGAAATGGGGCGGCAGCGAATGGCAGACAATTCTGGGCGCATCCTTAAGCCTGCAGGCATTCTCCTTTATTCCGCTGTGGGGAATCAGCCAGGGATTCCAGCCGGCAATCGGCACGAACTTCGGGGCAAAGCGCTTTGACAGAGTCGGGGCATTCACCAGGACTTTTATGATTTCCGCAACGGTCGTCGCGCTGATTTTCTATGTTCCGATTATGTGCTTCCCGGCAAAAATGCTTTCGATGTTCATCACGGATGCTGCAATCGTACAGTCCGGCGCCCCGATGCTCCGCATGCTCTTTGCGACATATATTTCTTACGGCGTCCTGATTCTTTCAATCACCTTCTTCCAGGCAATCGGAAAGGCCGGTGCCGCCTCCACCATGGCGCTGCTCCGCCAGCTGCTGCTCTTCCTGCCGCTGGTCATTATCCTGCCGCACCTTTTTGGCCTTGGCGTAAAGGGCGTTTTCCTTGCCCAGCTTCTTACCGACGCGCTGGTTCTGGTAATAGGAATCATCTTCCTTATCAGTGCATTCAAAAGCATGAGAAAGGCATAAGGCATGAAAGACGACGTTCAATTCCGTTCAAAGAAGCCCGCTGCAAAGCTTTCGATGGAGCTTCCCTCGGACAAGCTTTTCCTGACCTACCTGAACCTTATCAGCAAGTGCGAGGGAGAAGAGCTCTATCACATGATGGAGCCGGTGGGCGAAGGCATTATGAAGCATACTCATATTGCAGAAGGAATTGAGCTCGTCTATTCAGAACTGGAGGGCTACAGCCCACATTATCAGGCGGAAAAGAAGCAGGCAGATGCCCTTGAAATCATGTACATTGTCGAAGGCCAGGCGGAATTTGAGCTGCAGAACAGACAGTTTGTCAGCGGAGACAAGGGAGACGTCCTGATTTTCAACAGCAAAACCGGGGTAAAAAAATGCATGCTCGGGAAAAACGGCATGAACTGCATCAGCCTGATACTTTTTTCCCATGAGGCGGTTTCTTTTCTGAATGATTTTTTCAAGACATCGGATTTTAAAATCGCTGATTTTTTCAAGGAAGTCAGAAGCTCGGATTCCGTCGTCAGTTATCCCGGCGGACCGCTGCTAGAGAACTTGTTTCTTGAGATGACAAAGCTGCCCGATGACTTTTCTGCCTTCAGAATCCGGATGGCAGCAATCCATGCAATTCTTATCATGATGAACAAAAAAGAAAAGCGGGATCTCACTGATATATACTTCAGTGGGACGACCGGCCGCAAGGTTCAGAATGTGCGGCGGCTCATCAATGCCAATCTGGACAGGGAAATTTCTATTGACGAGCTGTCCCGCAAAGTGAACCTGAACCGCACGACCATGCAAAAGGTTTTTAAGGAAATGTACGGAGTGACGGTAAATGAGTACCGCACAAAATCCCGGATGCAGCTGGCAAAAAACCTTATGGCTTCCACAGAGCTTTCGATTACGGAAATTGCGGGCCGCTGCGGATATGCAAACGCAAGCAAGTTCTCGGAGGTTTTTAAGAAGAACGAAGGCATGCTTCCAAAGACGTGGAGAAAGTAAAGCGGCGCATATACGAGGCAAAGCACATCCGGCATTTTCTTGTCTTTTTTACAAGAATCTGCCGGAAGAAGAAGGCGGACAAGCGCGTCTTCCTAGTGCTTTGCCTGACCATAGTAGGCATTCGGGCCGTGCTTGCGCTGGTAATGCTTATCCACGATATACGCAGGCAGCGTGCCGGTGCCGTCCGCAGCCGTCGCAATCATGATGGTGTTGAGCGCCATGTGGCTCACTTCCTCCAGCACCGCAGCATTGTAGACAGCCTTGTCCGCGCTGCTGCCCCAGCAGAACGGCCCGTGGCCGCCCACAAGCACCATGTTCACTTCAGAAGGATTAAAGGAATTCCGCCGGAAATGGCTCACGATAAGATTCCCGGTCTCCTTCTCATAATCATTCTTTACCGCTTCCTCCGAAAGGTAGGGCGTGCACGGCACTTCCGTCTGGATGTGGTCGGCGTGTGTAGTCCCGAAAAGCGGAACGGGACGCAGCGCCTGCGCCCAGCTGACGGCGTAGGTTGAATGCGTATGTATGATACCGTTGATGTCAGCGCCATCGTTCACGGCGAATTCCCGGTACAGCACGGCATGGGTCGGCGTATCGCTGGACGGGCGGAATGTGCCTTCCACGACCTTGCCGTCAAGATCGACGATGACCATGCTGTCCACCGTCAGCTCCGGATACGGTACCCCGCTCGGCTTGATGGCGAATACGCCCGCCGCCTTATCAAACGCGGAGACATTGCCCCACGTATAGAGCGCAAGGTGCTGCTCCGGTATCTGCATGTTCGCCTTGTACGCCTGTTCCTTTATATCCTGATATTTGCCAGCCATTATGCAGCCTCCTTTAGTCCACGTTCTCCACGGCGGCGCGCTCCACGGCAAGCGCCTTCGTGTAATTCGCAAAGAAGCGGTTGAAACCGTCGATGTCTTCCTGCTGCGGCGCAACGGTCTGCACCTTGGCGCTCGCAAAGACACGCTCCTGCAACCATGCGGCAAGCTCCTTGCCGTTGCCGTCCGTGCGGTACGCAGCAAGCAACGCCATTCCCCACGGGCCGCCTTCCCCAGCCGTGCTCAGCGCGGAGACCGGCGTATGCATCGCGGCTGCCATAATGGGGAGCCCGACGCCTTCAGTCTTGAAGAAGCCGCCGTGGCCGGTCAGCCGGTCAAGGCGCACATGCTCTTTGTCAAAAAGAATGTCCATGCCGGTGCGCAGGGCGCCGAGCGCAGTAAACAGCTGGGCGCGCATAAAATTCGCCAGCGTGAAGGAAGCGTTCTGCGTACGCACAAAGAGGGGGCGCCCGGAAGCAAAGCCGGTCATGCTTTCACCGGAGATGTAGTTGTAGGGAATAAGCCCGCCGCAGTCCTTGTCGCCCTTCATGGCTTCGCAAAGAAGTTTATCGTACAGCTGTCCCTTGCTGAACTGCGCGCCGAGCAGCCCGGCGGCCTCACCAAAGAGCTTTATCCATTTGTCATATTCTCCAGTACAGTTGTTGGCATGGGCCATTGCGGCCGGTCTGCCGTCCGGCGTCGCCACGATGTCGATGAGGCCGCTGTACGCCTTAGACAGCGCCTTCTCAAGCACAATCATCGCGAATACCGAAGTGCCCGCGGAAACATTGCCGGTACGCGGGGCCACGGAATTTGTGGCGACCATGCCGGTGCCTGCATCCCCTTCCGGCGGAGCGAGCGGGGTACCCGGCTCAAGCGTGCCCTCAGGGTCAAGCCAGCGCGCGCCTTCCGCAGTCAGCGTGCCGGCATCGGCACCCGCGGGCAGACATTCCGGCAGCAGCTCCTCCAGCTTCCACGGGAAGGCATAGGGCACCACCAGCTTGTCGAACTGCTGAATCATCGACTTGTCGTAACTGCCGGTACCGGCATCAAGCGGGAACATGCCGGATGCATCGCCGACACCGAGCACTTTTCTGCCCGTAAGCATCCAGTGCGCGTAGCCTGCAAGCGTCGTAAAGAACGCGATGTCTTTTACGTGCGGCTCGCCCTTGAGCACAGCCTGATAGAGGTGCGCGATGCTCCAGCGCTCAGGGATGGGGTAGCCGAAGAGCGCGGAAAGCTTCTGCGACGCCTCCCCGGTGATTGTATTGCGCCACGTGCGGAACGGCACCAGCAGCGTCCCGTCCTTGCCGAACGCAAGGTAGCCGTGCATCATGGCGCTTATGCCGAGGGAACGCAATTTCGTGAGTTTTACGCCGTATTTTGACTGCACATCCTTCTTCAGCTCCGCAAAGGCTGTGGATATGCCGTTGTGTATCTCTTCAAGGGAATACGTCCAGATGCCGTCCACAAGGGAATTCTCCCAGTCAAAGGCACCTCCCGCCACCGGCTCGTTCTCCGAGTCGATGAGCACCGCCTTGATGCGTGTGGAGCCGAATTCAATACCGAGCACCGCCTTCCCGGCGGCGATTTCCGCTGCGATTGTTTCCTTTGTCATGCTTTTCTCCTGCAAGTTCCTTCTATTATCTGGCGGATTCAGAAAAAAAGCAAGTAATTTCTCATTTTTTTAGGTGTTTATCATTTTTTTTTGATATTATTGCCGCAAACGCTTCCCCTTGTCCACATTTTCTGCTTTGTGCTACAATAGGGCCGGCTCAACATCCGTCCGTCTGAAACGCTTCGGCAGATGAGCCCGGAAAAGCGGAATGCCGGGGCGGACGGCAGAACGGCGCGTGCGCCGGCAGGATTTGTGCTTGAGGAAACATCAGGGAAGCATCTGCACGGAGGAACTATGAGAAGGCTGCGTTTTCTGGCAATAGCAATGCTGCTGGGCTTCGGGATGCTCACAAGCGCATCCGCCGTGCCCACAAAGACAGTCGTGTTCAGGGGCAGCAGCGGAAACCTGAGCGCAGAGATTCCGGAAGATTTGATTCCGCTCATCGAAGACAACAAGGCTTCCATCGAGCAGGCACTGCAGGACAGCAACGTCACGCAGGCAAGCCTGACGAATATCAGCGAGGCCATCTGCAAGCAGTACGACGCGCTGCATTCCGAGTCATTGTACAATTCGCTGCTGGAAGGGATTCTGGATGTTGGCGGACAGTTCGACAAGGTAATCCCCAATTCCCAGGCGCAGCAGAATGTCTGGGCTGATTCGCTCATCTCCTCCGCGCGGCCGGACAAATATAAGATTGCCGGCGGCGGGCTGAACGTAGGCCTCACGGCGTTCAGCCTTGACGTGCTGGGCGGGCTGTCAAACTGGTTCGGCATGGACAAGCTGAGCATCGGCCCCGTCTTCCTGCCGACGCTCGCGCTTGATGCGCGCGTGTGCGGCTTTGTGCTCCCGATGGATTTCGGCGTCGCGTTCAGCATGCTTGACACATCAAAAATCGGTATGCTGCGCGATGCCATCAGCCCGGTGAGTTTTGATTACCTGAGCATCGGCGGCGACCTGCGCTATGCCTTTTACAACAGCAAAAAGACCCATCTCACGGCATCTGGCGGCGCCGGGGTCTACTACACAAGATCCGGCATCGCGATAGACGGCGACGAGGCGCAGGCCGCGGTCAAATTCAGCACGCTGACGGCGTTCCTGAGCGCGCAGGCTTCCTACAAATTCCATGTGCTCGTGCCCTATATCGGCCTGCGGGGTATGCTGAGCCATTCCACCTTTGACTGGAACGCGAATGTCCAGTGGGACAAAATCCTTGATGCGGAGGACAATTCCCTGATACGGGATGCCATACGCTATAATATCCTGCCGGCAAAGTTCAAAGGCTCGGACACGTCCAAGCTGTTCGAAAACCCAAAGCTGAACATATATGGCGGTCTGGGGCTGGAGCTAGCCGCATTCTACCTTACGACCGGGCTCTGCTACGATCCTCTCAACAATATCCTGTCCAGCTCGTTCAGCACCCGCATCGTGTTCTAGCCGGGCTGCCGCGCAATGCGGCATGGCAGGGGCATCTGCGGCCCCCCCGCTTAAGATTCCGCCCGCAAAACATGCCGCTCAATCCACTTTGCTACTCCGTCATCCTCGTTTGAGCCGCAGACTGCATCCGCAACCTGCTTTACCTCATCGATTGCATTTGCGGTCGCAATACCCGTGCCGCAGAAGCGCAGCATACCGATATCGTTAAAATCGTCGCCAAAAGCCACAAGCTCGTCGGCCGGCAGCTTCAGGTAATCGCACAAAGCCTGAATGGCGCATTCCTTCGTCGCATTCTTTTTGCTGAGCTTGTACCACGGAATATCGGAAAACGGCAGCAAATCAATGGCATCAAGGCCGATGCTCGATGCGATTTTTACGACCGCCTCCTTGTCGAGCGTCTGGATGCACAGCTTCATGGCGCCCTCATCAAAAGCGGAAAAATCGGAGAACGTCCAGAATTTGTCGCCGAGCTCTTCCTTTGAGTTTGAATACAGGCCATGCTCGTTGTCAACGGAAATCACCGCGTTGCTCCCCAAGACCGCGAACACAGACCGGATGAGGACGCGCGTCTCTTCTGCGGAAAACGCACAGGTATAGATTTGTTTGCCGTCCACGCGCACCATTCCGCCACCATTGGAGATGAGGATATCGGCAGCAATGCCATCAAGGAATTTTTCCGCGTTTACCAGCGCGCGGGAAGTCGATATGCCAAAGAGGATTCCTTTTTTCTGGGCTGCAGCTATGATGTTTTTGGTAAAGGGCGATATCGATTTGTCGTTGCGGAACAAGGTTCCGTCAAGGTCAGAAAGTATTAGCGAGATATGTTCCATAGATAATCGTAATGCGTTTGCGGACTTTTTGCAAGCACTCCGTATTGCCCCGTACGGAATCCAAGTGCATGCGGCCTCGCTATTATCACGATGGGAGCCATGCTGAAGAGCGTATTCCGCGGGCATGACATCATCGGCAGGACAGGAGGGGATGCATTCGTCAGCGTAGCACGCGGAATAGCCGAAGAGCTGGCGCCGCTCATCAAGGAGCGCCTTGTCAGCGCCGCAGAAAAATGCCACCAGGCAACAAAAGCGACCTTCCCCCTGCGGAAAGCAAAACGGACATGCCTAGCGGCGGCCAAGCTCCACGGATTTGTTGAATGCCGCGACGGCAGCCTCAATGACGGCGCTGCGGAAGCCATGACGCTCCAGCGAGACAACGGCATCGATAGTCGTACCGGCAGGCGAGCACACCGCGTCTTTCAGCTCGGCAGGAGAACGGCCGTCCTCCAGCGCCATGACAGCAGCGCCCTTGAGCGTCTGTGCCGCATACACATAGGCCTGCTTGCGCGGCATACCAAATTTGACGGCAGCATCCGCAAGCGCCTCTATAAACATGAACGCATACGCCGGGCCGCTGCCGCTTACCGCCGTCACTCCGTCCATAAGCTTTTCCGGCACATGCTCCACCTTTCCGGCTGCAGCAAGCAGAGCCTTTACCATGCAGAGCTCATCCTCCGTGACGGAAGACGCAGCGCACAGAGCCGTCATGGATTCCCCGAACGTGGCGGGAAGATTCGGCATGATGCGCATCAGATGGGGCATCACAAAAGCTGCGTCGGGAGCAGAAAGCTCGCTCGGCCGGCAGGATTCGTGGAGCGTAGACAGCGTGAGCCCGGCTGCCATGGAAACGACAAGCTTCTGCCGGCTAAAGGCCGGACGGATTTCCTGCAGGACATCCTTTATGTATGCGGGTTTGACGGCAAGGAAAATGCAGTCAGAGCGCTCCGCGAGCGCCAGGTTAGATTCCTCGGCGGCAACGCCGATACCGTCGGCAAAACGCCGGGCACGGTCAAAATGAGCCGCGCTCACACAGACGCCGTCCGTCCCGAACTGCCGCGCGATGGCTTTTATGACAGCCCCGCCCATCGTTCCGCAGCCAATACATCCGATTGAAATATCCTTATCGCAAACCCGCATAGAGCGCCTCCCGCAGTATGACACCGTATGAACTGCTACGCATTTCCCGTAATCGCGCGGAACAGCGAACGCTCATCCGCCATGAACAGCGTGCCCCGCTGGCTGCCGTCCGCCAAGGCGAGCAGGGCATCCCCGTTCCCCCCGTTAGACAGGACAAGCGGAATCCCGGACGCCGTCGTTTTTTCCGCAGCCTGAATTTTTGTCTCGATACCGCCAGTTCCAAAGCTGCTGGTGCTGCCGATAGTGATATCCCGGCGCAGGGCGGCAATGTCAGTGACGCTCTCCACAAAGCGGGCATCCGGGTTCACCTTGGGATTGTCCGTGTATATACCGTCAATATCGCTGAAGAGGATGAGCAGATCGGCGCTCCACAAAATTGCGGTGAGGGCGCTCAGATTGTCATTGTCTCCGATACGGATTTCGTCAAAGGCAACGGAGTCGTTCTCATTGATGATAGGCACCACGTTCTCGTCCACCAGCGTGAACATCGTGTTCCGGATATTCAGCGTACGGTGGTCATCCTCAAAGTCTTCTTTGGTCAGCAGGAGCTGCGCCACATGAATGCCCTGCGTGCCAAAAGCGCTGCGCCACCTGTCCATCAGCTCCACCTGACCGATGGCGCACAGCGCCTGCCGGTAGTGGACATCCCGCTTGTGCGCCCAGCCCTTTATGGTAGAAAGCCCCGCGACCTGCGCGCCAGAAGAGACCACAATCACCTGCTTGCCTTTGGCAATCAGGCTGGCGCAGGAGGCGGCAAATTGCTCCATGTACGCGACATTCACCGTGCCGTCTTTTTGGGCGAGCGTGTTACTGCCTATCTTTATCACGATTTTTCTGGAATTCCGGATAATTTCCTGTATCGTCATCGTATCTGCCCATCCCCGTCTATAAGGAATTTCGTCGTCGTCAAAGCCTTTATGCCCATCGGCCCACGGGCATGCAGCTTCTGCGTGCTGATACCCAGCTCCGCGCCAAAACCGAATTCCCCGCCGTCGGTAAAGCGGGTGCTCGCATTCACATACACGCAGGCCGCATCGACCTGCGCCTGGAACATCCTTGCGTGGCGGCGGTTGTTGGTAATGATTGCCTCGCTGTGCTTGGTATTGTGAGCGTTGATAAAGGCAATCGCCTCTTCGACGGAATCGACCGCTTTTACCGCAAGGACAAAGTCCAGGAATTCAAAGCCGAAATCTTCTTTTTTGGCGCGGATAAGGGCGTCGGCATGGCGCTCAAGCACGCCGCTCTTCTTGAGGGCAGCCTCAAGCACCGGGTAGCAGATTTCATCGGCACGCAGCTGCGCTTTTCCGCCCAGCTCCTTTGCAAGCAGCGGCAGGAATTCGCAGGCGACACGCTTGTTCACCAGTATGGTCTCTATGGCATTGCAGGCTCCGGGGCGCTGCAGCTTTGCATTGCCCGCAATGGAGGCTGCCATAGACAAATCCGCCTCCTCATCCACGTACAGGTGGCAGACGCCTGCTCCCGTCTGGATGACCGGCACCTGCGCGTTTGCGACAACCGCATTTATGAGCCGGGAAGAACCGCGGGGCAGCACCACGTCGATTTTGCCGACGGCGCTCAGAATCTGCATGACGTCGTCGTGGTCGGTGCTCTCGCACAGATGCACCGCATTGCGCACGCCGTCGCTCCCCACATCAGCGAGACCTTCCTGTATAGCCGCAAGCAGCGCCTTGTTTGAGCGGAGCGCAGATGAAGAGCCCCGCAGCAATATCGCGTTGCCGCTCTTGTACGCAAGGGAAAATGCATCGATAGTGACATTGGGGCGCGATTCATAGATAATCGCGACGACACCGAGCGGCACCCGCACCTGCCGGATTTGCATTCCGTCCGGTGTCATCCATCCGGCGACTTCCTCGCCCACGGGGTCGCCCTGATTTATGATAATATCCATACTGTCCAGAATGGACTGAAATTTCTTTTCATCGAGCGCAAGCCGCTCCACAAGCGCCTCGCTTACGCCTTTTTTGCGGGCGGCGCTCACATCCTCCTCGTTTGCCGCAAGGATAGCGGCCTCATTCTTCCGAATCGACTGCGCAACGCAAGAAAGCGCGTGATTCTTCTGGGCGGCGGAACGGAGGGCAAGGACGCCTGCCCCTTTCCTCAAATCAGCACATACTGCATCGATATCCATAAGAAGCAAGCCTCCAGTTTTTTATATGAAAAGCCGTTTCAAAAGTCAGACAAGCTCTGAAACGTGCTCATGAGAGCTGCATGAAAAAATGCAAGCCCAGAGAGAAAAGCAAATGCTTTCCGGACAGGCCTAATAATTTGCCAGAAAATACATGCCCAGCAGAATACTGACGCGCGTCTTTCCCGGAGACCAGACGGCATCGCGAGGCAGGCTTTTCATGTACCACCAGAAAATGCCGAATTCCGGGTCAATGCGCAGCGCATATTCCCCAAATTCCTTTGTCTTTGTCTGCATGCCGAACATGAGGTATACGACATCATCAACTATGCTGAAGAATTGCGGGTATGCGGCGGTATACGCCTTGTCGCTCAATTCCTTGGTAAATTCCTCAAGATGATACAGAACCTGGGCTTTTAAATCCTCGTCGGATTTTTCCACCCACGTCTTCTGGATAAGCAGCATAAGATTGCTATGGAAGCTTGATATAAGCTTTTTCTCTCCGTCCGCAGCGGTATCGGCAATGGTGTCAAAACCGGTTCCCGCTCCGAATGCCCCTGCAAGCACGACGGAGGCCTTGACGGCATCCCCGTCCTCAGACGCTGCCAACAAATCTTGCAATGCCTGCATCGAGTCTTTGCTTACAAATTCTTCTATCAGGGTTTCTTTCATACAGGAATTATTCTAGAGTTTTGCCTTTTTTTTTTCAAGTGGGTGCGGGGATGAAAGCAGGGCAAACGCATTATAAAGACTTCTAAAATAAATACATAACAAAATATAGTATTTAAAAATTCCTAAAAGCATTAGAATTCTTTAGGGTGGAAAAAATGACATTGAAAGAATCACTGATGACTATAAAAGATTTCAGAATTGACAGATGCAAGAAGCATAACCTGTGCGATATTTTAATGATTGTGCTGAT
>DGUD01000103.1 GCA_002393865.1 Treponema sp. UBA4319
TGCCGTTTGCAAGTCCCTTCATGTGCAGGCAGTAGTTCGCGTCGATGTTCGCGACTTTCGGAACAGCCTGCGCAAAGGGAATGTCGATGGCCTTGCGCATGTTCAGGTTCAGGTTGAATGCGTTCGGAACCTTCTTGTTGGGGCACTTTTCGATACAGGCGCCGCATCCCGTGCATTTCGTCTCGTCAACGTAGCGCGGGTGGCGCTTGATGTCAATCTCAAAGTTCCCGATGTAGCCGCGCACTCCGCAGACCTCTGAATAGGAGAGTATGCGGATATTGGGGTTCTGGCTCACTTCCGTCATCTTCGGGGTGACGATACAAGAGGCGCAGTCCAAGGTCGGGAATGTCTTGTCAAGCTTGGCCATCTTTCCGCCGACCGTGAAGTCCTTCTCGACGATATCGACGGGGAAGCCCGCATCGGCGATGTCAAGAGCCGCGGTGATACCTGCGATGCCGCCGCCGATGACGAGCGCGCGTTTTGTGACGGCTGTCTCGCCAGGGGTGAGCGGTGTGTCAAGGATTGTCTTTGCGATGGCGGCTTTGCCGAGCGCAATTGCCTTTTCCGTCGCAGTCGGGATGTCCTTTGTGACCCAGGAGTCCTGCTCGCGGATGTTCGCGACCTCGACCTTATAGGGGTTCAGCCCTGCGCGCTCGGCGCAGCCACGGAATGTCTTCTCGTGCATGCGGGGGGAACAGGAGCAGAGCACCACGCCAGTGAGCTTGTCGTCCTTGATATGGTCTTCTATCATCTTCTGTCCGGCAGAAGAGCACATGTAGGTATAGTGCGTGGAATAGACGACACCCGGCTGCTTGCCGAGCTCCTCGGCGACCTTTGCCACGTCTACAGTACCAGCAATATTCGTGCCGCAGTGGCACACGAAAACACCAATTCTTTCCATATGTCACTCCTTACTTACGGTACTTCCTGAACGCGCTGACAATCGCCTGCTGCGGCATGTCGCTGTCCAGATAGCCGGGAACTGCTTCCGGCTCAAGGTGCTGCGGGCCGCGCTTGCGCTCGACGACCATGCGGACTGCCTCGATGAGTTTTGCCGGCTCCACCTGGCGCGGGCAGCGCTCAAGGCAGGCAAAGCAGGAGAGGCATTTGTAGATGGACGTGGTCTCAAGGAGCGGCTCAATCTCGCCGTTCTCCACCATCTGCACAAACTGATGCGGATGGTATTCCATCTCGTCATAGTTGGGGCATGTGCCGGAGCATTTGCCGCAGACCATGCACTTCTTGGGGTTGACGCCGCTGATGGAAAGAATCTGGCTGCGGGTTTCCTCGATTTCACTCTTAAGCATCTGCACCCTCCTTTACGCCGAGCGCCTCTGCGAGCAGCTCGGTGAAGTACATGACATCAAGCTTGCTTTCGCCTTTGTTCTTGATGAGGTTGTAGCGGCAGAGCGGGCAGCTGGTGACAAGGAAGTCTGCGCCCATATCCTGTGCGTTCGCAAGGATTTTCTGCGCGCGGGTCTCCGGGATAGCCTTGTCATCGAACATCGTGTATGCGCCGCAGCACTCATTGCGCAGCGAATAGATGACGGGCGTGCCGCCGATGGCCTTGATGAAGTCTTCGAGAATCTGCGGATTTTCCGGGTCGTCGAACTGGAGCACCTTGCCGGGGCGGAGCAGGAGGCAGCCGTAGTAGGCGCCGATTTTCTTGCCGGTGAAAGGCTTCTTGACCGCCTTCTTTACGTTTGCCCAGCCGACCACGTCACGGAGCACCTCAAGGTAGTGGAGGACTTTCGTCTCCCCGTTATACTGGATGCCGTCCTGCTTGAGGTAATTGTTGACCTTCAGGATGACATTCTCGTCGTTCTGCATGTCGTCGTTCACCTGCTTGATGACGTTGTGGCATGCTGAACAGATTGTAACTAATGTTTCACCTGCGTCCCGTGCGTCCGCCAGTGCCCGGACGGAAGAGAGCTTTGTCGCAATCTCGTCCTTTGCGAGAGGATATGTGCCTCCGCAGCACTGCCAGTCGGGGATTTCCTTGAGAGTGAAACCTAATGCTTCCGCAGATGCGCGCGCATAGATATCCAGGGCTTTCGCCTTGTTCTTGAGAGTGCATCCGGGAAAGTACGAATAGGTGATGTGTTCCATTCTATACATCCTCATATGTAATACTTGTGTATTACGCATAAGGACATAATACACAGCCACAATATATTGCTTTTTACCGGAACACCCGCCATTCTCCTCAAAGCGGGAATCCCTTTGGCCAGACCTGCGGAAAGCGCCACACCTGCCGCAGACCTTTCGCCGGCCTACGCCATCTGCTCCGGATGGAATACCTCGTCGAACTTCTCCGCCGTCAGGAAACCGAGCTGTACGCAGGCCTCCTTGAGGGAGATGTTCTTCTCGTATGCCAGATGGGATGTCTTTGCCGCGTTCTCATAGCCGATGTAGGGGTTCAGCGCCGTGACGAGCATCAGGGAGTTGTGCAGGTTGAAGTGCATCTTCTCCTTGTCGGCCTTGATGCCGACCGCGCAGTTCTTGTTGAAGCTCACCATGACCTCCGCGAGCAGGCGCACCGACTGCAGGAAGTTGTAGGCGATGACCGGCATGAACACGTTCAGCTCGAAGTTGCCCTGGGAGGCCGCCACACCGACCGCCGTGTCGTTGCCCATGACCTGCACGGCGACCATCGTCATCGCCTCGCACTGGGTCGGGTTCACCTTGCCCGGCATGATGGACGAGCCCGGCTCGTTCTCCGGGATGCGGATTTCGCCGAGGCCGTCGCGCGGGCCGGATGCCAGCCAGCGTACGTCGTTCGCGATTTTCATCAGGTCGGCGGCGAGCGCCTTGAGCGCGCCGTGCGCGAAGGCTACCTCGTCCTTGCTTGAGAGTGCGTGGAATTTGTTGGGGGCGGTGATGAAATCCTTGCCCGTCAGCTCGGAGACTTTCTTGGCCACCAGCACGTCGAAGCCTTTGGGCGCGTTCAGACCGGTGCCGACGGCGGTGCCGCCGAGCGCCAGCTGCTTGAGGTAGGGCAGCGTGGAGACTATCATCTCCCGGTCGCGCTCAAGGCTTGTGCGCCAGCCGGAGATTTCCTGGCTGAATTTGATGGGCACTGCGTCCTGCAGGTGCGTCCTGCCTGATTTGACGATGCCCTCGTTGTCCTTCTCAAGCTGCCTGAAGGTGCCTGCGAGCAGGTCGATGGCAGGGAGCAGCTTGTCTTCTATCTCCACCGTCGCGGCGATGTGCAGCGCCGTGGGGAAGGTGTCGTTGCTGGACTGGCTCATGTTCACGTCGTCGTTGGGGTGGCAGAGCTTTTTGCCGGCAATCTGGTTCGCGCGGTTCGCGATGACCTCGTTTGTGTTCATGTTGCTCTGCGTGCCGCTGCCAGTCTGCCACACGACCAGCGGGAAGTTGTCGTTCAGCGCGCCGGAGATGACCTCGTCGCAGGCCTTGCAGATACAGTCCTTCTTCTCCGCCGTCATTTTCTCCGGCTTCAGCTCGTTGTTCGCGAGCGCGGCGGCCTTCTTCAGGTAGCCGAAAGCCTTTGTGATTTCGCGCGGCATGGTCTCGATGCCGACGCCGATAAGGAAATTCTCATGGCTGCGCTCCGTCTGGGCACCCCACAGCTTGTCTGCGGGCACCTTCACTTCGCCCATGGAATCGTGTTCAATGCGGAAATTTTCCATAATTATGCGTACTCCTGGAGTTTTATATGCAACTGGGAAACCCGGAAAAGCTCTCCTTCCGTGAGCTGTCCGGGCCGGATACTGCCTGGCGGCATGCCTCTTGCCGGAAGCATGCCGTGCGCCGCATCAGCTTAGAATTTGACCGCTTTGATGACGTCCTTCAGGCAGTCCGCGCTGTGGCGGAGCGAGGCGACTTCTGAGTCCAGGAGCGGCGGGGTAAGCAGCCCCTTGATGCCACCTCTTCCGACGACGGCGGGGATGCTCAGACAGACATCGCTGATGCCGTATTCTCCTGAGAGCAGCGTAGATACCGTGAGTACGGAGTCCACGTCGCGGCTGATTGCGGCGCACAGATGCGCGGTGGTCGCGCCGATGCCGTAGTTCGTGCATTTCTTTGCGGCGATGATGATGCCGCCGGACTTGCGGATGTATTCCTCCACGTCGGCCTTGTCGAAGGTCGGAAGCTTCTCTGCCTTGAATGAGTCCGCGTATTTTTCCACGGGGATGGAGCCGATGCTTGCCAGTGACCACGGCACGAAGGATGAGTCGCCGTGCTCGCCGAAGACATAGCCGTGCACGTCGGTCTGGGCGACTTTATAGGTCTCCGCGATGCGCGCGAGGAAGCGGGCGGTGTCCAGCATGGTACCGGTGCCGAAGATGCGGCTGGCGGGAATGCCGGATGTCTTGACGAACTGGTAGGTGAGGATATCGACGGGGTTCGCGACGAGCACGTAGAGCGCGTCGGGGGCAGCCTTCGTAATCTGGGGGATGATTGATTTGATGATGTCCACATTGGTCTGGGCGAGCTCAAGGCGTGACTGTCCGGGCTTGCGGGCGACGCCTGATGTGATGACCACGATGTCGGAGCCCTTGGCGTCGGCGTAGTCGCCGTCGTGTATGTTTGCCGGGGCGATGAACGGCGTTCCCTGGCGGATGTCCATGGCCTCGCCCATGGCCCGGTCCTTCGCGATGTCTATGAGCACAATCTCTGAGGCAGTCTGCTGGATTGTGAGCGCGAATGCGATTGTTGAGCCGACCTGACCGGCGCCGATGATGGTAATTTTATTTGCCATAAAAGTATCTCCTGTGATATAAGCCACTGAAAATGGGGGGACGGAGGAAAAGTGCTCCGCTGACTGCCAACGGCAATCATCATTTATTATAGAACAGTTTTTGCTTATTGTTAAGCGGAATTCTGCCGAAAATGCGTGAATTGACCGCCTTTTTTCAAAAAAAAACGCTTACTGTGATTTTTTGCACAAATTTGTTTTACCTCTGTGAAATGTTTCACAGAGGCTGCCGGGGCGCAATTCCGGGAATCCCTCTGATGCAGCGGCAGGCTGAAGTTTGGGCCGGTTCACTTTGTCGCCATGCTTCTCTGTCGTCCCCCCGTGTCTTGCAAAATCCGCGGCGGGCGGGTACAATCCTGCTAGAATGCCTATGGATGCCAGTACCCGTTTTGCCCAGTCAGTCCTCTTATCGATGCGCCGCGACGTAGAAGAAGCCGGCGGCAACGAGGTGTTCTGGGTTGGGCGTATCGGCGCGGACGGCTTGGTCGCCGAGGCCGAGGTCGGCGCGCGTGGCAACGAGGACTCTGTCGTCGTGAACCGGAGCGCGGCGCGGGAAGGGCACGTGCTTGTCCACAACCATCCGGGCGGGAACCTCTCGCCGAGCCGCGCGGATCAGTCGGTCGCCGCGCATTCCTCTGATTCCTCCCTCGGCTTCTATATCGTGGACAATGCCGTCTCCGAGGTCTACGTGGTTGTGGAGCCCGTGCGGCCGAGGGAGCTTGTGCCGCTGGATGAGGATGCCGTGGCCGGACTCCTTGCGGAGGGGGGCGCGCTCTCCCGCCTGTCGCCGGGCTTTGAGGAGCGCCCCGGCCAGATAGCGCTGCTGCGGGAGATTGCCCGCGCCTTCAACGGCGGCAGGGTAGGCGTCTTTGAGGCGGGCACCGGCACGGGCAAGAGCTACGCCTACCTTATCCCCGCGATGCTGTGGGCGCTGCAGAACAAAGAGCGCGTCGTCATCTCCACGGGGACGATAAACCTCCAGCAGCAGCTGGTGGAGAAGGATATCCCCGCCGCGCAGCGGATTATCGGCAGGGAGGTGAAGGCGGTGCTGCTGAAGGGCAGGCAGAACTATGTGTGCCTGCGCCGCCTTGCGGAGGCGGGGAACGAGCGCGAGCTCTTTGACGCGGACACTGATACGCTCGACAGGATTGCCGCATGGGCAAAGACCAGCCCCACCGGCAGCCGCAGCGACCTTTCCTTCATGCCGGACGAGAGCGTGTGGGGCCGCGTGAACAGCGAGAGCGACGCCTGCATGGGCATGCGCTGCCCTTTCAGGGAGGACTGCTTCGTGATGCGGGTGCGCAAGGACGCCGCGGACGCCAGCATCGTCGTCGTGAACCACCACCTGCTCTTTGCCGACATAGAGAGCCGTATGGGCGGCGCGGGCTACGATGATACCGCCGTGCTGCCGCCTTACCGCCGCATCGTCTTTGACGAGGCGCACGGCATAGAGGACAGCGCCACCAGCTTTTTCAGCGAGACCATCACCCGCTTCAAGCTTGCGAAGCAGCTCAACCTGCTGTACCGCGCCTACCGGGGCTCCGTCGCAGGCTTCCTCGTACAGGTCTCCGCCGTCGCCACCGCGGAGGATTTCCTGCATCGCGCGGGTGCGGCCGTGCAGGATGTCAGGGCGGCGCTCCTCGGCCTGGACGAGATCGGGCTGTCGGTGCTGGGGGACGATCAGGCCGCGCGCATACACGCGGGCTCCGCGGAGCGTTTTGAGGCCGTGTTCCCTGCGATGGACGCGCTGCGCGCCGCCCTTGCCTCGTTCACCGGCATGGTCAGGGAGGTGCTTGAGACCGTCAGCGAGGAGGACAGGGACATACCTTCCGTCTGGGAGACAAAGAGCGTGCTCCGGAGGCTGGAGGACATGATTGTGCTCTGCCGCAGCTTCTGCGAGTGGAACGAGCATGACGACCGGGTCTTCTACCTGCAGAAGATCCGCCTGCCCCCGAAACGGCAGGGGGATGCGCCCGTGCACTTCGTGCAGTTCACGCAGACGCCGCTGGACGTGGCGCCGCTGATGGACGAGGGCGTCTTTGAGCCGATGAGCTGCGTCGTCTGCACGAGCGCGACATTGCGCACCGGCACCAGCTTCTCCTACTGGATGCGCCGCACCGGCATCTCCTTCGTGGAGGAGGAGCGGCTGAGCCAGGGTGTCTTTGAGTCGCCGTTCCCGTACCGCACGAACGCCATATTCGCCGTTCCCCGCGACGCGCCCATGCCGGACAGCGGCTTTGCTTTCCAGGACTACGTGGAGGAGACCGTTCCCCGGCTCATCCTTGCGGCGGGGGGAAGGACGCTCGTGCTGTTCACCTCCTACGACAGCCTGCGCCACTGCTACGCGAGCGCCCGCGCCGCGCTTGCCGCGGAGGGGATGACGCTGCTGCGCCAGGGGGACGACGACCGCTTCCGCCTGCTGGACCGTTTCCGTGAGGACACCTCCAGCGTGCTCTTTGCCACCGACAGCTTCTGGGAGGGGGTCGATGTGCCGGGCGAGAGCCTGAGCCAGGTCATCATCGTGAAGCTTCCCTTCTCGGTTCCGACGGATCCTGTCTTTGCCGCCCGCAGCGAGGCGGTGGAGCGGCGCGGCGGCTCGTCGTTCATGGAGCTGAGCGTGCCGCAGGCCGTCATCAAATTCAGACAGGGCTTCGGGCGGCTTATGCGCCGCAGCGACGACAAGGGTGTCATCGTGGTGCTTGACCGCCGCATCGTGGAGAAGGCCTACGGCAGGCAGTTCACCACGAGCGTGCCTATGACGCGCCGCATGTACAATCCGCTGGAGGACATCCTCCGTGCCGTGCGCCGCTTCTTCTCCGCTTCCCCGGAAAGCTAGGGAAGGGGCTGTTTTTCCCCGGAAGGCGGCGTCCCTTCCTCCCGCCGGCTTTTTTCGTTCTGGACAAGGGCTGCTATCTCCGCTATACTTTTCCCATGTCTATCATCACTTTTGTCATATTGCTTGTCTGCGTGGGAGTCCCGACGTTCTTCCTGACGCTTTCATACCCGCTGAGCCATACATGGGCGCTTTTCTGGTCGGACTTCATCACGTCGTACTGCGCCCGCCTCGTCTTTGCCATACTGCGCCTGTACCGGGGCTTCCGCTTTTTGGGCGAGCGTGAGGGCAAGCGGCAGCTCCCGGAGCGCTTCCTTGTCGTCTCCAACCACCAGAGCCTGCTGGACATCGTGGTGTACCTGTACTATTTCTCCGAGAAAAAAGTCCGCTTCGTCGCAAAGGACAATCTGAATTCCGTGCCCATGGTGGGCAAGATGCTCCGCAGCCAGGGGCACTGCATGATTCCCCGCCGTGGCAAGCCCGTCGATGCCATGCGCGCGCTGACGCGCTTCGGGGAGCGGGTCTCCGCCGACGCCTCGGTCGTGCCGGTGATTTTCCCCGAGGGGACCCGCAGCAGGGACGGCAGGCTCGGTACCTTCTATTCCGCGGGTTTCCGCCGCCTTGTGGAGACCGTGCACCTGCCGGTCGTCGTCTGCGCGCTTGACGGCGGCTGGAAGCTCTCCGGCCTGACGCAGGTTATGAGGGGGCTCAAGAAAGGCGCCTACCGCGTCAAGGTGCTCAAGGTCTACGACGCCCCCGCCACAAAGGAGCAGGAGAAGACTATCCTTTCCGAGGCTCCCGCGCTCATCCAGGAGCAGCTGGATGCCTGGCGCGCGCTGCCGGAAGGCTCCTGTGAGGTCTGATGCCGCCTTCCGCCCCTGAAAGGAAAAAATTCCCCCTGCCGCCGTACGGTTCTTGACAGGGGTGCCGGAATTTGTGTATATTCTAATGACTATAGAGCCAGGTTCAAAAGTCGTTGCTTTTTGAGCCTGGCTTACAAAAACCTCATTTTATTGTGGTTTTTGGGGTGAATTTTGAAGGAGTCTCAAAACTCGTCTGACTTTTGAAACTCCCTCTCTAGTTTTAGCATGGAGGAAGGTCATGGCTGGAGCCAGTAAAAACTCTCGTACGACTGTCGCGACGCAGAAATTTATCCACGAGGAATGCGGCGGTGAGATTATCATGAAGACAATATTTGAAAAGGGCAAGCTGAAGAATGTCGCTGAGTGCCAGAAGTGCAAGCGCGTGGAGCGCAGGCCCAAAGATTTCAAATGATGCTGCGGGCGCCCGTCTCCGGGCAGCCGTTTTGGAATGTCGGCAATGCGTGCCGAGGAAGGGCTTCCCTGCGGATGGGAAGCTTTTTTTATGCCGGAAGAATATAAATAAATGCATTGTAAGCATTTATATACTTGACTATTATTTTCCTATTGGTTAGAATAGCCTATAGTTTTTACTTTTGTTTGGGGGTATTCCTTTGTCAGTAAAGAAAACATCTGCAGAAAAAAGACATGAAGAGAGCGAGGTCCGCCGTCTTCACAATAAAGCAGTGAAGTCTGAATGCCGCACGTTCATCAGGAAGTTCGTCGAGGCAGTCCAGAAGAAAGACCAGAAGCTTGCGGCGGAGGCGCTGAAGAAGGTTCAGTCAGAGCTTGATAACGCATACCGCAAGGGAGTCATCAAGCGCAATGCGGCATCCCGCAAGAAGAGCCGTATGGCACACCTGTACAACGTGACGTTCGCGGCGGCGGCTGCAAACTGATTCCGTGTGGTTCTGCCGCTGCCTGACGGGAGCGGCATAGGCGACTTTTCAAATTTTGTCGAGGTGTATTGATGTCTGCTAAGAAAATAACAAAATACGATTTAGTTGAAGCGGTGTACCAAAATACAAAATGTGAAAAGCGTGTCGTACAGGATGTGGTGGAAAGCCTTCTTTCTCAGCTTAAAGAATCCTTAAAGGAAGGGGACACGATTGAGCTCCGGGGATTCGGGACATTTGAGCCTCGGCTCCGCAAGGGGCGGGTAAAGGCCCGCAATCCCAAGACTGGGGAACAGCTTTCCGTTGCGCCGCATTATGTCGCGGCGTTCCGTTCGGGGCAGGAACTGAAAAAAGCGCTCTGGTCTCTTCCTGTGGAAGCCGGGGCGGAATCCTCGTCCGTTACATGAGCCGGACTTTCTGGAAATCTTCCTGTTCCTCCTTTCTTCTGCTCCTTGCCGGAGCGTTTCTGTTTGCGGCGGCGCATCCCGGTTATATATGGAAGGATGGCGTAGCCCTGCTGGGCTTTGTGGCTCTTGTCCCTGTCTTTTGTGCCGTGCGTGCGGCTCCTCGTATTCTTGTCGCTCCGTTTGGTTTTCTGTATGGTTTTTTATGCTATGCCTCTTATGCATGGTGGCTCTTTCCGTACAATGCCCGCGCTTTTTTTGCGGCGGTCGGCGCCACTGCCTTCATGATAGCCCTTGTCTTTGTGCTGATGCGCTGGCTCAGCGGGCTTTTTCCGCTGCGGGGCAGCTATGCGATGGCGCTGGTGTGGTGCGCCTACGAGTATGCCAAGTCGCTCGGTTTTTTGGGCTTCAGCTATGGCATACTGGGCTACACGCAGTGGCGCTCCCCGCTTATGCTCTCATCGGCGTCCCTGGGTGGCGTCTGGCTTCCTTCTGCGTTCTGCGCCTTTTCCGCAGCGGCAGCGTGCTCCGTGCTGCGCTCGCTCCCCGTACGGCGTTCCGCCATCCCGGCTTTTGTCCGCGCGCAGCTTCCGCCCCTCTGCGTCCTGCTCGCATTTTTTCTGCTGGCAGGGGGCTTTTCTATTGCTGAGCGGCGGCTGCCGCAGCGCCCGGTAAAGCTGGTGTCCGTCGCCTGCATCCAGCATAACCCGGGGTCTGACAGGTATAGCCCGGAATCCTACCGTGCCGACGTGTCCGCCCTGCTGTCCCTGACGGAGCAGGCGCTTGCCGCCGACCCCGGCACGCAGATTGTCGTCTGGCCGGAGACCGCCGTCGTTCCTCCCGTCGTCTACCATTATGAGCGCCGGATTGATTTTGAGCGCTACAATATCGTCGTCGATATGCTGAGCCGCCTGTCCAGGCTGGATGCCTGCTTTGTCATCGGCAACCAGCACCGGGTGGGGCTGGAGGACGGAACGACGGCGGATTACAATGCGGCGCTCGTCTTTGACCGCCGGGAACGGCCGCTCGTGCCGCCTGCGCCGGATGTCTACGCAAAGATGCATCTCGTTCCCTTTGCCGAATACATTCCCTTTGTGGACGGCGGGGACGGGCAGCTGTGGTCGCCGGGGAGCAGCGCCGTGGTCTTTTCTGCCCGCGGCGTGCGTTTTGCGGCGCCGGTCTGCTTTGAGGACAGCTTTGGCTCGCTCTGCCGCCGCTTTGTGGCGGCGGGTGCGGAATGCTTTGTGAACCTGACGAATGATTCCTGGGCGCAGTCCGGAATCTGCCAGCGGCAGCACCTTGCCATGGCGGTCTTCCGCTGCGCGGAGAACCGTGTCCCCATGGTCAGGGCGACGGCGAGTGGCGCCAGCTGCTTTATCGACAGCCGCGGCAGGGTCGTCAGGGAGGCGGCGCCCTTTGTGGCATGCAGCCTTTCGGGCAGCATGGAGATTCCCGTATCTCCCAAAGAGACCCTGTATTCGCTCTGCGGGGACTGGCTCGCGCAGAGCGAGCTGGTGCTGCTCCTGTGGCTCGTGGTCTGCGGGATAATAAAAATGCGCCGCAGGGGTGTTGAAAAGCTCGCGGAAAATGAGGTAGAATAAACGCATGGCAAACGATAGTGGTAACGTGACGGAATTCGGCGCGGAGACAGAATTTGACGGTGTGCTCAGTTTTACGGACAACCTGATTATCAGCGGTGTGTTCAACGGCACCATACAGGCGGGCGGCAACCTTGAGGTGAGCAGCACCGCGTCCTGTACCGTCGACAGGATGACTGCCCGCTCCGTCACCGTCTCCGGGCGGGTCACGGGCGATATAGAGGGAAGCGAGCGCGTGGAGCTGTGCAAGGGCTGTGTCGTGAGGGGCAATATAAGGACTGCGAATATCCGTATCGCCGAGAACGTCGAGTTCGAGGGGGAGGTCTCCATGATAGAGGATGCTCCGGAAGTCGATCTCTTCTCCGTGGCTTCCGCGGAATATAAGAATGCGCTCATCAAAAAAGTGAACGACGCGCGCTGAGCTGCCGCGCGGATGCTCAGGCGGATTGCCGCAAAACTTCGCTTTTCCGTTCCTATGACCTTGACAAAAAACGCGTCTTGCATATATAATGAAACAAATTAGAGTATTAGAGCTGTTCGAGGACTTCAATTCTTTCGGGCAGCAGCTTTAGTATACGCATTTCTGCAAGGCGTGAGCCTGAAGGAATGCCGGACTTGGAGGAAGCCTGCCGGGTTTCCAGACAGGTCGATTCATTAGGCAGAAGAGAATTCGTTTTATCCCGTAACGTCTGATTTTTTTAGCATTTTTGATATTGATTTTAACGCGATATATAGAATCTTTTTAATTTACTCAATGGAGAAAATCGATGGCCTTTACAAAACGTCGTGGGTCTAAAACTGACGGTGATGCTCAGCAGGAAGTCTTTGAGACTGAGGGCGGAATGCCTGTGGATGCTGCTGCGGATTCCGTGCAGAATCCTGAAGAGAGTGCCGGGGCGGAAGGCGCTGCCCCTAAGGTTCGGCGGCGCAGGGTGGTGCGGAAAGCCGTCCACGCAGAAAATACAGAGGAAGAGAAGGCGGGAGATGCCGCCGGGACGCAGGGCGGAGATGCCGCCCCCACGCTCCCGTTCGAGGAGGCCGCGGAAAGCTCCGCCGCCCCAGCCGCTCCTTCTGAGGGCGCCGAGTCCCAGGAGGGCGCTGCCACCGCAAAGCCCGCCGAATCCGGTGAGGGCGAGCGTACCGAGCAGCAGTACGGCGGCCAGCAGCGGCATTGGGAGAACAACCGCCGCTGGGGCAACAACGGCTACGGCAACCGCTACAACAACCGCCGCTACGGCGGCAACCGCTACAACAGCGGTTCCTACGACCATTCCGCGCAGTCCCGCCTTGAGGCGGTGGAAGCCGCGCAGCGCATAGATAATCCCGAAGAATACGAGTCAAAACCCCGCCTGTCCATAAACGACCTTACCAAGATGGGGATGCAGGAAATCAGGAACCTCGCCACGCAGTACGGTATGACGGCGGATGATCTTGCCCCCATGAAGAAGCAGGATTTGATTTTTACGACGCTCAAGGCGCACACGGAGCATGGCGGCATCATCTTTGCGAGCGGCGCCCTTGAGATTCATCCCGACGGCTACGGCTTCCTCCGCAGCCCGCAGAATTCCTACCTGCCGGGGCCGGACGACATCTATATCTCGCCGAGCCAGATACGGCTATTCAACCTCAAGACCGGCGACACCATCTACGGGCAGATACGCAGCCCCAAGGAAGGTGAGCGCTTCTTCGCGCTGCTGCGCATAGAGACCGTCAACTTTGACGAGCCGCGCGTGGCGCAGACCCGTATTCCTTTTGAGAATCTGACGCCGCTGTACCCCAAGGAAAAATTCCATCTGGAGACCATCTCCACCGAGCTCTCCACCCGCATAGTCGATTTGTTCGTGCCCATCGGCAAGGGGCAGCGCCTGCTCATCGTGGCTCCGCCCAAGGCCGGCAAGACAATCCTCATGCAGAAGGTCGCCAACGCCATCAGGAAGAACAACCCTGAGTCCTATATCATCGTGCTGCTCATCGATGAGCGCCCTGAGGAAGTGACGGAGATGGAGCGCTCGATAGACGCGGAGGTCGTGTCCTCCACGTTCGACGAGCAGGCGACCCGGCATGTGCAGGTCGCCGAGATGGTGCTGGAGAAGGCGAAGCGCCTTGTCGAGCATAAACGCGACGTCGTGATTTTCCTTGACTCCATAACCCGTCTTGCGCGCGCGTACAACCAGACTGTGCCGACTTCCGGCAAGGTGCTGTCCGGCGGTGTGGACTCCAACGCCCTGCATAAGCCCAAGCGCTTCTTTGGTGCCGCCCGCAACGTGGAGGAGGGGGGCAGCCTCACCATCATCTCTACCGCGCTCATCGAGACCGGCAGCCGCATGGACGAGGTCATATTCGAGGAATTCAAAGGCACGGGCAACAGCGAGATTGACCTTGACCGCAAGCTGGCCGAAAAGCGCCTGTTCCCGGCAATCAACATCAAGAAGTCCGGCACCCGCAAGGAGGAGCTGCTGCTGACGGACAACGAGCTGCAGAAGATGTGGGTGCTCCGCAAGGTGCTCAACGACATGGAGGACGACGCCATGATTGAGTTCATCATGGACAAGATGCGCAAAACCAAGGATAACGAGGCCTTCCTGCTCGCGATGAATCCCGGCGCGGCGGCCTTTGACAGCTAAGGTCTATTGACTGAGGCTGCTGCTTTTGCTATAATAGAATATCACATTGTCTTGTGATAGTGATTTGATTGATAACGGTAAGATAATTGAGGCATCCGTCATCAGTGTATACGCCGTCCGCTCCGGCAGACGGGCGCGGAATGCCGCGCTGACCGGTCTTTCTTTACTATCGGGCAAGAACACAGGAGTATTTGGTATGAAAAAGGGAATCCATCCGGACTACAAACTGACGAAGATTACCTGCGTGTGCGGTAATGTCATCGAGACCCGTTCCACGGTGCAGGACATCCACGTCGAAATTTGTTCTGCCTGCCACCCGTTCTACACCGGCAAGCAGAAGCTTGTCGATACCGCGGGTCGCATCGACCGCTTCAACAAGCGCTACGGCATGAAGACCGACGCCGCAAAGCCTGCCGAAGGCAAATAACCGGGGCTGTCCTGCAGGGACGAGCCGTTCCGGGCAAAAGAGCCTGTTCCGAGAGCCTGCTGCTTTTGGGGCAGGCTCTTTCTTTTTTTATTTTCTGTTAACAAAAAAAAACTACATCCGATAATATCAGTATGATGAGAGCAAGCAAGTTATTCTGTATATGTGTGTTGTGTGGTATTGTCTCTGCGGTTTCCGCACAGAATGTGTATAAGACTGATGTCGTCGCATCCTACTATGCGGATAAATTCAATGGGCGCAAGACGGCGAGCGGTGAGACCTTCAATATGTATGGCTTCACCGCGGCCCATAAGACGCTTCCCTTCAATACCATCGTGAAGGTGACGAACCTTGACAACGGCAAGACGGTGAACGTCCGCGTGAACGACCGCGGTCCGTTTGTGGAGGACAGGGAGATTGACCTGTCCAAGGCTGCCGCCCAGCAGCTGGGCATGACGGCGAGCGGTACCGCGCGCGTGTCCCTTGAGATTGTCCAGAGTCCCGACGAGGAGAACGCGGAGATAGAGCGGACGCTCATCGCCGCCAGCGCGAAAAGCGAGGAAGACCAGCGTTGGGACATCCAGCTGGGCGCCTTTGCCGACAAAGGCAACGCGAAGCTCCTTGCCCGCCGCCTGATGCAGGCAGGCTTTACGAACGTCGCATACCAGAAGGTCGGCAACATCACCCGCGTGGTGCTGCGCGACATCGCGACCGGCGACGTGGATGCCGTCGAGGACAAGCTTGACAAGAACGGCTTTACGCAGTACATCGTCCGCGAGCGCAAGAACATCGTGACAAAGACGACCGAGGACTAAGGTCAGAGGCTGTCGGTTCATCGGGTCAGTCTCAGGACTAAACGGCTTCTGGAGCTGGCTCTGTATTCCTCCGCAAGGGCGCGTCTCTTGCAGGAGGATTTTTTTATGCCCGCGGGGCTTTTTGCCGCACGGCACTTTGCCATCGGGGGCATGCGGCGCCCTGTCCTGCTGCTAGAGGGAAAGCTTCCAGGTGCGGTGGATTTTTGCGTTGCGGAAGTCTTCGGGGATTGTCTGTGCGGTGATGTCCTTTGCCGTGCAGCGGGGGCTGCCGTCCTCGTTGTGGGGGAGCAGCGTCTCGTCGAAGCGGAGCCGCCTGCTGTTCGTGGAGAAATAGAGCGTCCCCTTCGGGTTCAGGATGTTCATGCATTTTTCCACGAGCCCGCTCCAGTCCCGGTTTATGTCCAGCGTGTTGTCGGTCCGCTTTGAGTTGCTGAATGTCGGCGGATCCAGTATGATGATGTCGTAGCGGTTCGTTCCATCCCTGTTTGCTGCCTCGGCGTTCTTCTGGTTCAGGAAGCCTATTGCGTCCTGGCGGGTAAAGATGTATTTGTTCTGGTCGTCCGCGTTAAAATCGTTGAGCATGAAATTGTCCTTAGCCCAGTCCAGGTATGTCCTGCTCATATCGACGCTCTCTATGCGCCGGGCCTTGCCTTCCGCGGCGTACACGGAGAAGCTTCCCGTGTAGCAGAAGAGGTTGAGTACAGATTTACCGGCGCAGCTTTTGCGGATTTCCGCGCGGAGCGGGCGGTGGTCAAGGAAGAGCCCCGTGTCGAGGTAGTCGCTCAGGTTCACGGTGAACAGCTGCCCCTGCTCCTGCACGGTGCCGCGAATGTGCCTGCCGCTGTCTATCTTCTCGTACTGGCCGGCTCTCCCTTCCTCTGTGCCCGCCTGCCGTTTCCGTGTTTTTGTGATGACGTGCTCCGGCGGGACTGACAGCACCTGTGCCGCCGCGGCCGCCATGGACGCGAGCCACTCCTCTTCCTCCGCCTCCGGCTTGTCGTAGGGGCGCTCGTACAGATAGAGGTGCAGGTAGCTGCGGGCGAGCTCCCCCGCCAGAACCTGCTGCGCCTGCGGGCCGTTTGCGCTTATTGCCGACTGCTCCTCCATGAGGAACCTCGCGGCCTCGTATTTGGAGTCCATGCCCTCCGGCAGGAATGTGTATATGTCAAGCGCCAGCGGTATCTCCGGGATGTCCCGGTCGTAGAGCCGGTAGCAGGAGATTCTGTTCCTGCGGGCCCATTTCCTGAGCTGGCGGTACTGCTTTGCGATGCGGTTGGCAAAAAGCTCCGCCTGATAGCTGTTCTTGTCCTTTGTGCTTTGTTCCTGTGTCATTCGTCTACTATACATTATTTCATAAAAATAGTAAAATAGGACGGAGCTTGTGTTTTGCCGGGCTTTCTTCTTTGGATGCCACAAGGAATGGCGCAGGGCTCCAGGGCTGCCGTATGTTTTTTTCGGCAAAAGCCGCAGAGGCGGCTCATGAGAGAGCTGTCCGGAGATTACGGTTCTCCGGGCAGCAGGTTTAGACAACTGCATTTTTGCAAGGCGTTGGCCTGGAAAATGCAAAGCCGGTGCGGAAGCCAGCAGGTTTCCGGACTGGTTCAATATATTTTTATAGGGTGGGGAAATGAAATTCTCAGAGTTCTCCTTACATGAAGATTTGTTGAAGGGAATCGAAAGTTCCGGCTATGTTGACTGTACTCCGGTTCAGGAACAGGTTTTGCAGAATTCCCTGGAAGGACGCGATTTGTACGTCCAGTCGCAGACAGGTACCGGCAAGACGGCCGCATACCTTGTTTCCATCGTGCAGGAGCTTTTGTCGCGGGCGGAGGTTGCCGGGAAAAAGGCCCTGATTATGGTTCCGACCCGCGAGCTCGCGGTGCAGGTGCAGGAGGAGGCGGAGAAGCTCGTGCAGCATACGTCCCTCAGATGCGCGAGTTTTTTCGGTGGTGTCGGGTATGACAAGCAGATTGCCGCCCTCAAGCGGGGGGTAGACATCCTTATCGGCACGCCGGGTCGTGTGATTGACCTGCACGAGGGTAACCAGATGAAGCTGGACGACGTCGTGTTCCTTGTCATAGACGAGGCAGACCGTATGTTCGACATGGGCTTCTACCCCGACCTGCGCACGCTGCTCAAATTCCTGCCGGCCGCGGAGAAGCGGCAGACCATGCTGTTCAGCGCCACGCTCAATTCCTACGTGAAGAACCTTGCGTGGGAGTACACGCGCAATCCGGCGGAAATCACCATCGACGCGGAGCATATCACGGTGGACGAGATTGACCAGATGCTCCTGCACGTGTCCAGCGACGAGAAGATGAAGCTGCTGCTCGGCATTATCCGCAGGGATGCGCCGGAAAGCCTGATAATCTTCTGCAACACGAAGCGCAGCTGCGAGGTCGTCTCCAAGCGCCTCGTGCTCAACGGCGTGGAGAGCCAGTTCCTTATCGGCGACCTGCCGCAGAAAATCCGCCAGCAGATTATGGACGACTTCAAGGCCGGCAAGGTTAAGTGCCTCGTCGCGACGGATGTCGCCGCCCGCGGTATCGATGTGAACGACCTTGCGATGGTCATCAATTACGACATCCCCAACGAGGCGGAGAACTACGTGCACCGCATCGGACGCACCGCGCGCGCGGGCAAGTCGGGCAAGGCCTATACCTTCTGCTCGGAGCAGGATGTCTACAGCCTGCCGCCCATCGAGCGCTATGTGGGCAAGAGCATCCCGTCCAGCGTCGCCGACCCTGCGCTTTTTGTTGAGGACAAGTCCGCCGGGACATACATCCGCACTGACAACTACCACGAGGAATACCACGACCGCAGCGAATTCGGGCGCCGCCGTGCCGCAGAGTACGAGCGCAGCCACGGGGGCGGCCATGGGGATCGCCGCCGCTCTGAGCGGGGCAGGGGGCGCGGGCGCTATTCCGAGCGCAACCGTGAGGCCGGCAGGGAGTACCGCCGCGACCGCAGGGTCTTCAACGAGGAGGAGGAGTCCAAGCTCGCCACGATGAGCACGGAAGAGCGCATGAAGCTCTACAAGGAGCGCTTCGGCGGCAAGGCGGCGGCTCCGGCTCCGGAATCCGGGCGGAACGACGCTCCTCCGCAGCAGCGCAAGGGCAGCGGCAAGAAGAGCGGGCAGGGCAGGCGGCGTGGCGGTGCCTCCGAGCAGCGCCGCGCTCCATCCGCACAGGATGCCCGCAGGGGCAGCGGGCGCAAGCATGTTGAGCCTGCCCGCAAGGCAGCGGCGCGCGCGCCGGAGAAAAAAGGACTGTTCTCAAAGATAAAGTCCCTGTTCGGTCATAAGTGAGGGGGGCAACGTGATAACGGTATCTGATGTAAGCTTGAAATTCAGCGAGAAGCCGCTGTTCAAGGACGTGAACCTGAAATTCATCAAGGGCAACTGCTACGGCATCATCGGTGCGAACGGTGCCGGCAAATCCACTTTCCTGAAGATTTTGTCCGGCGAGCAGGAGCATGATGCTGGCGAGATATCCATGACGCCCGGCGAGCGCATGGCCAAGCTCGTGCAGGATCACTTTGCCTTTGACAGCTATTCCGTCAAAGAGACGGTGATGATTGGCTACCCCAAGCTCTATAAAATCAGCAAAGAGAAGGATGCCATCTACGAGAAGCCGGATTTTTCCGAGGAAGACGGCATACGGGCCAGCGAGCTTGAGGCCGAATTCGGCGAGCTGGGCGGCTACGAGTCCGAGAACCAGATAGAGCAGATGCTTTCCGGCCTGGGGCTGGAGGAGGAATTCCACGACAAGATGATGAGCGAGCTCGACGAGAGCCAGAAAGTCCGCGTGCTGCTTGCGCAGGCGCTCTTCGGCAACCCCGACGTGCTGCTCCTTGACGAGCCGACGAACGGTCTTGACCTTGAGAGCATCAGCTGGCTTGAGGACTTCCTCATCAACTTTCCCAACTGCGTCATCGTGGTGAGCCATGACCGCCACTTCCTGAACGCAATCTGCACCTATATCTGCGATATCGATTACGGCAAGATAACGCAGTTCACGGGGAACTACGACTTCTGGTACCAGATGAGCCAGATTATGCAGAAGCAGGCAAAGGACGAGAAGAAGAAGCGCGAGGACAAGATTGCCGAGCTCAAGACCTTCATACAGCGCTTTGCCAGCAATGTCTCCAAGGCGGGGCAGGCTTCCAGCCGCAAGAAGGTGCTGGAGAAGCTTGAGCTGGAGGAGCTGCCGGTAACAAGCAGGAAATTCCCGTACGTGCATTTCCAGCCGGACAGGGAGATAGGCAATTTTGTCCTTACCGCCGAGCATCTTGACGCCGCGGATTCCGATGGCCTGCCGCTGCTCAATGATTTCTCCATAACCGTGCGCCCCGGTGAGAAAATCGCTTTTGTCGGCATGGAGCACAATGCGATTACAGCTTTCTTTGACATCGTCTCCGGCGAGCGGAAGGCTGGCGACAGGGCCGTCATCAACTGGGGGCAGACTACCTCCCATGCCTATCTTGCGCGCGACAACAACAAGTACTTTGACAACGATTTGTCCATCACGGACTGGCTCAAGCAGTATTCCCGCGAGCAGGACGACGCGTACGTGCGCGGCTTCCTGGGGCGTATGCTCTTTACCGGCGATGAGAGCCTGAAGCCCGTCAAGGTGCTGAGCGGCGGCGAGAAGGTTCGCTGCATGCTCTCAAAGCTGATGCTCAGCGGCGCGAACGTCCTTGTCATGGACGACCCCACGAACCATCTTGACTTGGAGTCTATCGAGAGCCTGAACGAGGGGCTTGTGAAATTCCCCGGTGTCGTGCTCTTCTCCAGCCATGACCACGAGTTCATCTCCACGATTGCGAACCGCATCGTAGAGATTACGCCCAAGGGCATCATCGACCGCATGATGGACTTTGACGACTACCTGAAGGATGACCATGTGAAAGGGCTCCGGAAGGAATACTATGCGGGCACGAACAAGCGCATCAGATTCTGAGCGCTAAGGCCTCGCAGTGCATGGGGACGCGCGGAATCCTGCCGGAATCTGCGCGTCCTTTTTTATGCGCCTACACGCATTCCATCCGTATGTCCAGATTGTCCCCGCAGGCGGCCACGCTGGCGTGGCTGCCGATGATGAGTGGCATCGCGGGGGCGATATGCCCTATGTCCGCGTCCATGATGACGGGCACCTGATATTTTTCCACTATGTCCGTCACCGCATTGTAGCAGTCCACCCCCATCATCTCCTGCCGGAACGCGGCGAGCGGCCGCCCGATAAGGAATCCCCGAGCCTTCCTGAACCATCCGCATTCGTCAAGGTGCCAGAGCGCGCGCCTGATGTCCATGGGATTCCCGTCGCAGGCCTCCAGCACCCATATCACTCCGTCTGCATCGCGGTTGAATTCCTCCATGGAGTCGAACCTTGTGCCGCAGAGATTCGCCAGCACGTCAAGGCAGCCGCCCAGGAGCGTTCCGGAGCAGGTGATGCT